>NZ_JBAURZ010000367.1:0-13413 GCF_049581445.1 Paraburkholderia sp. | reverse complement strand
GCCCAGCGCCGCCGCTTCCACGAACAGTTGCATATCGCCGAGCCGGTCCGTCGCCATTGTCTTTCCGGATTTGAAAGTTCTTCAAATGTTACGCCAATTATCAAAACGGCGGCACGCAATCAGAATGAGTTCATCGTCAATCTCATATGAGAGGTCATCATGAAACAGCAAACGGTGGTCGTGATCGGTGGACTGTCCGGCATTGGCCGCGCGGTCGCTCAACGGGCCGCAGCGGAAGGCGCCCGCGTGATTGCGGTTGGGCGGCGTCCGGCGCCTGCCGGGTGGTCGCAGGAAATCGAAACGGCCAGCGTGGATATCACGGATGAGGCCGCCGTCGAACGCTTCTTCAGCGAACTCGGCGCGCTCGATCATCTGGTCGTCACGTCAGGCCCGGTGATCAGTTCGGCGAAACTGGTGGACCTGGATATCAACGCCGCCAGGGAAGCCTACGACGTGAAGGTCTTCGGCCAGATGCGCGCGGCCAAACACGCTGCGCGTTACATTGCCAAAACCGGCTCGATCACGCTGACCTCCGGGCTGCTGGCGCGTAAAGCCGTGCCTGGCGCACTCGTCAAGGCGACCATGAACGCTGCCATCGAAAACATGGGCAAGACGCTTGCGAAAGAGCTGGCGCCGGTGCGGGTGAACGTGGTGAGCCCGGGCATGGTCGAGACCGGCATGTGGGGCGAGATGCCGGAAGCCGAGCGCAAGGCTATGGCGGCACAGGCCGGCAGCGGCCTGCCGGTTGGACGGGTTGGACAGACCGATGATCTCGCCCAGGCCTACTGGCTGGTGATGACCAACGGCTTCATGACCGGCGCGGTCGTCGATGTCGACGGCGGCGGTCTGCTGTAAATTGGACGTGGACTGATCCCGTCACGCTTTGGACGCTTGCCGCCATGTGGCCGCGCGCGTCATTCACCTGCCTGAAAAGGTCACTAAAGGAACGAACATGGATCTGCAACTGAAGAACAAACTGGCGCTGGTCAGCGGCAGCACCGCGGGCATTGGCCTGGCAATCGCCACAGCGCTAGCGCAAGAGGGCGCGCGCGTGATCGTCAACGGCCGCAAGCAGGAAGCGGTGGACAAGGTGGTGGCCGAGTTGAAGGCGAGCACCGGCGCCGACGTGTTGGGCTTCGCGGGCGATCTGAGCCAGGCTGACGTGGCCAATGAAGTTGCCCAGCGTTATCCCGATGTCGAGATTCTCGTCAACAATCTGGGTATTTTCGAGCCCAAGGCGTTCGAAGAGATTCCGGATGAGGATTGGAAGCGCTTTTTCGATGTCAACGTATTGAGCGGTGTGCGTCTTGCACGCCTGTTCCTGCCGTCGATGAAGCGTGCCAACTGGGGGCGCATCATCTTCATTTCGAGCGAAAGCGGGGTGCAGATTCCCGCCGAAATGGTTCACTACGGCATGACGAAAACCGCGCAGATCGCGGTGGCGCGCGGGATCGCCGAATCGGTTGCGGGCACCGGCATCACCGTCAATAGCGTGCTGCCGGGGCCGACCAAGTCGCGCGGCGTGGGTGATTTTGTCGACAGCCTCGCAAAGGCCGATGGCAAATCGGCAGAGCAGGTCGAGAAGGATTTCTTCGAGCACGTGCGGCCGACGTCGCTGATCAAGCGCTTCGCCACGACGGAAGAAGTGGCGTCGCTGGTGGCTTATGTCGCGAGCCCGTTGGCCTCGGCGACGACCGGCGCCGCGTTGCGCGTTGACGGCGGCGTGGTAAAGAGCGCGTTTTAACGCCTCGATCTCATCCGCTCGTGGGATCATACGGCTCACGCGAAACACGACGTCTCGCGTGAGTCATGCACAGCAACGCACAGGAGCGGATGAGATGATCGATGGACTGGTAGGTGGGCGTCTGTATGGCGAGGCCCAGATCCGCACTGGACAGAACGGCAGGCGTTTTGTGACCTGCAAGGTGCGGGCGACCACGGGTGACGGCGACACGTTATTCGTCAATGTGATTGCGTTCGACGATGAAGTTCAGACCGGACTGCTGGCATTGAGCGATGCGGATAGCGTCGCGTTGAGCGGGGCGCTGACGCCGAAGGTGTGGACCGACAAGAACGGCCTGGTGAAGCCGGCGCTCGATATGGTCGCGCATGGTCTGTTGACGGCGTATCACGTGCGGCGCAAGCGCGCCGTGGTGGGTGGCGAGAACGCGGACGCCGCCGCTGCGGGGGCGGATGCGGATGATCTGCTTTGATGGACATGGCATGGGGCTGCCACAGCGAGCAAGCAACTTCATATAAAGCCGTTTAAGCGAACCGCTTCATGCATGGCCGCTACGGAAGCCGTTCCAGGCAAGCCGCATCAAGGCAACCCTTTATGCAAACCGCGACTCGCGCGCGGCATCGCGCAGATACTCTCCAAACCGCTCGGTGACCGGCTCCGCGTCGCCCGCGCGGCGCAACAGCAGTACCTCCGATTCGAGTGTCTTCCCCTGCAACGGCAAGTAGGACACGCGGTCGTCATGCACCTGACGCAGCGTAAAAGGCACGAGCGCCACGCCCATGCCGAACTCCACCATGGTCACCACGGTCTGCCACAAGCGCGCTTCGTGTCGGATCAGTGGACTGAATCCCGCCCCGACGCACTGCGCGATGATCAGATCGTGATAATGCGGTGACACCGTGCGCGGAAACAGAATGAACGGCTCCTGCGCCAACAGACGCAGGTCGATCTTTTTGCGCTTTGCCAGCGGATGCTGCGCTGGCAGGCAGCATAGGAACGGCTCGGAAAAAACCGGCGTCGACACCACGTCTGCCGGAAAATTGCCCCAGAATGCGCAACCCATATCGATCTGCATGCGCTGGATTGCATGCACCTGCTCGCTGGTATTCATCTCCTTCAGGACGATTTCGACATTCGGATAATCGGCTTCAAAACGCTTCACCGCATCCGGCAGCCCGCGATACAGCATCGAATTCACAAAACCAATCCGCAGACGCCCAGCGAGTCCGTGCGCCGAACGTACGGTAATGCGCTCGGCTTCGCTCGCCTGCAGCAACAGACGGCGCGCTTCATCGAGCAACACCTGGCCGGCGTTGGTGAGCGCCACGCTCTTGTTAGTGCGCGCGAGCAACTGCACGCCCAGCTCTTCCTCGAACTTGCGAATGTCGAAGCTCAGCGCCGGCTGCGAAATGAACAGCCGCTTGGCCGCCCGGCCGAAATGCAGTTCCTCCGCGACGGCCACGAAGTAGCGCAATTGTTTGAGGTCCACGGGCGCCTCCGGCGTTTAAAAGCGGCAAGAACGATAAATGCCATCTATCGTACCGGACAAATCCTGTATTAGACGATTATCGATCGCGCTCCTATGCTGCTTCCACAAAGGACATCAAGGCAGCAGGAGACACCCGCATGAACGATATGACCCGCGAGCCGACCGCCGGCTCAGCCAACATCCCCGATAGCCGGGGCATCAACTTCTTCACGAGCGACCCGGATCTGGGGCCATTGCTGAAGCTTCATCTGGGCGAGGCACGGTATCGTCAGATGGAAGCGGAGCTAATTTCGCTGGGCCAGCGCGCCTCGGACGAACTGGACGCGTGGGCACTCACCGCCGACAAGAATCCGCCGCAATTGCACCATCGCACGCGGCGCGGCGAAGCATTGCAGAGTATCGACAAACATCCGGATTACGTCGCGCTAGAACGCGTCGCGTATGCCGAACTGGGGCTGGCGTCGCTGAGCCACAGCGAGCATGCACCGCCGCCGCTGGTGAAATACGCGCTGACCTTTTTGTTCGTGCAGGCGGAATTCGGCTTGTGCTGCCCCGTCAGCATGACGGATTCATTGACGCGTACGCTGCGCAAGTTCGGCTCGCCGGAACTGGTGGCGCGCTTCCTGCCCATGCTGGCTTCGCGTGACTTCGACACGCTGTATCAGGGCGCGATGTTCATGACCGAGCAGGCTGCGGGTTCGGATGTCGCGCGAATCGCGACACGCGCCACGCGTGATGCCCGTGACGCCCGAGATGCACGTGATGCACGTGATGCAGGCGACACACACAATGCGAACGGCGCGGACACGTGGCGTCTGTATGGCGACAAGTGGTTCTGTTCGAATGCCGACGCGGACCTCGCCATGGTGCTCGCGCGTCCAGACGATGCGCCGGCCGGCATCAACGGCCTTGCCTTGTTCCTGCTGCCGAAGACCTTGCCGGATGGCACTCGCAACCGCTATCGCATCGTCCGCCTGAAGGACAAGCTCGGTAGCCGTTCGATGGCCAGCGGCGAGATCGTTCTGGAAGGGGCCCAGGCATATCTGATCGGAGAAGTCGGGCGCGGTTTTCATCAGATGGCCGACATGATCAACATGTCGCGGTTGTCGAACGGCGTGCGCGCGGCCGGGCTGATGCGGCGCGCCGTGACCGAGGCGCTGCACATCGCGCGCCATCGCGAAGCGTTCGGACGCAAGCTGATTGATATGCCGTTGATGCAGCGTCAGTTGCTCAAGATGATGCTGCCGGCCGAACAGGCGCGCTCGATGTTCATGCAAATTGCGCTGCTGCTGACCAAAGCCGATGCGGGCGACGCGCAAGCGGCCAGGTGTGTGCGAATCCTCACGCCGTTGATCAAGTTTCGCGCCTGCCGCGATGCGCGTCGTGTGACCGGCGATGCAATGGAAGTGCGCGGCGGCACCGGCTATATCGAAGAATGGAGCGATGCGCGGCTCGTGCGCGATGCCCACCTCGGTTCGATCTGGGAAGGCACGAGTAACATCGTGGCGCTTGATATCGCGCGTGCCGCGAAGCGCGACGGCGCGCTTGAACCGCTGCGCACGTATCTGCAGGATCTGATGGGCGCGGCTGGATTGCCAGCGGCGAGTCTCGCGCTGTTGCGCACGACGCTCTCACGCGCATGCGATGCGGTGATGCGCGTCGCGGACTCCGGTCACGACGAGCAGGTCCGGCAAGCGGGCTCCGCGTTGTATCACGCGAGCACTGCGATATTGATGGCATGCGAAGGTGTGCAGCTCGCACCCGACTATCGACGTCTCGCGCTGGCTCATCTGGTGCTGCGCCACAAGCTGATGCCTGTCGATCCGCTCGAACTGGACGCATCGGCCGATGATACGGCCGTCCTGGATGCGCTCGTCAATGGACGTGCGCTCACGCAGCAACAAGCCATGCAGGTGTTGCCGGCAAGGAGCGCGTCATGAATGCGCCGGACGGCAAGAATGTTGCGAGTGTTACAGACAGCGCGAACGCCACGAACGCCACGAACGCCACGAACGCCACGAACGCGGCGAGTGCCTCGAATGCCGCGAATTCCGCACTTTGCAGCGGCGCAAAGCCCATTACATCCGGCGCACTGCAAGGCATCAAGGTGATCGATCTGAGCCGCGTGCTCGGCGGCCCGTATTGCACGCAGGCGCTCGCCGATCATGGTGCGCACGTCATCAAACTCGAACCGCCCACTGGCGACGAAACGCGCGGTTGGGGGCCACCGTTCTTTGGCGATACGGCGTGGTATTTCGCTGGCGTCAACCGTAACAAGCAGGGGATTGCGGTGGACCTCTCATGCGACGAGGGCCGCGCGATCCTGTGGAAACTTCTCGAAGACGCTGACGTATTGGTCGAGAACTTCAAGCCCGGCACGCTCGCGCGCTGGGGCATGGACTACGAGCTCGATCTGCGAGAACGCTTCCCGGGGTTAATCCACTGCGCTGTTTCCGGTTTCGGCCCCGATGGACCGCTTGGTGGCCTGCCCGGCTACGACGCGGTCATCCAGGCGATGGCCGGCCTGATGAGCGTCAATGGCGATAGCGATGGCGACGCAACGCGCATCGGCTTGCCGATCGTCGATATGGTGACCGGCCTCAACGCGCTGGCCGGTGTGCTGCTGGCGCTCGCGGAGCGCAACGTGAGCGGCCTCGGGCAGTCGATCGATATCGCGCTGTATGACTGCGGCGTGTCCTTGCTGCATCCGCATCTGCCGAACTATTTCGGCTCCGGGCGCACGCCGCAACGCAGCGGCAATGCGCATCCGAACATCACGCCTTACGACAGTTATCGCACCGCCACCGCGCCGATTTTTCTCGCAGTCGGCAATGACCGGCAGTTTGCCCGGCTCTGCGCGCAACTCGGCGCGGCAGAGCTAGCGCACGATCCGCGCTTTGTCGACAACCGCAGCCGGTGCGCGCATCGCACGGAATTGAAAGCCGCGCTCGAGGCACAGTTAGCGAACCACGAGTGTGAGCCGCTCGCGCGCGATCTGATGCAGGTTGGCGTGCCCTGCGGTCCGGTGCAGACCGTCGATGTGGTCGCGCGTCACCCGCATACACTGCATCGCCAGATGGTCGTGGAGATGGGGGAGTACCGCGGCACCGGCACACCGATCAAGCTGTCGCGCACACCCGCCACGTACCGTAACGCGCCGCCCTCGCTGGGCGGCGATACGCGAGCGGTGCTGGACACGCTCGGCATCGACGCGGCGACCCAGCAGCGGCTCTTTGAAGCTGGCGTACTGAAGGAGTCGAGCATTAGCGGCATGCATCACGACGTAAAGCATCCCTAAGCGAAGACGGCACCCAGAGGCCGCATCGCACGCCATAACCCAAAATATTACGGAGACAGCCATGACCCCTCACTCAGACGATCACCCCGCGGGCCGTCAACCGGCACGCGCCGCCGCCGCGGCGTTTGTCGGCACCACCATCGAGTGGTACGACTTCTATATTTACGCCACGGCTTCCGCGCTGATCTTCGGCAAGCTGTTTTTTCCAGGTAGCGAGCCGTTCTTCAGCACGCTTGCATCGTTCGGCACCTTTGCGGTGGGATTCTTCGCGCGTCCGTTCGGTGGCCTTGTGTTTGGCCATCTCGGCGACCGGATCGGCCGCAAGAAGACGCTGGTGGCGACCCTGGCGATCATGGGTGTGGGCACAGTAGGCATCGGTTTTCTGCCGACCTACGCTAGTGCCGGGGTGTTGGCACCAGTGCTGCTCGTCGTGCTGCGGGTTGCGCAGGGCATCGCGATTGGCGGCGAGTGGGGCGGTGCGGTGTTGATGGCAAGCGAGCATGCGCCGCAAGGGCGTCGCACGTTTTTCGCGTCGTTCGCGCAGCTTGGAAGTCCCGCTGGCCTGATCCTCTCGCTGATTGCGTTTCGCGCCGTGTCCTCCATGGACAAGGTTGCCTTCATGGACTGGGGTTGGCGTCTGCCGTTTTTGGCCAGCGCGGTGTTGTTGATTGTGGGCCTGCTGATTCGTATGGGCGTAGGCGAGTCTCCCGCGTTCGTGGCGCTCAAGGCGCAGCGCCGCGTGGCCGCGTTACCCGTTGGCGAAGTCATACGCGATGCGTGGCGCACGCTATTGCTGTGCCTCGGCGCGAATGTGATCGGCGTCGCAGGTGCGTGGTTCGTCAATACTTTCATGCTCAACTACACGACACAGACGCTCGGTCTGGACCGTGCCGTGATTCTGGATTGCCTCTTCGTCGTTGCGTTCATTCAACTCGGTACGCAGTTTGCGTCAGGCTGGTTCGCGCAACGCATCGGCACCGGCCGTTTTCTGAAAAGCGCGGCGGCACTCGCCATGCTCTCGCCGTATCCGATGTTTGCGCTCGTATCGAGCGGACGGCCAGTGGCGATCGTGATTGGCATCGCGCTCGCGGTGATGTGCATGTCCAGTTCCTACGCAGTGATGGCCGGCTTTATGGCGAACGCCTTCGCCGTGCGGGTCCGCTATTCGGCGATCTCGCTGTCGTATCAATTGTGCGCGGCGCTGGCAGGCGGCCTGACGCCGTTGATCGGTACGATTCTCGCGCACCGCTATCCGGGTCAGTGGTGGCCATTGGCGGTGTTTTACAGCGTGCTGGCGGCGATTTCGCTCATCTGTATCACCACGCTGGAGCGCAAGAGAAGTGCACCGGCGCAGGCGAGGGTGGAAGCGTTTTAAGGCTCGTTGATCGATTGGGAGTCGCGCAGACGGTCCGCACAAACAAGTTACCGTGAGGTGACCGGCTGCGCTGTGATCACCGATCTGATCGCCTCTGCATCGGCTGGGGTTGCCGGGTTGAAGACCACCATACTGAGATCCGGACGGCCATCGACGGCAAAGGTTGAATATTCGAACGCGATCGTCCCGGCGATGGGATGCCGCAAGTGCTTGACCGCCTCGCCGTGCACGCGGACGTCGTTCTCGCGCCACATCGTCTCGAATTCCGGGCTCAGCCGGCAGAGTTCGTCTACCAGCGCGCTGACCTGACTGGTCGCCCCGGCACGTGCGGCATCGAGGCGAAACGCGCTCAGCACGAAGCGGGCGGCGCTTTCCCAATCGAACTGCGCGGCGCGTACGCGGGGGTCGCAGAAGATGAGGCGCAGCAGGTTGCGTTGTTCCGGCGCGAGCGCCGCGTAGTCGATCAACATTGCGGTCGCTGCGCGGTTCCAGGCGAGCACGTCCCAGGTGGCGGTCCTGATTACGGCGGGGCTGGGTTCCAGTGCGTCGAGCACGCGTTGCAGTCGTGGTGTCACGCTTTCGCTTGCGTGATAGCGGACCTCCGGCAGCCGGCCCAGGCCGAGCAGGAACAGGTGCTCGCGTTCGAGGTCTGTCAGCATCAGCGCGCCGGCGATCCGCTCCAGAACCTCGGGTGAGGGAGCGCCGCCTCGGCCTTGTTCGAGCCACGTGTACCAGGTCGCGCTGACGTGGGCGCGCTGGGCGACTTCTTCGCGCCGCAGCCCGGGTGTGCGCCGGCGCGTCAACGTAATGCCAAAGGCAGCGGGGTCAAGTCTGGTGCGGCGGTCCTTCAGGTAGGCGCCCAAGGGATTGTCGTTCGCGGTTGGCATGCTCGCATCCTGTTAGTCGGTATACCCGTGTAACGTCACTACTTTACCGCGATAGCGTACACGCCAAGAATGACTCTGGTCCACTTTGGATCAGGAGAGTTTCCATGAAGGTATTTGTGACCGGCGCAACAGGCTTCGTTGGTTCTGCGGTCGTCAAGGAATTGATCAATGCAGGGCATACGGTGCTGGGTCTCGCGCGCTCGGAGACGGCTGCCGCGTCGCTTGCCGCCACGGGCGCGCAGGTGCATCGCGGTTCGCTCGAAGATATCGACAGCCTGCAACGCGGCGCACTCGCTGCGGACGGCGTGATCCATACAGCGTTCAACCACGACTTTTCAAAATTCGCCGAGAACAGCGCAGCGGAACGGCGCGCTCTGGAGGCACTCGGCGCGGCGCTCGAAGGCTCCGACCGGCCGCTGATCGTGACTTCGGGCGTTGCGCTTCTGGCGCCGGGCCGTATTGCGAATGAAGGAGATGTTCGTGCGCCTATGCCGGCATTTCCCCGTGATCCTGAAGAGATCGCGGCCTCGTTGACGGCGCGCGGCGTGCGTGCCTCTGTGGTGCGCCTTGCTCCATCGGTGCACGGAAATGGCGATCATGGCTTTGTGCCAATGCTCATCGCGGTTGCACGCGAGAAGGGCGTCTCGGCTTACGTGGGAGATGGACTCAACCGGTGGCCCGCAGTCCACCGTTTCGATGCGGCCCATCTCTACCGGCTCGTGCTTGAAAAGGGGGACGCCGGAGCGTGCTATCACGCGGTTGCCGAGGAAGGCGTGCCGTTTAGTGAGATCGCCAGCGTGATTGGCCGCTGCCTGAACCTGCCGGTGGTTAGTATCAATCCCGAGAAAGCGAATGAGCACTTCGGCTGGATCGGGATGTTCACGGCGCTCGACATCCCGGCCTCCAGCCAGCGGACGCGGGAGCGGTTGGGTTGGCAGCCTGGCGGGCCAGCGCTTCTCGCTGATATCGAGCAGGCGGGTTATTACACGCAGTCGTGACGCTTGGCGGGGGAGTGGGCAAGGGTCCACGCGCAATCCGGACTTCAACTACAGGTGTTCGGCCGCAATGGGCGCTGCGGCCTTCTTCATCAACTGACGCTTTATCCTGCGCGATTCAAGCGCTCGTACATGGTGACGCATGCTTGGCGCCACCATGTCCAATTCGGCGACGAGCCGCTCATCGATCTGCACTCACTGCCTCCTCTTGCCGGGAATCTGTCCAGCTGCGCGCCACACACAGATAGAAGCAGCGGCGGCTGCGTGAGCCGCTCTGAATCGTCGTTCCCCGTGCCACCACAGCAAGCGCGGTGCGCTTCGGCGTCATTCGCTGACCGGCCACGTGCAACCCTAAAATAGTTATCTAGCGGAGCGCCACGGAAGTTGCGCACACGCTCGGGTAGATTGCCGGCTACAAACCTCAGGTCGCGCTTCTGATCATGGCTTACGCCCGATTAAATTCAATATCCCACTAGACGCCTGGGAAGGATTTCAGACTGCTCCGGACTCGTCTTTCTTGGTCTGACGAATGTCGCGCGTGATTGGGAAATTTCTCACGCCGCGGAGCTGGGAGTGAGAGCAAACTTCGACCTCTTGTAAAGCGACGCAGTTAAGCGGCATTGCGTGCGGAGTGTTGAGGGTGATGCGATGAAGCCGAGGATCAATTTGAGCTATCCCGCCGTGTTCGCGGGCGGGAGCTTCTCAACCCAGGCATGTCACGTCGAAGCGTCGGCTCAATGCCACAGCGCTATCGGTTGCCAGGTTGGATGCGATGTACACGGCGATTAATCAAACCACCGGCCGGAACTTCGCCGACCTCGAAAGCGTGCTGGCGCGTTTGCTCGACGTGATGTTAGTCGCGTTTGGGGCGGCCCTGGCGCTGTGGATCTGCGTGCCAATCGCCGACCATTCGATTCTCGACGGCGCAGTCGTGGCGTTCGTCGCCTTTGATATGACTTTCGCCATCCTGGTGCTGCCATGGTTCGGGGTGTACGACTCGTGGCGCGGCCGCTCGAAATGGCGTTTGAGCATCAACATCGTGTTGGGCTGGGTCGTCGTGCAGGGCGGCGGTCTTGCCATGATGTTCCTGTTTCACAGCACGGCGTCTGTGTCCAGGCTCTGGTGCGTGACCTGGACCGCGATAACCGCGGCAGCGCTTGTCGCATCAAGGTTGCTCGTGCACGTGGTGCTCGGCCGGGTGCGGCGTGCAGGCCGGAATCTGCGCATGGTGGCTGTGGTGGGAACCGGTGCGCATCGTGACAGCGTGATCGCCAATATCTTGAGTTCACCGGACGCGGGTTTCCGGGTGGTAGCCACGTTCAACACGCAGCCCGGGAGTGAGCCCGATTTCCCCGGTTTGCCCTCGTTCGCGCGTCTGCAGGAGTTCGCAGACTGGGTCAGGCGTGAACAGATCGAGGAAGTTTGGCTCGCACTGCCGATGTCCGAGGAGGACGCCGCGCTCCGGGTGCTCAGGCAATTCAGCGGCGACCTCGTCAATGTGCGCCTGATTCCTGACGTGCGCGGCCTCGCGATGTTCGAACGGAACGTCGTCGATCTGATCGGTGCGCCGGCGATCAATCTGATGGCCTCGCCAATGACCCCGTACGCCTTGATGCAGAAAGCGGCGTTCGATCGGTTGTTTGCCGGGGTGGTGCTGCTGGGTCTGCTGCCGGTAATGTTGTCGATCGCGGCGGCTGTGAAGCTATCGTCGAAGGGGCCGGTGTTGTTTACCCAGCGGCGCAAAGGTGCGGATGGACGCGTCTTCCGCATCTACAAGTTCCGCTCGATGCGCTTGCATGCGGAGCAGTCAGGCACGGTGCGTCAGGCGACGCGCGGGGATCCGCGCGTTACGCGCGTCGGCGGGTTTCTGCGTCGCACGAGCCTTGACGAGTTGCCGCAGTTTCTGAATGTACTGCGCGGGGAAATGTCGGTGGTTGGGCCGCGACCCCACGCGATCGAGCATGACGATCAATACCGGACGATTGTCGATGGCTACATCCACCGTTACAGGATCAAGCCGGGTATCACCGGGTGGGCGCAGGTCAACGGTTTTCGCGGGGAGACCGACGCATTGAAAAGATGCAAGGACGGGTGGAACACGATCTGTACTACCTGCGTAACTGGTCGTTCGGACTGGACATGCGGATCGTCTTTTCAACGGTGGTGAAGGGGTTACGGCACCGGAATGCATATTGAAACGTAGCGCACTTACGTAGCTTGACGTATCTGAATCGAAAAGTACTACTAATCGAAGCAAGGCATGTCGTTCGATGAAACATGGATAGGGCCGAGCGCTTGTTTGCAGCATGAGCGGCTTCGGCACGCTCGCTTGAAGAATAGGTTGAATACGATGTTAGCGGTGACTCTCACCAAGCCGGTCTGTCGGCTTGGGATCTCGATGGCGGCGGTTGTTCTGCTGACTAGCGCGTGCGCCGTTGCGCCGGGCATGCGGATGCAAACATCGCGACTGCAGGATACGCCGGATTCCTCGAATGCTTCCGTCTCCTCCGGAGAGACGCGTGCGAACACGGCAAGCGAGAAGGCGGACGCGACGTCAGGGACGCCGGAGATCGCTATCACCGAGCTCGACGCCGCGCTGATCTCGCGCCTTGGGCAGAGCCGGAAGCAGCAGCAACTCGAACTGTCGCAAATGCTGTCCGGCACGCCGCAGGCCTACGTGGTCGGCGCTGGAGACGTATTGCAAATCGTGGTCTGGGACCACCCGGAGTTAGCGGCCGCACTGGGTTCTTCGCAGACGCAGTCCTCAGCGCGACCCGCCGATCCGCTTGCGGGATTCGTCATCGACCAAAACGGCGACCTCACTTTTCCGTATGCGGGCACGCTGCACGTGGCCGGTTTGCGTACGGACGAGATACGGCAGTCTCTGAGCGGCGCATTGGCGAAATACTTCGTTAAACCACAGGTGACCGTGCGCATGGCTTCATACCGGGCGCACCAGGTGTACGTCGATGGTGAAGTCCGTAGCCCTGGCGCACTGGCGCTCAACGACGTCCCCATGACGCTCTATGAGGCCGTCAGCCGCGTCGGCGGTTTCAGCGAGACCGCTGACCAGAGCGATCTTGTGCTCGTGCGCGACGGGCAGTCGCACCGCGTGAATCTGACGCAAATGCTGGATCAAGGCTTGAGCCCGTCCCGGCTGTACCTGAAAGCCGGGGATGTACTGCGCGTGATGTCACGCGACGAAAACGACGTGTACGTGATGGGCGAAGTGAACAAGCCGGTTTCCGCGATTCCGCGCAGAACCGGACGTATCACGCTCGCCGATGCGTTGTCGCAGGCAGGCAGTGTGAATGCCTCGACGGCCGACGCTGCCCAGATGTTTGTGATTCGCGGTTCGCTGACGGGCGAGCCGCAGGTCTTCCGCCTCGACGGTCATTCGCCGGTTGCAATGCTGCTCGCCAAAGATTTCGAACTGCAACCGAAAGACGTCGTGTATGTCGACGGCAGCGGCCTGGTTCGCTTCAATCGTGTGCTGAGCCTGCTGATGCCGCTGATCAGCACCGGTTTGACAGCGGGAGTCATTGCGAAATGACCGCCGTTTTGATGGTGTGTGAAGGCAACGTTTGCCGGAGCCCGGTTGCGGCCGCGTTGCTGACCCAGGCTTTGC
>NZ_JBAURZ010000366.1:0-11782 GCF_049581445.1 Paraburkholderia sp. | reverse complement strand
GGTCGCGCGTCCGCTGCCGAGCCGGGGCGCCAGCCGTCCCGCGAGCGGCATCGTAACAATGGCGCCGAGCGCGAACGCAAACAGCGCGATGCCCAACGAAGCGTTGCTCAGTGCAAGGTGTTCCTTGATGCGTGGCACTTCGACCGCCCACGCGCCGATCCCGAAGCCGTTGGCAAGAAACACCGCGAGCGTGGCGATTCGCTCCTTGATGGGCTTCATGCTTGTGCGACCACGACGGTATCGCAGACCTTGGCGAGCTTGCGTCGACGATCGGCGCTGAGTTCTGCTTCGACGATCAGATAGTCGACCGCGGAGGCGGGGGCGACAACAAAAGGGGCTGCGGTCATGAGTTTCTCCGAGGTCATGGCGATCGCGACCAGTCCGCTCGCCTTCACCATGGCACGTTTGAGTTCGGCGTCTTCCGCCTCGAAGGCGGCGATGCCTTCGTCTGGATCGAGCGCGCAGGCGCCCAGGAAGCACAGGTCGGCCTTGATCTGCTGGATCTGGAGCAGGGCAATCGAGCCGACTGCGCCCGCCACGTCCTTACCCACCCGGCCGCCAACGAGGATCACGTTGAAGCCTGGACGATCGAGCAGACGCAAGCACGCTTCGGGCGAGTTCGTGATCACGGTCAGGTCGGCGTGGTCCGGAAGCGCTTGCGCAATCGCGACATTGGTCGACCCCGCATCCAGCAAGATAACCTGCCTTTCCTGGACGATCGACGCCGCGCAGACGGCCAGCCGCTGCTTGCGCTCGACCGCTTCCCCCATGCGCTGCGAGGCGGTTCGATCAGCCGGGGAGGCCAGCAGGGCGCCGCCATAGACACGTTTGCAGTGGCCGGCGTCGGCAAGATCGCGCAGATGGCGGCGAACGGTGTGCTCGGAGGTATTGAGTTCGACCGCGAGTTCCGAGGCCAGCACGCGGCCTTGGGTCCGCAGCCTTTCAAGGATCAGGCGTTCGCGTTCGTCGGGCAGTAGCCCATCTACTGCTTCCTGGCGGGTTCGTTGCATTGCGCGTTTGTGCTCGGTTGGTCAAATCGATCATAATCGAGCATAAAGTAGCGTAAACGAGCGGAGCGTGCAAGGGCGAGCTGAAACGGCGGCGGGGAGATGAGAAAGCGGTAGCGCAGGCGCCAACCGCATGGATGCAGGTCGCCCGGTCGGTTGACGGGCTTCCCACTGAGAACAAGAAGACGCACACCGGGCGGTGTGCGTGGTTTTTCTGGGAACGCGGCAGATCGAAGACGCGGGCGTATGCTTTATACCAACCCGCGTGGCTCGCTCAAGCCGCTGTGCGTCCGCGCTGTGTGAATAGCGCTTCCCTCTCAAGCCGGTCGAGCAGCGTAAGCACGCGACGCCGTTGAGTGACGACCAGATCGTGGGTTTGCGCCAACGAGCGCAGGCGTCGCTCCCAGTACTCGCGATCCAGCTGCGTTTTATTTTTCAGTCCGTCGCTGCTTGTCACGTACTGCACCATGCGCTCCAGATGGTCAAGCTCAATATCCGCCAGATTCGCCGAGCGCAACCCTTCTACTTCGTTTGACGCTTGTTTATTTACCGCATTCATTTCGGCCCCCGGAACGTACCTCGTCAATCTCCACACAAGCCCCTGTCAGGCCGGATTGGCGATGGCCGATCTCTGCTTTTGGCAAAATGCGCCGTAAACACGCGAATCTCTCGGACACTCGCAACAACCGGTTTTGGGATCTTCTTATGATTCAAGGATATTGCGACTTTGCAGAAAGGCTTTACCATCCGTCTCAGTTATACCGCTGCCGTGGCAGGTCTTTTTGTAAGGCGTACACGGGGGTGACACAAACGACGCTGTACCGGCAACCTTTTCGAGCCTATGAATCAACGCATGTCCCCGGATCAGCTATTACGTAGGGAGCAACGGAGCGCTTCATTGCGCACGAGCAGCTTCAGCACGCGGGCGCTCGCCACGGACCAGCAAGTGCTCGCGTGGCGCAATCGGGTCGGGCATGCCGTCGATGTGCCGCCCACCAGCGGCCAACTCACCGACGGATTCGGCGCGAATATCGATCTCTACGCGGTCGGCGATAGCGTGTTCACCGACGTCCGTACCGACGCCATGGTGCTCGAACGGCCGGTCGCGCGCGTCTCCACCGACGCACGCCGGGACTTCGCCTTCCACCTTTATCTCGAGGGCGAAACGGGCCACGTCACGGGCATGAGCAAGAAACGTAGCGCGCCTGGGTCGGTTGCGGGGATCGTCGCGCTCGATATGAACCAGCCGTTTCGCATCGAGCGGCCGGCTTGCCGGGTGCTCACGCTGTTCGTGCAGAGGCCGACTGTGGACGCGGGCATCGCGGACAGTGATTCGCTACATGGCCGGATCATCCCGTTCGACACACCGCTTGCGCGCGTGGCGCTGGATCACTTTGTCGCCACCCACCAGAGCTTGTCGACTTTCGCCCCAGACGAGGGCGCCAACGCGCTCAAACTAGGCGGTCAGCTACTTCTCGCCGCCTTCCGCCAGGACAGTAGCCTGACGGGCATGGGCCGCGCTGCGTTGCAGGCCGCTTTGCTCAATCGCGTGCGCCGGTTCGTGGAGGCCAATCTGCATCAGGCCGATCTGACGCCGACTCATGTGGTCGAAGCGCTGCAATTGAAGCGCGCGACGATTTATCGATGGTTCGAGCATGAGGGTGGCCTTGGGGCCTACATTCGCAATCGCCGCTTGCGCGAAGCGGCGGATGAGCTGGTGCGTTTTCCGCAGCTTCAGATCACGGAGATCGCCTACGGTCTGGGCTTCAAGAGCGGGTCCGATTTCACCCGCGCGTTTCGCCGCGCTTTTGACATCAGTCCGCAAGACATGCGGGCGCGCGCGTTTGCCTTGCAGCACACCCCGGTCGAGCGGTAATCAACGTCCAGCGGGTTCGGCAAGCGCGGGTTCGGTGCCTCGAGTGTTCTCGGGAAACAGATACAGCGCGACCAACGACATCCCGTTTGCGACCATCAGATACCAGGCGGGCATCATGGCATTCCCCGTCACGTGGATGAGCCACGTCACGATAAACGGCGAAAAGCCGCCGAACGCTACCACCCCAAAGCTATAGATCACGGACAACGCCGCGGCGCGACGGTGTCGCGGGAAGGCTTCCATCATGAGCACGGAGCCCGCACCGGCGTTGTTCACGGCGAACGCCACGTAAGCCGTGATGATCACCAGCGCAGCGAGATTGTCCACACCGCGCGTCAGTCCCCAGAACGCTGGCCACGCGCCGGCTACAGCCACCGCGAGCGACAGATACTGGATGGTCTTCCGGCTTGCTCGCCGGTCGGCGATGCGGGCGACGAGCGGCGTGACCACCAGAATGACGAGACCGGAGACACAAGCCGTCATCAGGCTGATCGTGGGCGACCGGTGCAATGTGCTGACGAGGTAGGCCGGCATATAGAACACGGTGATATAGATACTTACCGAAGGCGCCGCCATCATCAGCATGCCGAGCGCGAGCGGCCGGGCATGCTCGGCGAGGACACGGGCCGACAGGCGTTCGCGAATCGCCGGAGGGAGTTCCATCATGTGACGGCGCAAGAACCAGCCGACCGGCCCGATCAGGCCGCCGAGCACGAACGGGATACGCCATCCCCATTCCCGCATGGCTGCGGGCGTAAGGACCGCGACCGTGCTGGCTCCGACCAGCGCGGCGACAAAGGCGGCTGCGCCCTGGCTTGCACCGCGCCAGCTGACCATGAAGCATCGGCGCCGATACGCGACCGATTCCATCAACGACGCTGAAGCCGGCCCGATCTCGCCACCGGCGGCGAGCCCCTGAAGCAGCCGCGCAATGACGAGCAGGATCGACGCGGCGGCGCCGATGGAGGCATAGGTGGGCAGGCAGGCAATCATCCAGGTGCCGACGGTCATCAACGTGAGCGCGACGCACATACCGGCTTTGCGGCCACGGCTATCGGAGATGTGTCCGATCAGAATTGCGCCAAGCGGCCGCATCACGAAGCCTGCGCCGAAGGTGGCGAGCGAAAGCAGCAACGATGAAGCAGGATTCGCGGACGGAAAGAACAATTTGCCGATCAGGACCGCCGAAAAACTGTAGACCGTGAAGTCGTACGCGACGAAACCGTTGCCGATCACGATGGCGGCGATGGTTCGGGTCAGGCTCTGTGGGGAAGAATGAGGCGGTTCTTTGGCGGCACGATGCATGGTTGCGGCAGGCTGATTAGGCGCGGGAAATTAAACAGGCTTATCCGCTCTATCGGCGGCCAACGAGAGGACTTTAGGGTGAGTTGGGATGAACGACGGAACGCGGCCTACCCAGTTATCACTTCGTTATCACCATTCATTGCGCCAGCGGTCCTGCCTCGGTTTTCATGCTTCTCATGCGCCTCAACCCCTCAAATCACCCCCGCCGCTTTGAGTGCGTGGATCCGCTCACCGGGGATCTCGAGTAACTCGCTCAGCACATCGGCGGTTCCCTCGCCGAGCGGCGGAGGGATACGGCGTACCGGCAAGCGTTCGCCGTCGAACCGGTAAGGCGGCGAGAGCAGATCGATGCGGCCCGCCACCGGATGGTCATACGCATTCACGAGCCCTGCATCGCTGGCGCGTTGCGACGTCAAGGCTTCATGCAAGCCCAGCACTTCGCCGCACGGAATATTGGCCTGTGTCAGCCTGGCGAGCAGATCGTCGCGCTTGCGCGCGAGGAGTTCACGATGAATTTCCGGCAGCAGTCCGGCGCGATGTTTCGAGCGGTCCAGATTGGTCAGGTAACGCGCGTCGTCGGCCAGGTCGGGGCGCTCGATCACCTCCCGGCAAAAGCGTTGAAACTGTGCGTTGTTGCCGACCGTGATCACCAGCGGACCATCGGCTGCATCGAACACACCGTACGGCACGATCGACGGATGCGCGTTGCCGTATCGCGGCGGGTCTTCACCCAGCAGCAGGGCTTCGAGACCGTAGTAAGCGGTGATCATCAGGCCGCAATCGAACAGCGCCATTTCGATCGAGCGACCGTTGCCGGTACGCTGCCGCTGGTAGAGCGCGGCCAGGATTGCCTGAGCGGAATACATACCGGTAAACAGATCGACCACCGCAACCCCAAACTTGAGGGGCGGCTGGCTGGCTTCTCCGTTCATGCCCATCAAACCCGCTTCGCCCTGCACGACCAGGTCGTAACCGGGACGCGTGGCTTCGGGGCCCGTATGGTCATAACCGGTAATCGAGCAATAGATCAGATCGTCACGTCCGGCGCGCAAATCGCCGTACCCGAGGCCGAGTTTCACCGCGCCGCCCGGCTTGAAATTCTGGATGACGACGTCGCACTTGCTCGCAAGTCCACGTGCGATCTCCACCCCTTCGGGCGTTTGCAGGTTCACGCTGACGGAGCGCTTGTTGCGATTGACGCTGTTGAAATAGGCGGTCTCGGTGGCGCCGATCCGGATGCCCCAGTCGCGCGTATCGTCACCGCGTTCGGGATGTTCGATCTTGATGACTTCGGCGCCGAGATCGGCCAGCACCATCGCGCACCAGGGGCCCGCAAGAATCCGGGACATGTCCAGCACGCGCACGCCGGCAAGCGGCAGTGCCGCGCTCTTATCGGTTTGCATTGAATCTCTCTAAGATGTGTTTCCGGCACGACAACGTTGACTGCTGTATCGCCGTTGTCTGTTTAGCGTTGGTGGTCCCAATCAAGCTTTAGTCTGGATCGCGGCCCAACGCAATATAGCGCGCCAGGTGATGATCTTCGTCACCGAGTTGATGATCGATCATCACAAGTCGCTTGGCGTAGTGCGCGAGCGGCAGTTCCCACGTCATGCCAATGCCGCCATGCAACTGGATGCATTCTTCCGCGACGAGCGCGCCAATCCGCCCGATGCTGTACTTCGCCGCTGACAGCGCGCGTTCCCGGGTCACCCGCGCAGCACCCAACGCGGCGGCAGCATTGATGACCGCCGAACGCGCCTGTTCGATTTCCAGCAACAGATCCGCCATGCGATGTTGCAACGCCTGGAAGCTGCCGATCGGTACGCCGAACTGTTTGCGCGTGCGCAGAAATTCAAGCGTGTGATCCTTGGCGACATCCATAGCGCCGAGCGCTTCTGCGCACAGCGCGAGCAGACCGAAGCCGATGCCGTATTCGAGCGTGACATAACCTTGGTCCGCCTCGCCAAGCAGCGCGTCGGCGCCGACCCGTACGTGGTCGAGCACTACCTCGGCGGCCCGGCCACCGTCGATCTTGCGATAGCCGCGCAGCGTGATGCCCGGTGTATCGCGCGGCAGGAGAAAGAGCGAGATGCCGTCTTCGGCGCCGTCGTCCCCCGAGGTGCGCGCTGAGACGAGTAGCAGGTTGGCATGCTCGCCATGCTGCACAACCGCTTTGGCACCGCGCAGAATCCAGCCGTCGGCGTCGCGCTCAGCGCGGCTCGACACGCGCGAGGTTTCATAATGCGTGCCCGGTTCGTCATGCGCCAGAGCGACGATGCGCGAGCCGTCGATCAATTCCGCCAGCAGCGTCTGCTGCTGTTCGTTGCCGCTGCGTGCGATGGCCTGCCCGACGATCAGCGTGTCCAGAAACGGCTCGATCACGAGGCCGCGTCCAAGGCTTTCGAACACAACTGCGATATCGAAGCCGTCTCCACCAAAACCACCATGCGCTTCGTCGAACAACGCGCCAATGATGCCCAGTTCAGCAAAGCGGCTCCAAAGCTCGGCGCTAAAACCTTCAGCTGACTTCGCGATCCGGTCGCGCGTCCCGAAGCCATATTGTTCGCTGACAAAACGGTTCAGCGAATCCGCCAGCATGCGGCGGTCATCTGTGTGCTGGAAATTCATCTGGATAGTCCCTTCACAGTCCCAGGATCATTTTGGAAATGATGTTCTTCTGGATTTCATTCGAGCCGCCGAAAATCGACAGCTTGCGGTTGTTGAAGTAAAGCGAAGCGGCGCTGGCGGCCTGTTCCGGACCAACCGGCACACCTTCATAGCCGTCGTGGAGGGCTTCTTCAATGAATGGTTGCGCATACACGCCCATCGCGCGGCGCGTGAGCGACGAAATCTCCTGGCGGATTTCGGTGCCGCGAATCTTGAGCATTGAACTCTCCGCACCCGGCACACCACCGCCTGCGACGGCCGCAATTACGCGCAGGTTGGTGGTTTTCATATTCTCAAGATCGATCTCGACGCGGGCGAGACGTGCAGCGAACTGCGGATCTTCAGCAAGCGGTCGTCCGTTACGCTGCTGCTGTGCCGCGATCTTGCGCAAGCGGTTGAGCGCGGCCACCGAAAAGCCGACGCCCGCAATGTTGGTGCGCTCATACGTCAGCAGATATTTCGCGTAGGTCCAGCCCTTGTTCTCTTCGCCAACGAGGTTTTCGGCAGGCACGCGTACATCGGTGAAAAACACTTCGTTGACTTCGTGTTCGCCGTCGAGCGTGATGATGGGACGCACTTCGACGCCTGGCGTATTCATGTCCACCAGCAGGAAGCTGATGCCTTCCTGCTTGCGCACGTCGGTGGCGCTACGCACGAGGCAGAAGATCATGTTGGCGTAATGGCCGAGGGTGGTCCACGTTTTCTGGCCATTGACGATGTAGTGATCGCCTTGCGCATCGACCCCGCGGACCGCGGTGGTTTTCACGGATGCGAGATCGGAACCCGCGCCCGGTTCCGAATAACCCTGGCACCACCAGTCCGCGCCATCCAGAATACGCGGCAACCAATGACGTTTCTGCGCTTCGCTGCCGTATTTGATCAGCACCGGTCCCAGCATGTTCACGCCGAACGGCACGATACGCGGCGCGCCTGCGAGCGCGCATTCATTCTCGAAGATGAATTTCTGCACGGGCGTCCAGCCTGGACCGCCGTATTCACTCGGCCAATGATTGGCAAGCCAACCCTGCGCGTTGAGGATGCCGTGCCATTCCGACATATCGGCGCGAGTCAGACGGTGGCCGTTGTGCACCTTGCTGGAAAGATGTTGCGGAAGCTTGTCGCGCAGAAAAGCCAGCACGTCTGTGCGAAAGGCTTCTTCTTCGGGGGTGAAGTTGAGGTCCATGAACGGCCTTCTTTCAATAGAGTTCTGTTGGGTCAGCGGCGTGAGTGATGAGGTAAAGCACCACAAGCGCACATTCAGGCGGCCTGATTCAGACTGGCAAAATCCGCGCCGCGTTCGACCAGTTCCACCAGTAGCGGCGAGGGTTGCCAGAACACCGGATCTTCCTTCGCGAACTCGCGAATATCCGCGAGGATGGTGGCGAGGCCGACCGTGTCGGCGTATTTCATCGGCCCACCACGGTAGCGCGGAAAGCCGTAGCCGTACAGGAACGTCACATCCACATCGAGCGGTCGCAGCGCGATCCCCTGATGCACGACATTGGCGCCTTCGTTGATCATCGCGGCCATGTAGCGGCGCATGATTTCGTCATCGGTAAATGCGCGCGGCTTGATGCCGGCACGCTGGCGTTCGGTATCGATGATGGTTTCGACTTCCGGATCAGGCGTGCCGCTGCGCGTCCCTTCCGCATATATATAGTAGCCGCGGCCGGTCTTCTGACCGAACCAGCCGCGCTCGCACAGGCGATCGGAAATCTGCACGTAGCGTGCCTTGGGATCGCGCGTGGCGGCGCGGCGCTTACGCGTGGCCCAGCCGATGTCGCCGCCCGCAAGGTCGACGACCTGAAACGGCCCCATCGGAAAGCCAAATTCGCGCACGGCCTTGTCGATCTGATACGGCGACGCGCCATCTTCCATCATATGATCGGCAGCGGTGCGATAGACCGCCAGCACGCGGTTGCCAATGAAGCCGTCGCAAACGCCCGCGCGCACGGGCGTCTTGCGCAGTTGCCGGGCGAGGTCGAAGGCGGTTGCCACGACATCGGCGCTGACCTGCGCGGGCACCACCACTTCCAGCAACTTCATGATGTTGGCGGGCGAGAAGAAGTGCAGGCCCACCACGTCAGCGGGGCGCGAGATGCTGGCCGCGAGCGCGTCGATGTCCAGATACGAAGTGTTGGTGGCGAGTACTGCACCTGGCTTGCAGACGCGATCGAGTTCGGCGAACACGGCCTGCTTGACCGCCATGTCTTCGAAGACCGCTTCAATGACCAGATCGGCGTTGGCAAGTGCGTCGTATGCCGTGCTGCCGTTCCAGCGCGCGAGCCGTTCCGCTTTGACCGCGGCTGTCATGCGCCCCTTGGCGACGAGGCCGTCGTAGACCTTCTCGATGTGTGCGCGGCCACGGGCGAGTGCGGTCTCATCGCGCTCGATCATGGTGACGGGCAAACCGGCATCGAGTATCGCGACCGCAATGCCTGCCCCCATCGTGCCGCCGCCGATCACGCCCACGTGTTTGATGGACCGTGGTTGCGCGGCGCGTGTCTCTGGTGCCTTGAGCACCTCACGTTCCGCGAAAAATGCGTGGACCAGCCCCGCGCGTTGCGGACTGTCCAGACACTGCAAGAACAGTTTGCGCTCGACGCGCAGACCTTCCTCGAAAGGCAGGTCGACTGCCGCTTCGAGCGCGTCGACGATTTTCAGCGGCGAAAACAGACCGCGCGACTTCTTCAGCGTATCCGCTCGCGCTGCGGCAATCGCCGCGCGGCTGGCGTCGGGATTGGCGGCGAGCGCACCGGCGTCGCGCGTGCGTCGAACCGGCGCATGTGCGGCCAACAGTTCGTGCACATAGGCGAGCCCTTCAGCGAGGATGTCGTCGCTCGTGCCAACCCGATCGATGAGGCCAAGCGTCTGTGCTTCAGTGGTGCCGACATGGCGACCGCTCAACATCAGATCGAGCGCCGCTTGAGCACCGATGAGGCGCGGCGTGCGTTGCGTGCCGCCGGCGCCTGGCAAAAGGCCCAATTGCACTTCCGGCAAGCCGAGCTTCGCCCCGGCAACCGCAAGCCGATAATGGGCCGCGAGTGCCACTTCGAGTCCGCCGCCAAGTGCCGCGCCGTGAATCGCGGCTACCACCGGTTTGCTGCACGCTTCGATGCGGTTGCAGACATCGGGCAAGGCGGGCGGCAGCGGCGTCTGGCCGAATTCGCGAATGTCGGCTCCAGCGATGAAATTGCGTCCGGCGCCGATCAGCAGCACAGCCGCGACGGCGGAATCGGCCTCGGCGGCTTCGATGGCGTGGAGCAGTCCACGTCGCACGTCGGCGGATAGCGCGTTGACCGGCGCATGGTCGATCGTGACCAGCAAGACCTTGCCGCGCAGTTCGCGCGCGACAACGTCAACAGAGGGAGTGGCATTCATCGTCGTGTCTCCTGAGCGCCGGGCGTAGCGCCCGTGCGGATTGGCCGATAGCGGGCGCGAACGGCGCCAGCGGACCAGATGATTGTCAGGCGGAAAGGTTTTATTGACAATCACATGGCCCGTTGACAGACTGTCAAAATTTCTTTGACACTGAGGTCGTCATGGACGTGCCGTCGCTCACCTTACTGGTGGAAATCCTTGATGCGGGCAACCTGAGCGAGGCCGCGCGCCGTTTGAAAATGAGCCGCGCCAACGTTAGTTATCACCTGAACCAGCTTGAGAAGTCGATTGGTCTGCAATTGGTGCGGCGCACGACGCGCCGTGTCGAGCCGACCGAAATCGGACTGCAACTCTACGAACATGGCCGCACGATCCAGAACGCGCTGCTCGCGGCGCGCGAGTCGGTGTCGACGCTTGGCCAGAGCCTGCAGGGGCGGGTGCGTCTGAGCGTGCCGAGCGGATATGGGCAACTGGTGATGTCGGCGTGGCTGATTGCGTTCAAGCGTCTGTATCCCGGCATCGTGCTGGATGTGATGTTCGAGAACCGCGTTGAGGACCTGATGCGGGATGAAGTCGACATCGCTGTGCGGGTGATGTCCGAACCCCCGCAGAACCTGGTGGCACGTGACATGGGGCCGGTTCGCTATGTCGCATGTGCTTCGCCCGCTTATGCTGCGACGAATGGCATGCCGGAGTTGCTTGAAGATTTGCGCACCGCGCCGCTCATTACCTCTGCCGTGGTTGGGAGGCAACTGCGCGTGGCGGGGTATCTGCGCGACGAGCGTCATGAGGTGCTGCTCGAACCGACGCTCATTTCCGAGAACTTTCTGTTCCTGCGTGACGCGGTGCTGGCGGGGCTGGGCGTCGGGCTCCTGCCGGACTATGTGGTGAACGACGATCTGCAGCGCGGCACGGTGGTGACCGCGCTGGACGCGTGGCGCCTGAGCATCTTCGGGACGCACATGTACATGCTTTATATGCCCAACCGACACCACACGCGTGCTGCTGCGACGTTCATCGAGTTCATCTTGCAGCAGGCGCACGGGAGCGAACAAGGATGAGCAAGTAACCGGACTTGGATATCCAGATTCGCAGACGCACGACACGCCGGTTATGAAAAGCGAATAAGCGATGCGGGGGAGGGGACTGGCGTACTTCGGCGATCAAAACGCTGAAGTCGTCAATGTGCCCTTACATCTTCTGAGAAGTCGACATCCGCGCATGGCGGGGGATGTCACCGAGCCAGGCGCTCCAAGAAAGCGCATCGGTATTTTCGACCTGCACTTTGACCTCTACTCGACGATTTTCAGTCCCCAACGATCCCCAATAACTCAGGATCGCTAAACGATCGTTCGTACCCTCCCGCGCATCTGTCACACCGCTGCGCACACCGCCAATGTCCTCTCTCTGCGCGTCCCGTCAAAGGGCATCGGATTGCAATTGTCATTACCCCGGGAAAATCAATCCGGGATTATCCGGCCAATATCGCGCACTAAAACAGGGAATCAGGTAATCTATTCGTCAGCGTTACATTTAGATACGTAAT
>NZ_JBAURZ010000365.1:0-29639 GCF_049581445.1 Paraburkholderia sp. | reverse complement strand
CCTCCGCCGTCGCCCGACCGGCTCGCTCCGAGGAAGCGGCGCCGCGTGCGTCCGCACCCCGCCGCGATCATGACGATGCACCGGGCACGTTGCGCCTGTCGAAGCTGATGTCGGAACTCGGCCTGTGCTCGCGCCGCGAAGCCGACGAATGGATCGAAAACGGCTGGGTGCGCGTGGACGGCGAAAAGATCGACACACTCGGCACCAAGGTCCGTCCGGATCAGCGCGTGGAGATCGATCCGGCCGCCCAGGCCATACAGGCGCGTCTGGTGACGATTTTGATCCACAAGCCAGTTGGCTATGTGTCGGGCCAGGCTGAAGACGACTATCAGCCCGCCGTTACGCTCGTCACACCCGACAACCGCTGGGAAGGCGACAATTCGGACATCCGCTTTTCGGTGTCGCATCTGCGCCATCTCGCGCCGGCAGGCCGTCTGGACATTGACTCCACGGGGCTGCTCGTACTGACCCAGGACGGCCGCATCGCGAAGCGGCTGATCGGTGGCCATTCCGAGGTCGAAAAGGAATATCTGGTCCGCGTGACCTACGGCGAGATGACGACCGAAATCGATCAGCACTTTCCGCCTGAGAGCCTCGCGCTGCTGCGCCACGGCCTGTCACTAGACGACCAACCGCTCAAACCGGCCAAGGTGAGCTGGCAAAACGGCGAGCAAATGCGGTTCGTGCTGCGCGAAGGCAAGAAGCGCCAGATCCGTCGCATGTGCGAACTGGTCGGGCTGGAAGTGGTCGGCTTGAAGCGCGTACGCATGGGTAGCGTGCCGCTCGGCGCGCTGCCGCCTGGGCAGTGGCGCTATCTCGCGCACGATGAATCGTTTTGATGAGTCTGAGGCCGCACAGGGTTAGTGACGCGGCCTGAGCGCGCGGCCACGCGCTCATACACGGTCTGGTTGTGAAGAAGCCCACGCAAATTTGCGTGGGCTTCTTTTTGCCTAACCCGGTCCATATGCGGCGCGACGCACATCGAACACTCACAGCAAGGCGACTTCGCAGTCGACACTTTTCCGGCGCCAACCTCACCGCTCAGTCGCGAGGTTCAATCGTCGCTATTCGGATCCAGATCCGGGAACAGCACTTCCGTGAAGCCGAACTTGGCGAAATCGTTGATCCGCATTGGATAGAGTTTGCCGATCAGATGATCGCATTCGTGCTGCACGACGCGTGCATGAAAGCCTTCGGCGACGCGGTCGATCGCCTTGCCGTACTGATCGAAGCCGTGATACCGGATCATCGAGAAACGGCTGACGGCGCCGCGCAGACCTGGCACAGACAGACAGCCTTCCCAACCCTCTTCCATGTCCTGCGACACCGGCGTGATGGTGGGATTGATGAGCACCGTTTCTGGCACCGGCGGCGCATCCGGATAGCGCTCGTTGTGTCCGAAACCGAATATCACCACCTGCAGGTCCACACCGATCTGTGGCGCGGCCAGACCCGCCCCGTTCGCATCGTGCATGGTCTCGAACATATCCTTGATAAGGGTATGCAGCTCGGGCGTGTCGAAATGGTCGACCGGAGTGGCGATGCGCAACAGACGCGGATCGCCCATCTTCAGAATTTCGCGGATCATGTTATCTACCCCTCCAGGAGCTTACGCATACCATCTTCGTCGAGCACAGGGACGCCGAGTTCCTCAGCTTTCGCAAGTTTGCTGCCCGCTTCGGCGCCGGCCACCACGTAATCTGTTTTCTTTGACACCGAGCCGGCTACTTTCGCCCCCGCCGCCTCGAGCATTTCTTTCGCTTCGTCGCGGCCCATGGTCGGGAGAGTGCCCGTCAGCACGACCGTCTTGCCTGCCAGCACACCTTGGGGCGCCTTAGGCGCAGGCGGACCTTCCTGCCACGTGACCTTACCCGGTGCGCGCAATTGTTCGATCACCGTGCGGTTGTGCTCTTCGGCAAAAAACTGATGAATCGACTCCGCGACCACGGGACCCACGTCGTTCACTTCCAGCAGTTCTTCGACCGAGGCGTCCATGATTGGATCGAGCGAGCCAAAGTGCTTCGCCAGATCTTTCGCCGTCGATTCGCCCACATGACGAATGCCCAGCGCGTAGATGAAACGGGCCATCGTGGTGTGCTTGGCCTTCTCCAGCGAATCGAGCAGATTCTGCGCGGACTTTTCGGCGAAGCGGTCGAGTTCGGCGAGCGTGGCAAAACCCAGATTGAACAGATCCGCCGGCGTGCGCACGAGGTTCAGTTCGACCAGTTGATCAATGATCTTCTCGCCCAGGCCGTCGATATCCAGCGCCCGGCGCTGCGCGAAGTGCCATAGCGCCTGCTTGCGCTGTGCCGGGCAAAACAGGCCGCCCGTGCAACGCGCGATTGCTTCATCGGGCAGACGCTCGATGGCCGAACCGCACACCGGGCAATGCGTGGGCATGACGAACTCTGCCGCGTCGGCGGGCCGACGGTCCAGCAACGCGCTCACCACCTCGGGAATCACATCGCCGGCGCGCCGCACGATTACGGTGTCGCCAATGCGAATGTCCTTGCGCCTTACTTCGTCCTCGTTATGCAGCGTCGCGTTCGTCACCGTCGCACCGCCAACGAACACCGGCTCGAGGCGCGCCACCGGCGTAATCGCGCCGGTGCGCCCCACCTGCACGTCGATGGCCAGCAGTCTGGTGAGCGCTTCCTGCGCCGGAAATTTGTGGGCAAGCGCGAAACGCGGGGCACGTGAAACGAAGCCTAGTGTGTCCTGTTCGTCACGTGCGTTGACCTTGTACACCACGCCGTCAATGTCGTACGGAAGCGCGTCGCGCTTTTCGCCTACTGCGCGAAAGAAGCCAAGCATTCCTTCCGTCCCCTCAACGACTGCGCGCTCGCTATTCACCGGCAGACCCATCTCGGCGTACCAATCGAGCATCGAGCTGTGGGTCGCCGGCATTGGCTCGCCGTCGAGCACGCCGATTCCATATGCAAAGAACGACAAGGGCCGTTGCGCCGTGATCCTCGAATCCAGTTGGCGCAGGCTGCCCGCCGCAGCATTACGCGGATTCGCAAATTCCTTGAGTTCGGCTGCGCGTTGCCGCTCATTCAAACGTTCGAAGTCGCGCTTGAACATCAGTACTTCGCCGCGCACGTCGAGCGCCTTCGGCACTCGCGGCCCTTTTAGCGTAAGCGGAATGGAACGGATCGTGCGGACGTTTTCCGTCACGTCTTCGCCGGTCGCGCCGTCGCCCCGAGTGGACGCCTGCACGAAGCGGCCCTCGACATAGCGCAACGAAATGGCCAGACCATCGAACTTCAGCTCGCACGCATAGCTGACAGGCGTTTTGCCTAGCGCGTCGGCAATACGTTTGTCGAATGCGACGATGTCTTCGTCCGCGAACCCGTTGTTCAGCGACAGCATGGGTTGATCGTGCACGACCGGCGTAAAGCCGCTCGCCGCCTCGCCCCCCACCCGCTGCGTGGGTGAGTCGGGTGTGATCAGATCCGGATGCTCGGTCTCGATCTGTTGCAGCTCCTTGAAGAGCTTGTCGTATTCCGCATCCGGCAGGTCGGGCTGATCGAGCACGTAGTACGCGTGGTTCGCGCGTTCGAGTTCCGCGCGCAACCACACGGCACGTTCCGCCGGCGCGCTGGTTGCAGGATTTGGGACAGTGGTTCGAGGCATGCTATCGGAAGATTCGCCGGTGAAATTCAGACGCCAGATTATCTCAGGAACCGCTTTCGATGGACATTGGCTGGATGGCCAGTTTGGTGCGCCAGATCACTGAGCCTCGGTTCAGCATACGGCGTGCCGCGCCATCCCCATTGTTCGCCCCGTACGCCTTGGCCGGATGGCTAACGTACACGTCGACGCGTTGACAGGTAAGCGGCGCGATGCGACCGTAAGCGCCTCAGCCAAACCCCATGTCGGGGCATCAACCGTAGGAGCGCGCATGAAAGGTCTTACCGCGATCAATGCAACCAGCAGGCGGCTCGTCTCGCTTACGGTGACGCTTTGCCTTGCACTGCTGATGTGGCATCAAACCTTAGCGCACGCCAGCGAACAGGTTGTCAGTGTTCCGCTCGCGGATAACGGGTCGATCGCCTATCTGTTGACGCAAAAAGACGGCAGTCAGCCGACATGGATACTGGTGATGTTCCCCGGGGGAGACGGCGCAATGGAGTTCGCACAAGCGACTGATGGTGCGATCAGCATGCGGCTGAAAAACAATTTCCTCGTGCGTACACGTACCTTGCTGGTCGACGACCGCTTCGCCACCGCGATTGTCGACGCGCCTTCCGATCAGCCGGGCGGCTACTCGGATTCGTTTCGTGCGTCACCGCGCCACGCGCAAGACGTCGCGCGCGTCGCGGCCGATTTGCGCACGCGCTTTCCAACGGCCAAGCTGATTCTCGTGGGCACCAGTCGTGGAACCATTTCCTCGGCGTATCTGGGTCGAGCGCTACCGGGAAGTTGGGACGCCGTCATTCACACTTCAACGCTCAGCAGTCCGGCTCGCGGTCAGGCTTTGCCGTTGGACGGCTTCAACTACGGGGAAATTCATGCGAGACAACTCTTCGTACACCACGTCGACGATGGATGCTTCCTGTGTTCATTTAGCGCGGCCAAAAGCATTGCTGAAAACGGTTACGATCTGATCGCAGTAAGCGGCGGCAGCGCACGCGGCAACCCCTGTGAAGCGATGGGGCATCACGGTTTTTATGGTCAGGATCAAGCCGTGGTAGCCGCGCTCAAGGCGTGGATCAGCGGCGGTGATTGGCCTAAGGAGGTGAATTGACGTGCGCGATCTGAGCATGCGCATGCGGCCCGACTCGCCTACGCACCTCGACACGGTCATGTGCCTCGCGACGCTTAGTCGCCTGCCACGCTGCTCATGTGCCTCGACACGCGTACCCGCCTCAATACACCGATGTGCAAGGAAACGGCGGCAATCCCAAACAGCCCGCGAGCCTTCAACGCCGGTCAATCGGTGCGGTAGAGATTTGGCGGATTATTCGTGCACAACGCGCGCCCTTCAGTGACAGAAACCACCCGCACAGGGAACGCGCGTTGCAACAAAGGCGACTTACTGGCTAAACAACCGGCGAGTCGCCGGCGAACCAGCAGGAATGCCCGCCTGTTCCAGTTTGGCGTAGAGCGTCATCAGTTGCTTTTCGATGGCCAGCAGCGCCGCTTCCGGCAACGGACGGCGTCCGTCGTCGACCACCCGGCCGCCAATCCGCTCGGACAATGACTTGGCGTAATCGCACATCAAACGGAACGGCAGGATGTCCTCGTCGGCAACCGGCACGTCGAGCACCAGCGTGATCATCTGGCCACCCTTGTACGTGAGGTCGTCGCGCAGGAAGTTAGTGTCGCCGAACTGCAGCATGAACACCGGGCTCTGTTTGCCGTCGAGCTTCACGAAGCGCGTACCGTCGCGCGAGAGCAGCAGGCCGTCTTGTGATGCCACCGCTTGCACGTAGTTAGCCGACCAGGGCGCGCCGTCCGACAATACGTTGATCGACAGTTGCGCGTCGCACTGTGCGGCAAAGCCGTCGAGCTCGCGCGCCATCGCCACCGTTTCCATCATGTCGGGGAATTCAGGCGCGGCATCGATCGCGTCGGCGAACTGTTGAACGCCGGTGACGAACTCGGAGAACTCCAGCTCGTTAAGAGGGCCGCTGCGGTTGGCCAATTGAGCCGCCGCACGCAACTCTTCGTAGCGCACGCCGTTTTGCAGCAACTCCCAAATGCCGCCACCTTCCGGCTTGCCTTCAATATGCACCGGCTTGCTGCCGGCCCGGCGCAGACGCTGTGCGAGCGGAATCACCTTGTCGCCGGCAAGCGGGCCAGCCAGGCGGATCGGCACGATGCAGTCGATGCGGCGGTCAACAATGGCGGGCGGTGCGGACGAAATAGTCGTCGCGGCGGGAAGGATCGGCTCGACCGGACCGTCTTGCGTGCCGCTTGCAGCCGCCTCGCTCTCAGTCTCGGGAAAGCCGTTCGGCGTGGTGGTCTCGGCCTGAATGTCGGCAGCCGTATCGAGCGGCGCGACCGTACCAAAGGTTGGCTCGACACGGGAGCCCGTCTCGCCCGCTTCGTCGGACACAGGCTCGCGGCGCGTGGTCGGCCGAGCCGGTTCGATGAAGGGGCTTTGTTCTTCCTGATCGTCCCGCGCAAAGGCCTCGGCCGTATCGGCGGGCATGGGCCTCGGCATACGGCGGCGCACTTTCGCGCCCTGCCATGCGTTGTACACCACCACCCCCCCGACCACCACGGCGCCCGCGCCGATCAAACCGAGTGTCAACTCGTCCATGCATGCTCCATCAGCAATTCTTCTGTTTGCGTAGCGTCCGACCTGCGTCGCGCGGCAAGCGAGCCGCAGCGGTGCGCGCAGGCGACGCCGTCCTGACTCAAACGATATTCTGGGCGAAACCCGCGGCGCTTTCCATGTCGACCGCAACGATCCGCGACACACCCTGCTCCTGCATCGTCACGCCGATCAGCTGCTGTGCCATCTCCATCGCGATCTTGTTGTGCGAAATGAACAGGAATTGCGTCTTGTCCGACATCGCGCGCACCAGATTGGCGAAACGTTCCGTGTTGGCGTCGTCCAGCGGCGCGTCCACTTCGTCCAGCAAGCAGAACGGCGCGGGATTCAGCTGGAACATGGCGAACACCAGCGCGGTCGCCGTCAACGCCTTCTCGCCGCCCGAGAGCAAATGAATCGTGGAGTTCTTTTTGCCCGGCGGTTGCGCCATTACCTGCACGCCAGCGTCGAGAATTTCGTCGCCGGTCATGATGAGCCTGGCCTGGCCACCGCCGAACAGACGCGGGAACAGCTCGCCAAAATGCCGGTTCACCTCGTCGAAGGTGCCCTGCAGTAGCGTGCGGGTTTCCTGGTCGATCTTGTGGATCGCGTCTTCCAGGGTTTCGATGGCGCTCGTCAGGTCGGCCGACTGCGCGTCGAGGAAGTTCTTGCGCTCGCTAGCCGCCTTCAGTTCGTCGAGCGCCGCCATGTTGACCGGTCCGAGCGCTGCAATTGCGTTGTTCAAACGCGTGACTTCGCCTTGCAGGTAGGACGGCTTCATGTCCGGCGTCAGCTTCGCCTGCAGTTCGGCCTCGTCGACACCCGCTGCGGTGAGCTGTTCGATGAACTGTTCGGCGTTCAGGCGCGCGGCCTGTTCCTTCAGTTGCAGCTCGTTGATGCGATCGCGCAGCGGTTGCAGCGCACGCTCTGCGGTCAGACGCGTTTCGTCCGCTGCACGCAACTTGGCGGTCAGATCGTCCAGTTCGAGACGCGCGGCATGCAACGCCTCTTCTTTGACCGCGCGAATTTCCAGCGCGCCCTGCAAGCCGGTATGCGCGGTTTGTTCGTTGATCGTTTCCAGTTCCGCGCGTGCGTCTTCCAGCGACGCCGCGACCCGCTCGCTTTGCTCATGCGCGACCTGGATGCTGCGCTTCAGTTCGTCAATGCGGTTCGCCATGTTGCGCGCGGCAAAGCGCGCATCGGTGGCGGCGCGGTCGAGATCGCGTGATTGCGCACGCGCAGCGGTCAATTCTTCATCGAGGGCTTCGAAGGCCAGTTGGTTGTCTTCGAAACGCGCCTGCAACTCGGCCAGTTCGGCGTCGTGCCGCTCAAAGTTCGCCTCCGACTCGCCACGCAGCGCGCGTTGCTCGTCGATCTGGCCGGTAATCTCTTCGAGTTCCTCACGAATCTGCGTGCTGCGCTGCATGTAGCGCTCGTGCGCCTGGGTCAGCTTGAGCACGTCCATTTGCAAGGCATGCACGCGTTGCGTCGCACGCTCGGCTTGCTGACGCACGTCCGCTAGCGTCTGCGAGGCCTGCGTATGCGCCGCTTCGGCGCGAATTGCTGCGGCCTTCGCTTCATCCGCGAGCAGCGCCTGGGCACGCACCTGACGCGTCAGGTTTTCGATTTCCTGCTGACGGGCCAGCATGCCGGCCTGTTCGGAATCGGCCGCATAGAGTTGCACGCCGACGCGGGTCACCACATGGCCAGCCTTGACGACGAACGAACCGCCTTCGGGCAGTTGCGAGCGCGCCGCCAGCGCCTGGGTGAGATCGTCGGCGACGAATGCAAGACCGAGCCAGTCGTTCAGAACCGCACGCAGACCGGCATCGTCGATACGCACCAGCGACAGCAATGGCCGCAGGTTCGGCGTTGCGGCAGTGGGAGCACCTGCAACGGGCGGCGCATAGAACGCGAGCTTGGCAGGCGGCGCATCGGTTGCGAAGGCCTTGACCCAGTCCAGATTGGAAACTTCGAGCGCGGCAAGCCTCTCACGAAGCACGGCCTCAAGCGCCGTTTCCCAACCCGCTTCGACGTGCAGCTTCTTCCACAAACGCGGCAAGCTGTTCAGCTCATGCTTTTCAAGCCACGGCTGGATCTTGCCCTCGGTCTGGACGTTTTCCTGCAATTGCTTGAGCGCGGCGAGGCGTGCATCAAGCTGATGGATCTGCGCGCTTTCCGACTGCACACGCTCCTGTGCGCTACGCCGCTCGCCATCCAGACGCGGCAGCGTTTCCTGCGCATCAGCAAGGCGCGCCTGCGCGTCATGCAGAATCTCTTCGTGCTCGGCGAGCTGCATGCGCAGTTCTTCAAGCTGAGCCTCATCCGGAGCGTCCAGACCGCCCGCTTCGGACTTCAGGCGCTCATGACGCTGCTGCAACTGCTGGAGTTGCTGATCCGCATTGCGTTGATGCGCGGCTTCGAGCTTGAGCGCCTGTTCGGTCTGCGCAATTCCGCCGCGCTCTTCGTTCAGTTGCGTCTGCGCATCGCGCCAGCGTGTTTCGAGGGCGGGCATCGCGTCATGCTTTGCCGCGGCTTCGTCCTCGGCGACGGCGGCCTTTTCTTCCGCCACCGCCAATTGCTCTTCCGCGTCTTCGAGGTCGCCTTGGGCCTTCTGCGCCTGCGACAGCCACTGTTCGCGCTGGGCGGTCAGCGCCGCAATCTGCGCTTGCACGCGGTTACGCGACTCGACGATAAACTTGATCTCAGCCTCAAGGCGGCTCACCTCGGCGTTCGCTTCGTAGAGCGAACCCTGGGCGCCCTGCATTGCGTCGCTGGCCGAATAGTGCGCGACCCGCAGCGTTTCGAGTTGCGCTTCGACTTCACGCAGTCTCGCCGTCTGCGCTTCCAGATCGATCTGCGCCTGTTCGATGGCGCGTTGCTGGCGTTCCTGCTCGCCGCCGGCTTCGTTCTTGCGCAACAGCCAGAGAAGGCGCTGCTTCATCTCTCCGTCAGCCTGCAGTTCCTTGAACTTCGTCGCGACGATGGCCTGGCCTTCGAGCTTTTCCAGGTTCGAACCGAGTTCGCGCACGATGTCCTCGACCCGCGTCAGATTCTCGCGGGTGTCGTGCAGGCGGCTCTCGGTTTCGCGGCGGCGTTCCTTGTACTTCGACACCCCGGCGGCTTCTTCGAGAAACACACGCAGTTCTTCCGGCTTCGCCTCGATCAGGCGCGCAATCATGCCTTGCCCAATGATGGCGTAAGCACGCGGCCCGAGGCCGGTGCCGAGGAAGATGTCCTGGATGTCGCGGCGGCGCGCCGGCAGGTTGTTGATGTAGTAGCTCGAGGTGCCGTCGCGCGTGAGCACACGCTTCACGGCGATCTCGGCATACTGGCCCCACTGGCCGGCAGCGCGGCCGTCGGCATTGTCGAACACGAGTTCGACGCTGGCGCGGCTACCTGGCTTGCGCGCGGTGGAACCGTTGAAGATCACGTCCTGCATCGACTCGCCGCGCAGCTCGGAAGCGCGCGATTCGCCGAGCACCCAGCGCACGGCGTCGATGATGTTGGATTTGCCGCAACCATTGGGACCGACCACGCCAACGAGCTGGCCCGGAACCTGGAAATGCGTGGGATCGACGAATGATTTGAAGCCAGCGAGTTTGATCGAGGTCAGACGCACGGCGATATCGCTGATTGAAAAGGGAAATTGAAGGTGGACCGCAAGGGCCTCGCGCGCCGTTCTCCAATACAGCAAAACGACCTGCGCCAGCCCCGCGATACGGGCGCCTTGCGGGCCTGGTCAGGCGCGCGACGGCAAGCAGGGGCAATCATACCATCGCGCGTGAGCCATCCTTACGCCTCGCGTGAGGATCGCCGCCTTTATTGGCATCGTTGACATCGCGCGTGGCTTCCAGATCCGCGTCGAGGGTCGCCTCGGGGTGACCGCCTGTGTCCGGCGTGGCCCGGCTTCGATGCACCCAACTCGAAAGCGCCGAAGCCAGCACGATGCAAAGGCCGCCCGCCCATTCGCGCGGGCCGGGTGTCTCGCCGGCAAAGAGCCATGCCGACAGCGCCGTCACGACGATCTCGAACAGCATGATGATCGAAGCGCGATTCGCGGGAATGCGGGCCACGCCGTATTGCACCAGCATGTTGTTCGACGCCAGCAGAAAACCGAGGCCCAGCACGAGCAAGGCTGCGGTACCGAGATGGGCGCCAGTGGGCGGCGCGGGCATCGCTTCGAAGAACGACGCGCAAGCGCTAAACAGTGCGGCGCCGCCGAAGATCGTCGCCGTGCGCATTTCCGGCTTCATGCCCGGCAACACGCGGCTCGTCTTCAGGATCAGCACGTTGCTCATTGCAAAGCCCATGCCGCCCGCGAGCCCCGCCCATTCGGCCAGGTTGCCGGGCACCGGCAGGCCAATCTGCGGCGACCACAACATGGTCATGGCGCCCGCCAGCGACAGCGCGGCAAGCCCCGCACCCGACCAGGTCAGGCGCTCGCGCAGTATGAAGTGGGCGAACAGCGCGGTCCAAGCCGGGGTCAGGTAGAACAGCAGCAACACGCGCATGACCTGGCCGTGGATCGAGCCCCACACGAAGCCCAGGTTCGTGATCCCCGCAGCAAGCGCTAGTGCTGGCAACAGCCAGTGCCAGCGCACCGTCTTCAACGAGCGGTAGCGCACCACCAGCACGAACAGGCATCCGGCCCCGCTCGTTAGCGCGCTCGCGGCCGTGCCGGTCACGCCAAGCGCTGCCAGCATGCGCAACGGATACCAGATCATGCCCCACACCGACGCGCCCAGCATGATGGCGAGCGTCGGCCAGCTCGTGCGAAGCCAGTTGTTCATGGCGCCTCGCTCCCTGCCGGATGCGCGCCGACCGGTTGCTGGGCGGCGGCCCGCCAGCCCAGCGGTTTCACTTCTACTGCCACCTGCATCGTCTCTCCAAGTTCTATTCATGCGGCCCGTCTGACGCGGGCCCTGCCATCGTAACCGGCTTGCAACCGTCCGTGCCAGCCCAGCCCGCCGGGTCCGGCGCCACGCTATAATCATCGGTCCGCCGCCTGTGCCGCTCATTAACCGTATCCGCGTACCACGCGTACCACGGTCATTGTCGTCACCGCGCGTGCCCGTCACCTGTCTCCGCCCGTCTTCGATCAGGCTCGATCCGCCAGTGAACCCGCTACTCAATTCCCTCCAGACCTATCCGTTCGAAAAGCTTCGCTTGCTTTTCAAGGACGTCACGCCTCCCGCGCATCTGCCGCATATCAGCTTCGGCATCGGCGAACCAAAACATCCGACCCCGGAGCTGATTCGTGACGCGGTAATCGCATCGCTTGGCGGATTGGCGTCGTATCCGGCCACGCTCGGCTCGCCGGCGTTGCGCGAGGCGATCGCCCAGTGGGCCACGCAACGCTACCATCTGCCGCCGCTCGATCCGGTCACCCAGGTCCTGCCGGTTGCCGGTTCCCGCGAGGCGCTCTTCGCCCTTGCGCAGACCGTGATCGATCCCAAACGCCAGACCACGGGTAACGCCACAGATGAGCCCGCGATCGTACTCTGCCCCAACCCGTTCTACCAGATTTATGAAGGTGCGGCGCTGCTGGCGGGCGCGCAACCGTATTACGTCAACAGCGATCCGGCGCGCAATTTCGCCTGCGATTACTCGGCGGTTCCCGCCGATATCTGGGCGCGCACCCAACTGGTGTACGTCTGTTCGCCGGGCAACCCGACCGGCGCGGTCATGACGCTCGACGACTGGCGCGAACTGTTCGCGCTTTCCGACCGGTACGGTTTCGTGATCGCCTCGGACGAGTGCTACTCCGAGATCTATTTCGACGAGGCCCAACCGCCGTTGGGCGGCCTGGAAGCCGCGCACAAGCTTGGCCGCGGTTTCGAGCGGCTGGTGATGCTTTCGAGTCTGTCAAAGCGCTCGAACGTGCCCGGCATGCGCTCGGGCTTCGTCGCCGGGGACGCGGAGATTCTCAAGCAGTTCCTGCTATACCGCACGTACCACGGCGCCGCCCTGTCGACCGTCTATCAGTCCGCGAGCATCGTTGCGTGGAACGACGAGACCCATGTGCGGGAAAACCGCGCGAAATATGGGCAGAAGTTCTCCACGGTTACGCCCATGCTCGCCGAGGTGCTTAACGTGCGCCTGCCGGACGCGGCTTTCTACCTCTGGGCGGACGTCTCGGGCACTGGCCTGTCGGATACCGAGTTCGCCCAGCGTCTCTACGCCGACTATAATGTGACGGTTCTGCCGGGCTCATACCTCGCGCGCACTGCGCAAGGCACGAACCCCGGCCGCAATTTCGTGCGCCTCGCGCTCGTCGCCGATGTCGACGAGTGCACCCAGGGTGCCCAGCGAATCGTCGATTTTTGCCATGCGCTTGCGCGCTAAGCGCAGGCGGCACGCAGCCTCATCTTCCTCAGATTTCAACTCTTTAAGCTTCGATAAGCCACGATAAATATGTCGCAACAACTTCAGCAGATCATCGATAACGCCTGGGAAAACCGCACCGAACTCTCACCCAAGGCCGCCCCCGCCGACGTGCGTGATGCCGTCGCGCACGCCATCGAGCAACTCGACAAGGGTGCGCTGCGCGTCGCCGAAAAGAAAAGCGGCGAGTGGGTTGTCAATCAATGGCTGAAGAAGGCCGTGCTGCTGTCGTTCCGCCTGGAAGACAACGCGCCGATGCCCGCAGGTGGCTACTCGCAGTTCTACGACAAGGTGCCGTCGAAGTTCGCCAACTACACCGCTGAAGACTTCGCCGCCGGCGGCTTCCGCGTCGTGCCACCCGCCATCGCGCGCCGCGGCTCGTTCATCGCGAAGAACGTCGTGCTGATGCCGTCGTACACCAACATCGGCGCTTACGTCGACGAAGGCACGATGGTCGACACGTGGGCCACCGTCGGCTCGTGCGCGCAGATCGGCAAGAACGTGCACCTGTCGGGTGGCGTGGGCATCGGCGGCGTGCTGGAGCCGCTGCAGGCCAATCCGGTCATCATCGAAGACAACTGCTTTATCGGTGCGCGTTCGGAAGTCGTGGAAGGCGTGATCGTCGAAGAAAACTCGGTGATCTCGATGGGCGTGTATCTGGGTCAAAGCACCAAGATCTACGACCGCGAAACCGGCGAAGTGACGTACGGCCGCATTCCGGCTGGTTCGGTGGTGGTGGCGGGCAACCTGCCGTCGAAAGATGGTTCGCATAGCCTCTACTGCGCTGTGATCGTCAAGAAGGTCGACGCGAAAACGCGCGCCAAGGTCGGTCTCAACGAGTTGCTGCGAGGCGACTGATGGCTCGCGCCAACAAAACTGTCGTCTACGGTATCCCGAACTGCGACACCGTGAAGAAAGCCCGTGTGTGGCTGGAAGAGCACGGCGTCGAGTTCGAGTTTCACGATTTCAAGAAGGCGGGTGTGACCGAGCCGCTGGTGCAGGACTGGCTCAAAGACGTCAAGCTCGATGCGTTGCTGAACAAGCGCGGCACCACCTGGCGCGCTCTGTCCGATAGCATGAAAGCCGCAGCAGAAACCCAGGCCGGTGCGATCGCCTTGATGATTCACAAGCCTTCGGTGATCAAGCGGCCGGTGGTGGTCGTCAACGGCCGGGTGAAGACGCTCGGGTTTTCCGCGGACGAGTACGAAACGCTGTTCGCCTGAGCGCCGAATGAGCGCTGAATATGCACTGAAGCGCGCTGCATGAGCGCGCTCCAGTTGCATTGAACGCGATGCCGGAACCGCGCAGCTTTGGCGGCGAACCTGGCCTCGCGTGCATTAAAAGATGTTGCCGGCTGCGGTGATTGACCTGCAGCCGGCATTTTTTCATTCCAAAGTGGCTTGTACTGAATCCATGTCCGGCACCCTCGCCCTTACCGAACAACTGATCGCGCGCGCCTCTGTGACGCCTGATGACCAGCACTGCCAGCGCCTGCTGATCGAACGCCTCGCAGCACTTGGCTTCGAATGCGAAACCATCGAATCGCACGGTGTGACCAACCTGTGGGCCGTCAAACGCGGCACGGACGGCACACGCGGCAAGTTGCTCGTGTTCGCTGGCCATACCGATGTCGTGCCGACCGGTCCGCTCGAACAATGGAGCTCGCCGCCGTTCGAACCGACCCATCGCGACGGCCTGCTGTATGGACGCGGCGCGGCCGACATGAAAACTTCGATTGCCGGCTTTGTAGTGGCGAGCGAGGAATTCCTCGCGGCGCATCCGGCGCATCGCGGCTCGATCGCCTTTCTGATCACAAGCGATGAAGAAGGCCCGGCCACCGATGGCACGGTCAAGGTCGTCGAAGCCCTCAAGGAACGCGGCGAACGGCTCGATTACTGCATAGTCGGCGAACCCACGTCGAGCGCGAAGTTTGGCGACATGGTGAAGAACGGTCGGCGCGGCTCGATGTCGGGCAAGCTCACCGTCAAGGGTGTCCAGGGGCACATCGCGTATCCGCATCTGGCGAAGAACCCGGTGCATCTGCTGGCGCCCGCGCTGGCGGAACTGGTGGCCGAGCGCTGGGACGACGGCAACGAATACTTCCCGCCCACCACGTGGCAGGTGTCGAACATCCACAGCGGCACCGGTGCGAGCAACGTGATTCCTGGGCATGCCGATGTGATGTTCAACTTCCGCTTTTCGACCGCCAGCACCGTGGAAGGCCTGCAAAGCCGCGTGCATGCACTTCTCGACAAGCACGGTCTGGAATATGACCTGCAGTGGTCCATAAGCGGCCTGCCGTTTCTGACACCGCGCGGCGAACTCTCCAACGCGCTGGAGAAGGCCATCAAGGACGAAACCGGCGTGACGACCGAACTGTCGACCACCGGCGGCACTTCCGATGGCCGCTTTATTGCGCGTATCTGCGAACAGGTGGTCGAATTCGGCCCGCTGAACGCCAGCATTCACAAGATCGACGAGCATATCGAGGTCGCCCATATCGAGCCGCTCAAGAACGTGTACCGCCGCGTGCTCGAACAACTGATCGCCTGACCAAGGACACCCTGCGATGACGCTCCCGTTTGCCACCGTCCGCGACCTGCTGCGTTTCGCAGTGACGCGCTTTAACCAGGCCGAACTGTCGTTTGGCCATGTCTCGGCCAATGCCTACGACGAAGCCGCATACCTCGTGCTGCACACGCTGCATTTGCCGCTCGATCTGCTCGAGCCGTTTCTCGATGCGCGCCTGACCGCTGCGGAAATCGACGCCGTGCTCAATGTAATCGAGCGCCGCACTAGCGAACGCATCCCGGCGGCCTACATCACGCAGGAAGCGTGGATGCACGGTTTCCGCTTCTACGTGGACGAACGTGTGATCGTGCCGCGCTCGTTCATTGGCGAACTGCTGCAGGACGGCCTGCAACCGTATGTCGAGGATCCCGAACAAGTGGGCGCCGTACTGGAACTGTGCACGGGCTCAGGGTGCCTTGCGATCCTCGCCGCGCACGCGTTCCCAAACGCCGATATCGATGCGGTCGACCTGTCGAAACCCGCGCTCGAAGTGGCCACGCGCAACGTCGACGATCACGACCTGGATGAGCGCATCGCCCTCTTCGAAGGCGATCTGTTCACGCCGCTGCCCGAGCGCCGTTACGACGTCATCATCACCAACCCGCCGTACGTCAACGCCGATTCGATGGCATCCCTGCCCGCCGAATACAAACATGAGCCGGAAATGGCGCTGGCGGGCGGCGCGGACGGCATGGACATCGTGCGCCGCATCATCACCGAGGCGCGCAACTGGCTGACCGACGACGGCGTGCTGGTGGTTGAGATCGGCAACGAACGCGCCAATGTCGAAGCGGCGTTCGGCGGCCTCGATCTCGTCTGGCTGTCGACCAGTGCCGGCGACGACAACGTTTTCCTGATCCAGGCAGCCGACCTGCCTGGCTGAAATCCGTCGAACCTGACCCGAAAGGGGTCGGGTTCGGTAAGATGGGCGCGATCGACTTGCAAGCCTTCGCATCGAACGGCAGGCAAGTGCTTCGACAATCCTTCGCGCGCCTATGCAATTTGATTTAGCCCACGTCGCTCCACTCGTCGCCCTCGCGCATATCCTCGGCGTGATCGCGGCGTGCCACGCCATTCTCTATACGCGTACCTCGCAGGGCGCCGTCGCATGGGCCGTGTCGCTCGTCGCCATGCCCTATCTGACGCTGGTGCCGTATCTGTTTCTCGGCCGCAGCAAATTCCAGGGCTACGCCGACGCCCGCCGCATCGAGAACGAATCGCTACGCTCGCTTGCGCACCCGCGCGAATGGGATAGCCACGCCTCCTCAGGCGGCCAGCCGACTGACGAACTCGGACAAAGGCTCGTACGCTCGCTCACGCATCTGGGCGGCATGCCTTTCCTGCCGGGCAATTCGGTTCGCACCCTGGTGAACGGCGAAGCCACCTTCGCCGCGATCCTCGAAGCCATCGAACAGGCGCGCAGCTACGTGATCGTGCAGTTCTTCATCGTACGTGACGATGCGCTCGGGCAAATGCTGAAGGACGCCTTGCTCGCGAAAGCCGCCCAAGGCGTGCGCATCTATTTCCTCTACGACAGCATCGGCAGCTTCGATTTGCCGCACAGCTACGTGGCTGCCTTGCGGGCAGGTGGCGTCGAGGTGCATCCGTTTGCCACCAACCGCCGTTTCGTCAACCGCTTCCAGCTCAATTTCCGCAATCACCGCAAGATCGTTTCGGTGGACGGTGAGCGCGCCTTTGTCGGCGGACATAACGTGGGTGTGGAGTATCTCGGCGCCAAGCCGCCGTTGTCGCCGTGGCGTGATACGCACATCGAGTTGCGCGGACCCGTGGTCGCCAGCATCCAGTTCGTGTTCATCGAGGACTGGTACTGGGCTACCCAGCAGTTGCCGCCACTCGAAGTGCCGCACTTCGAGACGTCGGTCGAAGGCATGCATTGCCTGGTTGTGCCGAGCGGTCCCGCGGACAAGCAGGAGACCTGTTCACTCTTTTTTGTGGAAGCGATCAACGCCGCGCGCGAACGCATCTGGATCACTACACCCTATCTGGTCCCTGACGAAGCGGTGTTTTCAGCGCTAAGGCTGGCGGTCATGCGCGGCGTGGACGTGCGCATCCTGATTCCGAGCCGGCGCGACCACCGGGTGGTGTTCGAAGCATCGAAGCTTTACGCTTACGACTGCCTGCGCGCAGGCGTGCGAATCTTCCGCTATCGGCCAGGCTTCCTGCATCAGAAGGTGATCCTGATCGACAACGTCGCGGCCGCCGTGGGCAGCGCCAACCTCGATAACCGCTCGTTCCGGCTGAACTTCGAGATCATGGTGCTGACCGTGGACCGAGGCTTTGCCGCGGAAGTCGAAGCCATGCTGGTGCGCGATTTTGCCGAATCCTTTGAGATTGATCGCAACGAGTATCGTCACGCGTCAGCCATCAGACGCGTGGCCATGCACGTAGCCAGGTTGTTCTCGCCGATCCTTTAGGCGTTCGGCTTGGGCCTGCGTCGCCGTTATGCGCCACCGCAAGCCCCCCGCCTTTACGCGCCGAAACCGCCCAATAACTACAGCAGCGCTTCGATCTCGCCTGTGATCGCATCAGGCTTGGTCAACGGCGCGTAGCGTTTGACCACCGCGCCGTCGCGACCGACCAGAAACTTGGTGAAATTCCACTTGATGCCTTCGAGCCCGAGCAAGCCAGGCGCCTCGCCGGTCAGATAGCGATACAACGGATGCGCATTCGAGCCGTTCACGTCGATCTTCTCGAACATAGGGAACGTCACGCCGTAGTTTTTCTCGCAGAAACTGCCGATCTGGGTAGCGTCGCCCGGTTCCTGCTTGCCGAACTGGTTGCAGGGAAAACCGAGAACCTCAAGGCCACGCGCCGCGTAGGTTTCGTACAGCTTTTGCAGCCCGGCATACTGCGGCGTGAAACCGCATTCGCTAGCCGTGTTGACGATCAGCAGGACCTTTCCCTTGTAGCGTTCCAGGCTGACATCGTCACCGCCCAAAGTGCGCGCCGAAAACGAGTAAATCGATGCCATAAGCGGTCCCCATGCAAGATAGTGGTGAAAGGCGTCAGTCTAAGCGAAAAGTGGTGCCCGGACAGTCGGCCAAATGGCTAATCCTCGCCCCCTTCGGGACACCCCGAGCCTTACCCAGTCTAAAATGGCGTTTTTCCCACGCCGGCCTCTTTGTGATCCGCTTTAACCAGTTCAGCCTCGCGCGCGGCACCAAGCCGCTCTTCGAACAAACCACCTTCACCCTGAACCCTGGCGAAAAAGCCGGGCTGATCGGGGCGAATGGCGCGGGCAAGTCGACCCTGTTTGCCGTGCTGCTCGGCGAACTGCATGCGGACGGCGGCGATTTTTCGATGCCCCCGTCCTGGCAGATCGCCCACGTGGCGCAGGAAACGCCGGCCGTCGACAAAACCGCGCTCGCCTATACGCTCGACGGTGACGCCGCCTTGCGCACCGTTGAAGCGCGTATCGCCGCCGCGTCGGCCGCGCATGATGGCGCCGCCGAAGGCGAAGCGCACGCTGCCTTCGCCGACGCTGACGGCTACACCGCCCCCGCGCGCGCTGAGGCGCTGTTGCTGGGCCTTGGCTTCACGCTCGAACAAACGCGTCTGCCTGTGGCCAGCTTCTCCGGCGGTTGGCGCATGCGGCTGAATCTCGCGCAGGCGCTGATGTGCCGCTCGGATCTGCTGCTGCTCGACGAACCGACCAATCACCTTGACCTCGACGCAATCGTCTGGCTCGAAGACTGGCTGCACCGCTACCCCGGCACGCTGGTCGTGATTTCGCACGACCGCGAATTCCTCGACTCGGTCTGCAACGTCACGCTGCATCTGGAGCAACAGCAGATCAAGCGCTACGGCGGTAACTATTCGCAGTTCGAAATCCTGCGCGCGCAGCAGATCGCGCTACAGCAGAGCGCCTATGTGAAGCAGCAGCGCACGGTCGAACATCTGCAGAGCTACATCAACCGCTTCAAGGCGCAGGCCACCAAGGCACGCCAGGCACAGAGCCGGGTGAAGGCGCTCGAAAAGATGGAACTGATCGCGCCGGCGCATGCCTCGTCGCCGTTCACCTTCGAGTTCCGCACCCCGGATTCCGCGCCCAATCCGATGATGGTGATGGAGGATGTACGCTGCGGTTATCGCAACGAAGACGGCGAAATCCCCATCGTCGAGCACGTGAAGCTGTCAATTCAGAACGGCCAGCGCATCGGCCTGCTCGGCGCGAACGGTCAGGGTAAATCCACGCTCATCAAGACGCTCGCCGGTACGCTCGAAGCGCTCGATGGCGACGTCCGCGAGGGCAAGGGGCTGCGCATCGGCTACTTCGCGCAGCATCAACTCGAAACGCTGCGTCCGGACGATTCGGCGCTGCAGCATCTCGCGCGGCTTGCGCCCGATACGCGAGAACAGGAACTGCGCGACTTTCTCGGTGGCTTCAACTTCTCCGGGGACATGGCAACGGCCGCAATCGCGCCGTTCTCGGGCGGGGAAAAGGCTCGCCTCGCGCTGGCGCTGGTGATCTGGCAAAAGCCGAATTTGCTGCTGCTCGACGAACCGACCAATCACCTCGACCTCGAAACCCGCCACGCGCTGACCATGGCGCTTGCGCAGTTCGAAGGTACGCTGATCCTCGTCTCGCACGACCGCCATCTGTTGCGCGCGACCACGGATCAATTCATGCTGGTCGCCAAACACCGCTTGCAGCCGTTCGACGGCGATCTGGACGATTACCGCGACTGGCTGCTCCAGCACGCCGCCGAGCAGCGCGCCGCGTTGAAGGCCGGTGATGCCGCCAGCGCTGAGAATAGTGGCAGCGGCGCGGACAGCGCAGCCAGCCGCAAGGAACAGCGGCGTCAGGATGCCGAGACGCGGCAGAAGCTCGCCCATCTGAAGAAGCCGCTGCAAAGCCGGATCAGCAAGATCGAAAAGGAAATGGATGCGCTGAACGCCGAGAAAGCGACCCTTGACGCATTCGTCGCGGACCCGGCCAGTTACGATGCTGCACAGAAGACCAAACTGACGGAGGCGATTCGCCGTCAGGCAGATGTGAACGCGCGCCTCGAAGCGCTTGAAGCCGAATGGCTTGACGCGCATGAGGAACTTGAACAAATCGGTTAGCGGTACGGTTTGGCGTTTTGTAGCTGCGTGTGCGTCCCTTGTGCGTCTCCGTTTGCGTCGGCATGGGTGAAGATTCGCGAAGCCGGCGCTTCGCGCGGGGCACCCCGTACGGAGCCAGACGATCCGGGATGGCCCGGCCTTTTCTTGAGAGAGGTTGACCTTGTCGTCTCCCGCTGCTTTGCAAGGCTTGCGCGTACTCGATCTGACGCGCCTGTTGCCCGGACCGGTCGCGGCCCTGCGCCTCGCGGAAATGGGCGCGGACGTGCTGAAGATCGAGGCCCCTGGGGCGGGCGACCCCACCCGCACGATGCTGCAGGCGTCCGGTGATCGCGTCGCCGGGCGGCCCGGCGCGTTTTACCGGCTGGTCAATCGCGGCAAACGCGAAACGCGGCTCGACCTTAAGTCCGAAGCGGGACGCAATGTACTGCGCGCGTTGGCCAGCGAAGCGGACGTGCTGATTGAGAGCTTCCGGCCTGGCGTCATGGAGCGCCTGGGGATCGGCTACGAGATGTTGCGCGTGCTCAATCCGAAGCTGGTGTACTGCGCGATCAGCGGCTATGGATCAACCGGCCCGTTTGCCAGCCACGCTGGTCACGATCTGAACTACATCGGCTACGCCGGTGTGCTGGATCAACTCGCGAACCGCGACGGCTCGCCAATCCTGCCTAACTTCCAGATCGCAGACCTTTTAGGCGGCGCGTCGAGCGCCGTGACGGAGATTCTTGCCGCGCTGTGGCACGTTGCACGCGGCGGCAACGGCCGCTTTGTCGACATTTCGATGACCCATGCGACCCACGCCAACAATTTCGTCGCTCAGGTCTCGGTCGCCAACGATGGCACTGCGCCGCCCGCAGGCGCCGGTCTGCTCAACGGCGGGGTGCCCTGTTACAACCTGTACCGCACGCAGGATGGCCGGTGGCTTGCGGTCGGCGCGCTCGAACTCAAATTCTGGGAGGCGCTCTGTCACGCGCTGGATCGGCCTGAATGGGCGTTCCGTCACTGGAGCGTGGGGCAGGCAATCGGAGGTCCCGACGCAGTGGCGCTCACGCAGGAACTGGCCGGCGTGATCGCCAGCCGGCCGCTGGATGAATGGGTGAACCTGCTGGAGCCGCTGGATTGCTGTGTATCGCCGGTGCTGACCGCGGCGGAAGCCGCGCAGCATCCGCTCTTCAATCCGGATCTGTATTCCGTCGTTAGTGAAGAGTGGAATACCGGCAATGGCAATGGGCCACTTGATTAGCGTCGCGGCAACGTCTGACGCGGCGCGCGCTCGTCGTCATAGAGCATGTGCTTGCGGCCTTCCACATGCCGGTCGATCGTGGCGCGCACTTCGTCAGCAGTGACGTTTTCAGCGACGACGCGCCGCGAGATCTGCCCGGTGGTATCGATCCACTCGACGATCCGGCACGCTCCGCCCCAAGGCTGGCGAATGGGTGCAGAGACGCGACAGCCGCGCACCTGTATGTGGCGCTCGGTCACGGTTTCATGAGACTGTTTCAAGGCGCGATCCTTTTCCGCTTGAACGGGATGGTATATCCACCCAGCTTAGGGAAAACACGTCCTGTGTTGGTTACAGCCAATAGCAAGTTATTTACAGCACATTACGCGATGAAACCCCGTGCGAACGGGCCGTCAGGCCGGCAGCGCCGCCTATTCAAGGGTCCTGATTTTATCGATGGCCTGTTCGAGCCGATCCACGGCAATGACCTGTAAGCCTTCGATGGGCTGCTTCGGCGCATTGGCCTTCGGAATCAGCGCGATTGAAAAGCCCAGTTTCGCCGCTTCCTTCAACCGGTCCTGACCGCGTGGCGACGGACGGATCTCGCCCGCCAGCCCCACTTCGCCAAACACGATCAAGCCCTTCGGCAGCGGCTTGTTGCGCATAGACGAGTGGATCGCCAGCAGCACCGCCAGGTCGGCTGCGGGTTCCGTGATCTTGACCCCGCCCACTGCGTTCAGGAACACATCCTGATCGAAGCAGGCAATTCCGGCGTGCCGATGCAAAACGGCCAGCAGCATCGCAAGGCGGTTTTGCTCAAGCCCCACCGCAAGCCGTCGAGGATTAGGCACATTGGCCGCATCGACCAGCGCCTGAACTTCGACAAGCAAGGGCCGCGAGCCTTCCTGAGTCACCAGTACGCACGATCCCGGCACGATCTGCTCGTGCTGCGACAGGAACAGCGCTGACGGATTGGCCACGCCGCGCAGGCCACGCTCGGTCATGGCGAACACACCCAGTTCGTTCACCGCGCCAAAGCGGTTCTTGAAGGCCCGCACGAGCCGGAACGACGAATGGGTATCGCCTTCGAAATACAGCACGGTGTCGACAATGTGTTCGAGCACGCGCGGGCCCGCCAGATTGCCTTCCTTGGTGACGTGGCCAACCATGATGATGGCGGTGCCCGACTGCTTGGCGATGCGCGTGAGTTGCGCCGCGCACTCGCGGACCTGCGCGACCGAGCCCGGCGCCGAGGTGAGCGCTTCCGAATAGACGGTCTGGATTGAGTCGATCACGGCCACATCGGGTCGCTCGCTTTCGATGGTCGCCTGAATCTTTTCCAGCTGGATTTCCGCGAGCAGCCTCAATTCGCTCGCCTTCGATCCCGGATCGAGCAGCGACAGGCGCTGTGCGCGCAACCCGATCTGCGCCGCCGATTCCTCACCGCTGATATAAAGCGCACGCCGGTCATGAGCGATTTCAGCGAGCGATTGCAGCAACAGCGTCGATTTTCCGATGCCCGGATCGCCGCCAATCAGCACCACGCCACCCGGCACGAGGCCACCGCCCAGGACCCGGTCGAATTCGCCGACGCCGGTCGAAAAACGCGGCACATCGGACGCCTCGATATCCGCGAGGCGCTGGACCGGCGCGCTTTTCGCGAGCGACTGGAAGCGATGCGCGGACGGCGACTCAGCTATCGTCTCGACCAGTGTGTTCCACGCGTTGCATGCCGGGCATTGCCCTTGCCACTTGGGCGCCTGTCCGCCACATTCGGTACAGGTGTACATCGTCTTCTGTTTAGCCACGCGCCCTTGCCTGCCTGCTGTGATATCGAGTTGGATGAATGATGGAAATTCGCTTCAAAAGGTTGAGCCGCACCGTATTGCGGCTCGTTGTGGCCTACTCCGCGCGCACCGGCACGCGTGGCGCCACAGCACACATCAGCTCATAGCCGATCGTGCCGCAGGCCTTGGCCACATCGTCGATGGGCAGCGTATGGCCCCACAGTTCGACGCGCGAGCCCACGTTGGCGGTCGGACACGGCGTCAGGTCGACGGTCAGCATGTCCATCGAGACACGGCCAATGACCCGCGTGCGGACCCCATCGACGATCACCGGCGTCCCCTCCGGTGCGCAGCGCGGATAGCCGTCCGCGTAGCCGCATGCCACCACGCCGATGCGCATCGGCGCGGTGGTGGTAAAGGTCGAGCCGTAGCCGATGGTCTTGCCCGGCGGGACCGTCTGCACCCCGATCAGTTCGGAGGCGAGCGTCATGGCCGGCTGCAGACCGGTGCCCTCGATCGCCTTGTGGATACCCGAAGGCGACGCACCATACAGAATGATCCCTGGACGCACCCAGTCGAAATGCGAGGTGGGATGCCACAGCGTCGCCGCCGAATTGGCGAGACTGCGCGCCCCCGCAATCCCCTGCGCGCCGCGCTCGAACGCCTCCATCTGATACGCGACCCCGCGCTCGGTGTCGGCGTCCGAAAAGTGCGTCATCAGCGTAATCTGCCCCACGCCTTGACAGCCGCGGGCCCGCTCCCACGCCGCCCGGAAACGCTCCGGCGTGTAACCAAGCCGATTCATGCCGCTGTTCATTTTCAACTGGATATTGACCGGTTTGGACAGACGCGCCATTTCCAGCATCCGCAATTGCTCGTCCGAGTGCAGCGCCGTGCTAAGGCTGTAACGATCGATCACATCAATATCAGTGGGGCGAAAAAATCCTTCCAGCAACAAAATTGGCCCCGCCCAGCCTAGTTCACGCAACTTCACCGCTTCTTCCAGGTCCAGCAATCCAAAGCCATCCGTTGCCCGCAAGCCGGGAAAGGCTCTTGCTAGACCATGCCCATAGGCGTTTGCCTTCACGACAGCCCAGATTTTCGAATGGGGGGCGTAACGGCGGACAACAGCGAGGTTATTGGCGAGTGCAGCGGTGTGAATCGTGGCTGAAAGGGGGCGCGGCATGGGAGATTTTCGTAAAGACGCTTGCGAATCAGGAGCTTACTGTGCGTTTTCAGTGCTCAGCAGCCCGCTGGGCGGTGCAATCAAGGATTCTGCTAGTCCGAATCCAGCTATTTTCGTGATATAAAGCCGTGCGCACAACCCATTTCGAACGGAATAAGCCCGGACGCCTTGCACACGGCCGGGGCGGACGGACCGCAGCGAGGACAGCATCGCATCAGATGAAAAAAGGTTTTTACACCATCATGGCCGCGCAGTTTTTTTCCTCGCTGGCCGACAACGCGCTTCTGATCGCTGCTATTGCACTGCTGAAAGATCTTCACGCCCCAAACTGGATGACGCCGCTGCTCAAGCTGTTCTTTGTGCTGTCGTACGTCGTTCTTGCTGCCTTCGTCGGCGCCTTTGCCGACTCCCGTCCGAAAGGACGCGTCATGTTCGTCACCAATACCATCAAGGTGGTCGGCTGCATCACCATGCTGGTGGGCGCGCATCCGTTGATTGCCTATGGCATTGTCGGGTTTGGCGCGGCGGCGTATTCGCCTGCCAAATATGGCATTCTCACCGAACTGCTGCCGCCTGACCGGCTCGTTGCCGCGAATGGCTGGATTGAAGGCACCACGGTCGGTTCGATCATCCTCGGCACTGTGCTGGGCGGCGCACTGATCAGCCCGCATATCGCTTCGCATATTCTGAAGCACCACATCCCTACCATCGAAACACCCGCCGAAGCCGCGATGCTCGTCATCATGGCCATCTACGTGATCGCCGCGCTGTTCAATCTGCGCATTCCCGACACCGGCGCGCGCTATCCAAAGCAGGAACGCGGCCCGATCAAGCTCGTCACCGATTTCGCCGATTGCTTCGTGATCCTCTGGCACGACAAACTCGGCCAGATTTCGCTCGCGGTGACGACGCTGTTCTGGGGCGCGGGCGCTACGCTGCAATTCATCGTGCTGAAGTGGGCTGAAGTATCGCTCGGCATGTCGCTTTCCGAAGGCGCGATCCTGCAGGCGGTGGTTGCGGTCGGCGTGGCGGCGGGTGCGATTATCGCCGCCTCGCGCGTGCCGCTGAAGAAGTCGCTTTCGGTGCTGCCGGTGGGCATCATGATGGGCATCGCCGTCATGTTGATGGCGTTCTATACGCGCAATCTGTTTCCCCCGCATTGGGGCTTTTATATCGGCCACATGCATGTGTCGGGCTACCTGGTGCTCGCCTATATCTTCCTGATGATCGTCGGCGCTCTGTCGGGGTTCTTCGTCGTGCCAATGAATGCGCTGCTGCAACATCGCGGCCACGTGCTGCTTTCGGCAGGTCACTCGATCGCAGTGCAGAATTTCAACGAGAACCTCTCAGTGCTCATCATGCTGTGCCTGTACGCGGTGCTGGTGTGGCTCGATGTGCCGGTGTCCGCGGTGATCGTGCTATTCGGCACCTTCGTCTGCGTGATGATGTGGGTGGTGATGCGGCGCCACCTGGCCAACCAGCGCGCCTTCGATTCCGTCGCGCTGATCGGCGAAGTGAAGCACTGAGCGCGCAGCACGCCGGAGCCGCTGCGCATCTTGCGTAGTGCCCGCGCCCCCTTCTTTTCTGCCCCGCCATGACTCAACCCATTCCCAACGTTCTGACCATCGCCGGCTCCGACTCCGGCGGCGGCGCCGGCATTCAGGCCGACCTCAAGGCGTTCTCGGCGCTCGGCGCGTATGGCGCGAGCGTCATCACGGCACTTACCGCGCAGAACACCCGCGGCGTCACCGCGATTCATACGCCTGACCCTGACTTCATTGCCGCTCAACTCGACGCCGTGTTCGACGATATCCGTATCGACGCTGTGAAGATCGGCATGCTGGCGAACGCGCAGATCGCACGCGCCGTCGGCGACGCGCTGCGGCGTCATCGGCCCAGACACGTCGTGCTCGATACGGTGATGATTTCCAAGAGCAATCACGCGTTGCTGGCGCCCGAAGCGGTCGCAGTGGTGCGCGACGAACTGCTGCCGCTCGCCGATCTGCTGACACCGAATCTGCCGGAAGCCGCTGCGCTGCTCGGAGTTGAAGCGGCAACCGACGAAGCCGGCATGGTGACCCAGGGTGAAGCCTTACGGGCGCTCGGCGCGCGTGCCGTGCTGATGAAAGGCGGCCATCTCTCCGCCGCCGACAGTCCCGACTGGCTGCTGCAGGACAGCGGTTCGCTGCGCCTCGCCGGACCGCGCGTACCGGTCAAAAACACGCACGGCACCGGTTGCACGCTGTCATCGGCAATTGCCGCCCTGATTCCGCAGCGCGCGGATCTCGCCAGCGCGGTCGCGGATGCCAAGACCTATCTGACGGGAGCGCTACAGGCGAGCGATCAGCTTGACGTCGGCAAGGGCGTCGGGCCGGTGCATCATTTTTATCGCTGGTGGTAAGCGCAGATGACGCGCCGCCGTGCATAGCCGCCGTTCATTTCACTGACGCGCAAATGCCTGCGCCTTATCCGGCCAGTCGTCGGGCACGATAAAACCCCGTGAACGCTCGACCCAGCGGCTGCCTTCGTCAAGTGAAAACGCCGCCGCCATGGTCGGGCCGCTTTGATGTGCGACGCGCTCGATTAACGCGTTCGCGTCGAGAAACTCAATGCCCTGCTGCTCTGCGGCATCCCGCTCATGTCGCCGTGGCGCGAGCCATTCGAGTCGCGGCAACACCCGCCACTGTCCGGCATGCGCCGCCGCAAAGGCCGGCCATTCCGAACGCGTCGCCCACCAGCCGCGTCCATGAGCCGGATCGAGTTCCACAGGATCGCGCGTCGGCTCACCACGCCGGTAAAACAGCCAACCCTTGACGAACATCTGCGCGTCCCACGGCCCGGTATATCCCAGCGTGGCAAATTCCTCGCGCGCGCTCAATGGCAATTGATGATCGATCAGATGGGTCAGTTTCAGATCGAAGCGGTCCTGCAAGTTCGGTCCAACGTAGTCCGCCAGCAGTTCGCGCCCGTTCCCCGCATGCAGGTAGCACTTGACTGCCAGCTCCCAGTGCAGACGCCGTCCCGCGCGGGTTTGAACCAGAAAATCGCACTCGCCGAGGGTCAGGCCACTGCGCCGCAGCGGCACGTTCGCAGCAATCAGATGCGCGGCCGGTCCATGCTGCAGAAACCAGCCCAGGAGACACTCTGCATAACGTCCGAGGCGCGTGATGCGCGCCGCTGCGATGTCCTGCTGCAACTGGCTGGGGTTGGTGTCGAGTGTGCGCAGCCAGTCGAGTGTGGCCGTTTCCTCAAGCGAGGTTTCGAACGAATCCGCCAACATCCCGACCGGTGGTTGCGCGCGCAACAGATCCGCACTGAACAGCAACCATGCAAGATCACGCACGGCGGGCTCATGAAGCGCGTCGAGTTGCGCGACCCGTGCTGCCATCGGAAACGCTGCTGGCCCGGACGGCTCCGTGGGCTTCATTACCGTGCCGGTCCGCCAGCGGTCTTCAGCCAGATATCACGCGCAAGGCACAGGTCGGTCCACGCTTTCGCCTTATCAGGCAAGCTGCGCAACAGATACGCCGGGTGATACGTGACGATCACCGGTACGCCTTCATACTCGTGAACGCGCCCGCGCAACGATGAGATGCTCGCATCAGTCTTTAGCAGACTTTGCGCAGCAAAACGGCCCAGCGCAATGATCAGCTTCGGTTTGACGAGGGCAACCTGGCGCTGCAGATAGGGTTCGCAACGCGCGACTTCATCTGGCTCGGGGTTTCGGTTGCCGGGCGGGCGGCACTTGATGACGTTGGCGATGTAGACGTTGGTATCGCGCGCGAGCGTGAGCGAGCGCAGCATGTTGTCGAGCAGCTTGCCGGCCTGGCCCACAAACGGTTCACCTTGACGGTCCTCGTTCTCGCCGGGGGCTTCGCCGATCAGCATCCAGTCGGCGTTGCGGTCACCGACGCCGAAAACCGTGTTGGTGCGCTTCTCGCACAAGCGGCAACTTTCGCAGGCGGCGACGCGTTCGCTCAACGCATCCCAATCAAGCGTCAATACGGACGATTCGGCCCGCGCTATGGGAGCATGCGGTGCTTCGCCGTGCGGCTGGGCGGGCAGATCGTCGAACCACGCGAAGTCGTCGTCAGCGCCTGGTGCGGACGAGGATGCAGGGGTGGCTGGCGCGGTTGTGACGGCGGGTGAGGTTCTTTCGCCGCCGGACGTGCGCAGCGGGTCCATGCCGGTCTGTGTTTGCGCATGCTCGTCGGTCCGTATGTCCCGACGTTGTTCATCCTCGCCACGATCGCCCAACCGCGACGTGGGCTGCACCGCGACAACACGTGCGCCCGGCACGAACGGTTCGTCCTCGCCGGCCCGCAACGTACCGCCTGGCGAACTCGCCCCACTCGCATTCGCTACCGTCGCCGAGTCGGCCACAGCCTCAGTTGCCTGCGCCTGCCCCATACCACGCCGCACCCACAGCGGCGCGAGCCCCAGTTCTTCCAATGCGGATTCATGCAGCGCCATCTGCGCCCTCCCTGGCAAACGAAAAACGCATCACGATGGCGTCCTCCCGGCTGCGATGACGCGCCGGATAATAGTTCTTGCGACGGCCAATCGAAGCAAAGCCGAAGCGTTCATAAAGCCGGATGGCCCGGTGGTTCGACGGGCGTACTTCCAGCAGCAGTCCGTCGAGTTTCTCATTACGGGTGATGCGTACCGCTTCGCGCAGCAGCGACAACCCCGCGCCCACGCCCTGCGCGGCAGGCGCCACGCACAGATTCAGCAGATGCATCTCGTCGACCACCGGCATCAGCACACAGTAACCGATCAAAGTGCCGGTGACATGGCGCAGGCAAACGCCGAAATAGCCGTTGCGCAACGAATCTTCGAAATTGCCGCGGCTCCACGGAAACTCATACGCCGCTTTTTCGATCAACGCGACCTCGTCGAGATCGCCTTCTGTCATTGGCGCCATGTAGCGGTCCGCGAGCAACACGCCGCTCATCGTCCGCCCTCGCTTGGCGCTTCTGGGTGCTGCGGGCTGAGCACTGACGCCCGCGCGGCTTGTTCTGCCTTCGCCGCCTTGTCTGCCATGCGTTCCGCCGTGGTCTGCGCAACCTTGTCGCGTATATATTCGGGCGCGGCCAGTTCGGCCGGCACCGTGCGCCCCGCGCGCAAGGCGCGCAG
>NZ_JBAURZ010000364.1:0-4164 GCF_049581445.1 Paraburkholderia sp. | reverse complement strand
GAGCATGCGCCGGTCGGTGTCGCCTGCCACCTGGGCCGCGACCGCCGTCGCGCAGAACTCGCCGCGCTTGCCGATGCGATGCTGCAGTTGCCGGAGCAGGCCCGTCTTTATGCTGATCTGATCGAACCGCTTGCGGCCCAACTCGTGCAACAGCGCGCCGTCCGCCGCGAGGAAGCCGCATCGACGCGCGTCGAGTTCTTCACGATGGTGCGAGGCGACTGATGAGCCATTCCATGGAAAACAGCCAGAACGCCGCGCAAATCGCGCTCTCCACGCTGGCACCAGGTTTTACTGATCCGGTTCACGACACGCAGGCGGTGTTTCGCACGCTGCTCGATACGCTCTCGAGGCCGGGCACGATCGGCATCATCGAGCATGTGTTGCCCGCCTCTCAGGCGAATGGCACGCATCGCTCGCGCGCTGAACTTGCCGCACTGGCTGCGTTGCTGACGTTATGCGATTACTCGACGTCCGTGTGGCTCGCGCAACCTGATCCGGCGCTGGCGTCCGCGCTGCGCTTTCACACCGGCGCCCCAATTGTCGACGACATGCAGGAAGCCGCGTTTGCGTACGTCCACGACGCCACTGAATTGCCGCAGTTGGAGCAGCTTTCTCTGGGCACGGCGGAATCGCCCGAACATGCGGCCACGCTGCTGATGCGCGTTGACGCGCTCACCGGCGGCGCACCGGTCGTGCTGAGCGGCCCTGGTATCGAGCGCACCGTCACCATCTCGCCGGTCGGTCTGCCTGAACACTTCTGGCGTGAACGCGCCGGACTCGCGCCGCTCTTTCCGTGCGGCATCGATTGCTATTTCGTCTGCGGCAATGCGTTGATAGGCCTGCCGCGCACCACTCAAGCGAAGGTGAACTGATGTACGTTGCCGTCAAAGGGGGCGAACGCGCGATCGAGGCGTCGTGGCGTTTGCTCGACAAATCGCGCCGCGGCGACACGCGGCTCGCCGAACTGAGCGTCGGACAGATTCGCGAGCAGTTGCGTCTCGCCGTCGCTCGCGTGATGACCGAAGGGTCCGTGTACGACGAGGAACTCGCGGCGCTCGCCATCAAGCAGGCGGCCGGCGATCTCGTCGAAGCCATTTTCCTGTTGCGTGCGTATCGCACCACGTTGCCGCGCTTCGGCTATACGCAGCCGCTCGATAGCGAAGGGATGCTCGTGGAGCGTCGCATTTCCGCGACCTTCAAGGATGTGCCCGGCGGTCAGTTGCTCGGTGCTACTTACGATTACACGCAACGTCTGCTCGATTTCGCTTTGCTGGCCGACGCACAGGCTTCTGGTAACAACGAGCCGCTTGCGTCAGCTGCACAAGCACCGCACACATGCGCCGACGTCAAACCTGAAGCGATGCCGCGTGTCGTCAGCCTTCTCAACAAGGAAGGCCTGATCGAACAGGAAACGCCCTCACCCGACGCAGCCGAACCCGGCGATCTGACGCGCGAGCCGCTCGCGTTTCCGGCGAGCCGCGCGACACGTCTGCAGAATCTGGCGCGTGGCGATGAGGGGTTCCTGCTCGCGATGGGCTATGCGACGCAGCGCGGCTACGCACATTCGCATCCGTTCGCGGGTGAGATTCGCTTTGGCTCGGTAACGGTCGAGATGGAACTCGACGAACTGGGTGAAGCGGTGGAAATCGGCGAGATCGACATCACCGAATGCCAGATGATCAATCAGTTCGCCGGCAGCGGCGACGTCCCGCCCACCTTCACGCAGGGCTACGGTCTCGTCTTCGGCCATTCCGAGCGCAAGGCCATGGCGATGGCACTCGTAGACCGCGCGCTGCGCGCCGAGGAACTCGGCGAAACGCTCGCGTCGCCGACTCAAGACATCGAATTCATGCTGTCACACAGCGATAACGTCGAGGCCTCCGGTTTCGTGCAGCATCTGAAACTGCCCCACTACGTCGACTTCCAGGCCGAACTCGAACTGGTGCGCCGCCTACGCGCGCAACATGCCGCTGCTTCGGCATCCCTGGCACCCTCAACCGGCAACCAGGCTGAAGACGCTCAACCCCAGCAGGAGCAAGCGGCATGAACGCGCCAGAATCGCAACTTGCCGGCGCGCCCCATGACAGCGCCGCTGAAGGCTATAACTTCGCCTATCTCGACGAACAGACCAAGCGGATGATTCGCCGCTCGCTCCTGAAAGCGGTCGCGGTGCCCGGCTATCAGGTGCCGTTCGCCTCGCGCGAAATGCCGTTGCCGTTCGGCTGGGGCACGGGCGGCATTCAGGTGACGTCGGCCATTATCGGTCGCAGCGATACGCTCAAGGTGATCGACCAGGGTTCGGACGAAACCACCAACGCGGTCAATATCCGCCGCTTCTTTGCGCGCACTGCCGGTGTGGCAACGACGCGGCGCACCTCGGAAGCGACGATCGTGCAGACCCGTCACCGTATTCCGGAGACGCCGCTTACCGATAAACAGATTCTCGTCTATCAGGTGCCGATGCCCGAGCCGCTATTCCGGCTCGAACCGCGCGTTGCGGAATGCAAAAAGCTGCATGCGTTGGCGGATTACGGCCTCATCAGCGTCAAGCTCTACGAGGACATCGTGCACCACGGCGGCATCGCTACCACGTATGACTACCCGGTGATCGTCAACGAGCGTTATTTGAGCTCGCCCTCGCCGATCCCGAAGTTCGACAATCCGAAGATGCATATGAATCCTGCGCTGCAACTGTTCGGCGCGGGACGCGAACGGCGCATTCACGCCATTCCGCCGTATACGCCCGTGCGCAGTCTCGACTTCGACGATCACCCATTCGAAATACAGCGCTGGGAGCATGCCTGTGCGCTGTGTGGTTCCACGGAGAGCTTCCTCGATGAAATGATCGTCGACGATGCGGGCAAGCGGATGTTCGTCTGCTCGGATAGCGACTACTGTCATGACCGCCGCGATCAGCAGGCTGACGGTCACGCTGAAGGAGAATCCGTATGACCCCGCTGCTTCAGGCCCACGCCATCACGAAGCAATACGGTGGCCGCAATGGCTGCCGCAATGTCAGCTTCGATCTGTATCCGGGCGAAGTGTTGTGCATCGTCGGCGAGTCGGGCTCGGGTAAGACCACGTTGCTCAACACCCTCGCGCTGCGCACCGAGGCAGACAGCGGCACGCTTCGCTATAACGCCGCGCATGGCGAGATGGTCGATCTTTTTGCGCTGTCCGAGCCACGCCGGCGCTTGCTGATGCACACCGAATGGGGGTTCGTACAGCAAAATCCGCGTGACGGCTTGCGTAGCGGCGTCTCGGCCGGCGCGAATATCGGCGAACCGCTGATGGCCGTGGGCGCGCGTCACTATGGACAGATCCGCCACACCGCCACGCAGTGGATGGAGCGGGTCGAACTGGACGCCACGCGCATCGACGAATTCCCGGCAGCGTTTTCGGGCGGCATGCAGCAGCGCCTGCAGATTGCCCGTAATCTCGTCACCGGGCCGCGCCTCGTGTTCATGGATGAGCCGACCGCCGGTCTTGACGTCTCCGTGCAGGCACGCTTGCTCGATCTGTTGCGTACGCTCACCAGCACGCTGCATCTGTCGGTGCTGATCGTCACGCACGATATCGGCGTGGCGCGGTTGCTTGCGCATCGTCTGATGGTGATGCAAGGCGGTGAGGTCGTCGAATCGGGATTGACCGACCAGGTGCTGGACGATCCGCAGCACCCGTACACGCAAACGCTGGTTTCTTCGGTTCTGCCGGTTTGAGGCTCACCATGTCATCGATTGAACACGCTTTTCTCGACAACGCGGCGCTGATGCTGCGTGCCGTCAATATCGGCAAGACCTTTACGCTGCACGCACAGGGTGGCGTGCAGATCGATGCACTTTCCGGCGTCTCGCTGGACGTCGAACAGGGCGAATGCGTCGTCCTGGTCGGGCCATCCGGCGCAGGCAAGAGCACGCTGCTGCGCTGCCTGTATGGCAACTATCTGGCGAGTACGGGATCCATTGCGATCCGTTCGAACCCTCACCTCAAGCAACACGTCACGATTACCGGCGCCGAGCCGCACGATGTGCTGCGCCTGCGGCGCGAAGTGGTCGGCTACGTGAGCCAGTTCCTGCGCGTCATTCCGCGTGTGAGCACGCTCGCGCTGGTGGCCGAACCGCTCGTCTCGCGCGGCGTGGCCGAAGACGAAGCGCGCGAACGCGC
>NZ_JBAURZ010000363.1:0-4254 GCF_049581445.1 Paraburkholderia sp. | reverse complement strand
ATGCGAGATCGCGCCGAGCGCATAACGCCGCGACGCGTCGCGCGCGTCTTCGTCGGCGAGCGCGACGAGGCGCTCGGTGGTGTCGATCTGCGCATGCAGCGCGGCTGCCGTTATAGCGGCCGTGACGATGTTGGCCGCCAGCGCGCGCCGGGCCGACTCCAGTTGGAAAACCTGCACGTTGACCCGCGAGGCCAGCGCGGCGTTCGCAAGCCGCGACGCGCCGAACAGATCGATCGTGTAATGGGCCTGCAACTGGCCGACGAAATCGTTATAGAGGAACGTGTTCGGCCCAATCTCGGGAATCGCCAGCGCGCGTTGCCGCGCGGCCTGAACGCCCGCGTCGATGGTCGGCAGCATGGAACTGCCCACCTGCGCGCGCAGTTGTTCGCGTGCGGCGGTGAGGCTCTTGTCGGTGGCCGCGAGCGTCGGACTGTTGCGCAGCCCTTCATCGACGAGCGCATTCAGATCATCCGATTGATAAAGACGCCACCAGCTCGGCACCGGCTGCGCGCCGACCACGAACTGCTGCGTCACGCCTTGCGCGGGAACGGTTTCGGCGGGCAACGCTTCGGCGCCGTAATGCGCGGGTTGAGGCATGGTTGGCGCGTCACCGCTCGGGCCGAAAGAGCAGGCTGCGAGCGAGAGCGCTCCAGCGCTCACCGCCACGCTGCGGGCGTGACTCACACGCTTGAAAAGAGACATAGCCATGATCAATTCCCCGAGTGTGAGGCGGATGACACGCCAGCCGACGGCGGCTCGCGTTCGTCGCCGCGTACCCTGAACGACGCTGCGTAAAGTGCCGGCAGATAGAACAGCGTCAACACCGTTGCACTCGTGATCCCGCCCATCAACGCAGTGGCCATCGGTCCGAAGAAGTTCGAACTCAGTAGCGGAATCAGCGCAAGCACGGCGGCGGCGGCGGTCAATGTAATCGGCCTGAAGCGCCGCACTGTCGCACCGACGATGGCATCGAAGCGCTTGTGTCCGGCGGCGATGTCCTGCTCGATCTGATCCACCAGAATCACCGAGTTGCGCATGATGATGCCGAACATCGCAATTACGCCCAGCATCGCAACGAAGCCAAACGGCTGGCCGAACAGCAGCAGGGTGGCGACCACGCCAATCAGTCCGAGCGGCGCAGTCAGCACCACCATCAGCACCCGCGCGAAACTCTGCAACTGGATCATCAGCAGAGTCAGTACGGCAATCACCATGATGGGCATTTGTGCGTTGATGGAGGTCTGTCCCTTCCCGCTTTCTTCCACTGAACCGCCCACCTCGATGCGATAGCCGACCGGCAGACTGGCGCGAATCTGGCTCAGCGCCTTGTCGACGCTATGCGTCACGTCGATGCCTTGCGCGTTGGCCGTGACGTCCGATTGAACGGTGATGGTAGGTTGGCGGTCGCGCTCCCAGATCACGCCGTATTCGAGGTCGTAGCCCAGATGGCCGAGCGTGCCGAGCGGCACGGGACCATTGGGCGTTGGCATTGCGAGCGTGAGGAGCTGGGCGGGATCGACGCGTTCGCTCTTCGGGGCGCGCAGGTCGACGCTGATCAGCTTGTCGCGCTCGCGGTATTGCGTGACGGTGTAGCCGGACAGCGTCATCGCGAGGAAACTCGACACATCGTCCGAGCTCACGCCAAGCTCACGCGCTTTCTTTTGATCGATCTCGAAGCGTACCGAGCGTTCCGCAGGCTCGTCCCAGTCGAACTGGACGTTGGTAGTCCGATGATCCGCACGCATGGTCGCGGCGACGCGTTCGGCGATCCCGCGCACGGTGGCGATGTCATCGCCGCTTACGCGAAACTGCACCGGATAGCCGACCGGTGGCCCGTTTTCCAAACGTGACAGACGGGTGCGGATGGCCGGGAACTGGTTGCGCAATTCCGGTTCAAGCCACTGTGCGAGCTTTTCGCGCTCTTTGACCGACTTCGCGGTAATCACGAACTGCGCGAAATTCGGCTGCTGCAATTGCTGATCGAGCGGCAGGTAGAAACGGGGCGCACCGGTGCCGACGAAGTCCACCGTGTGATCGATTTCGGGGCGACCCACAAGGGCTTTTTCGAGCCGCTGCGTTTCGCGCAAGGTGGCATCGAATGATGCGCCTTCGGGGAGCCGCACGTCGACCAGCAGTTCGGGACGGTCTGAGCTTGGGAAGAACTGCTGCGGCACCAGCGTAAAGCCGAACAACGAGACGACGAACAGGACGACGGTGATCACCAGTACGACGAAGCGTCGCTCGACGCACCAGCCAATCCAGCCGCGCAGCCGCTTATAAAAGCGGGTGTCGTAAATGTCGTGTTCGTGATCGTCGGCCTCATGCTCCTGACGTTTTCGCTCCGGCAGCATGTGATAGCCGAGCAGCGGGATCAGCACCACGGCGGCCAGCCACGAAGCAATCAGCGCAATGGCCGAGACTTCGAAGATGGAGCGCGTGTATTCGCCGGTGCTCGACTTGGCGAGGGCGATAGGCAGGAAACCAGATACCGTGACGAGCGTGCCGGTGAGCATCGGAAACGCCGTACTGGTGTACGCGAATGCAGCGGAGCGGGTGCGATTCCAGCCCTGTTCAAGTTTCACCGACATCATCTCGACAGCAATGATCGCATCGTCGACAAGAAGCCCGAGCGCCAGCACCAGCGTACCAAGCGACACCTTGTGCAAACCAATGTCGAAGAGATACATGCACAACGCGGTCACGGCCAGCACGATCGGAATGGAGATGACGACCACCATGCCGGTTCGCACACCCAGCGAGACGAGGCTCACCACGAGCACGATCGCAATGGCTTCGGCCACCGCTTCCAGAAAATCGTCCACCGACTTCGCCACCGCATGCGGCATGCTCGATACTTCCACCAGCTTGAGGCCTGCCGGCAGATACGCGCGCAAGGTGGCGGACTGCTTGTCGAGTGCCTTGCCGAGCTGGATCACGTCGCCACCGGGCTGCATCGTCACACCGATACCGAGCACGGCCTTACCGCCAAAGCGCATCTGCGTGACCACTGGATCATCGTAACCGCGTCTGATGGTGGCGATGTCGCCGAGTCGGAATGAGCGGTTGTTGATGCGAATCAGCGTGTCGGCGAGTGCATTGACGTCCTTGAGCTGGCCGGTGGGGCGGACAAACACGCGGTCGTCCATGGTGGTAAGCGTGCCCGCTGGCGAGACGCTGTTCTGCGAGTTGATCGCCTGCGCAATCTGTTGCGGCGACACGTTCAGGCGTGTGAGCTGCGTATTGGTGATCTCGATGTAGATGTGCTGGTCGGGGTCGCCAAAGTAGTCCACCTTGGCGACGCCCGGCACGCGCAGCAGCACGGTGCGCAATTCATCCGCGTAGTCGTGCAGTTGCGCCGGAGAAAAGCCGTCGCCTTCCAACGTGTAGATGTTGGTGTAGACGTCACCGAATTCGTCGTTGAAGAATGGGCCCTGGATGCCTTGCGGCAACGTTGCCGCGATATCGCCGACTTTCTTGCGTACCTGATACCAGGTTTGAGGCACTTCCTTCACGGGCGCCGAATCGAGCATCGTAAAGAACATCAGCGATTCGCCGGGGCGCGAATAACTGCGCACGAAGTCGATATAAGGCGTTTCCTGCAATTTGCGGCCGATGCGGTCTGTTACCTGTTCCTGCACCTGGCGCGCGGTCGCGCCTGGCCAGAAGGTGCGGATCACCATCACGCGGAACGTGAACGGCGGATCTTCAGACTGCGCGAGTTTTGTGTAGGCCAGGATCCCAAAGGCGGTCGCGAGCGCGATCAGAAATACCACCAGCGCCTGATGACGCAGTGCCCACGCGGACAGGTTGAAGCGTCCTTCTTCGTGAGTTGTACTCATGAAGCGAAATCCTCGGGATGCAGCGGTGCGATTGGCTTGATTTTTTCGCCGGCAGTAACGGTGTGGACGCCTTGCAACACGACGCGCTCGCCGTCCTGCAGACCGCCGGAGATGGCGACGGTGCGTTCGTCGTAGCGCGTCACCTGAACCCGGCGCAGCGCCAGCGTGTTGTCGCTTCCGTTGACCACCCAGACGGCGGGCGCGTTACCGTCGTGGAACAACGCGGTAGAAGGCAGCGTGAATGATGCGGCGCTTAGTGCCGCGCCGTTGCCCGGTGCGATGGCGACATTTGCCGTCATGCCGAGCCGCACATCGGGCCCGGGATCAAGCAGCGTGAGATTGGCGCGATAGGTGCGGCTTTGCGGGTCGGCCGCGGGCGACAGTTCGCGCACCCGCGCCGTGAACGTGCGGCCCG
>NZ_JBAURZ010000362.1:0-53509 GCF_049581445.1 Paraburkholderia sp. | reverse complement strand
ACCCGCTCCCGCATGGGACGGCGTGCGCGACGCGACCCTGCCCGCCAACGCCTGCGCGCAAGCCGCCACCTTCTGGCGTCCCGGCAACGCCGCAAGCTGGAACGAGAACTGTCTTTACCTCAACGTGTGGAAGCCGCGCCACGTCGAGGCACATCTCCCCGTGATCGTCTGGTTCCACGGCGGCGGATGGATCAACGGCGCGAGCAACGACATGCAACCGGTGCAGATCGTCTCGCACGGCAATATCGTCGTGACGGTCGACTACCGGCTCGGCGCGCTCGGCTATCTTTCTCTGCCGTCGCTTGATACTGAATCGGCCGACGGCCAGTCAAGCGGCAACTATGGCGACCTCGACAAAATCCTCGCGTTGCAATGGGTCCGGCAGAATATCGGCGCGTTCGGCGGCGATGCGAACAATGTGACCATCGGCGGGCAATCGGCGGGCGCGGGATCGGTGTGCTGGCTGCTCGCGTCGCCTTCAGCGGCGGGCCTCTTTAACCGGGCGGTGATCGAGAGTATCGGCGACTGCGCGGTCATCAGTCATGACACTGCCGCCGCGCACGGCAAGACCTTTGCCGAAGCAATCGGCTGCGCGGACCCGGCTACCGCACTAGCGTGTCTGCGCAACAAAAGTCCCGCTGAGATCATCGATGCGCAGGCCAAAACCAATCTGACCTGGCGCCCTGTCACCGGCGGTGCGGCACAACCGGTGCCCGTGCTCGACGCGTTCCGCTCGGGCAAGTTCAACCGCGTGCCCGTGCTGGTCGGCAATGTGCGGCATGAGACGCGCGTGTTCGTCTACGAAGGTAACGACATGATCCGCCAGCCGTTGACGGCGGACGGCTATCAATCAGCCGTGCGCAGTCAGCAAGGCGACAAGGCGGACCGCGTGCTCGCCGAGTATCCGGTAAGCGCCTATCCCGCACCCGGTGTCGCACTCGCCGCAGTGCAGACCGACTCGCGGTTCGCGTGCGGCTCGGTGCCGGTGGAAGCCGCGCTATCCAACTGGGTGCCCACCTATACCTATGAGTTCCGCGACGATACCGCGCCGCATACGCCCTATATGGTCGTGCCGCCCTCATTTGAAATTGGCGCCGCGCACACTTCGGAAATGCAGTACATCTGGCGTGGCGATGCGACCACGCCAGTCTCGAGCGGCCAGTCGAGTGGCTTTCTGCCGCTCAGCGTGGCGCAAACTCGGCTCTCGCACATGATGATGCGCTACTGGGCCAGCTTTGCGCGTTTGGGCGACCCCAACACGCCATCGCAAGCGACCTGGCCACGTTACGACGAAGCGAAAACGCAGCGCCTGGGACTCCTGTCCGGTGGCGCCACCGAAATCATTACCGGCGACGCCTACGCCAAGGAACATCACTGCGACTTCTGGGCGTCGATGAAATAACGCTGCAAACCAGCTCGCTCACCGCAATCGACGTGTTGCCTATTCGCGGGTTGCGACCTTTGTTCGCCACGTGAATCTGCAACGCGTGCACGACCAAGCCCCCCTCTTTCCCTTGTAATAATTGAAAATTTACCTTTTGCTTGCCCAGGACGCCGACCTGCGCGCCTGTCGCAACCTCTCGGCCGGCATGAGCGGGTGAAAGATCGCCGGGCAGCGGAGTTGCGGTTGACGGCGATAGTAGGCAGCGCGCCTTCCGATCAGATCAAACAGCCGGTCGCCTACACCGACGCTACGACGATGATCTACGCGACCGACGGCACCCAGCGGCACCGTGGCGTCGAACTGTCGGCGTATGGTGAGCCCATCAAGGGCCTGCGTGTGCTTGGCGGCGTGTCGTACATCGATGCACAGCTCCAGAACACTGACGGCGGCACCTTTAACGGCAACCGGCCTATCGGCGTACCGGCGTGGACGTTCAACGCCAATCTGGAATACGACTTACCCCAGCTGCCGGGGGCAACGTTGATGGCGCGTGCAATCTATACGGGCAAGCAGTATCTCGACGAAGCCAATACGTTGCCGCTCGCCTCGTGGACGCGCTTTGACGTCGGCGCGCGGTATCACACCCAGGTGTTCAGTCACGACACCACGTTCCGCGTGATGGTGACAAACGTCGCCAATCGTGCGTACTGGTCGTCGGCTCTGGGTGGATATTTGACGGAAGGGACGCCACGCACTGCGTGGTTCTCGGTGAGTACGGACTTCTAAATGTAGTCAGGGGCGCCCGTTGCCGTTGGCATGCGGGCCCCGCTTGTCACTCCGTGGACAGGCGCGTCAGCGAAAAACCGTCCCATCCTTTGGATCCTACGGTCTGCATCGCCGTGGTGCTCAGACGCGTATCCGATGCCAGCATGCGCAAGAACTGGCGCAGCCCTACGACATCGTCCTCATGGTTACGCGGGTCGGCCACCCGCCCTCCGCGCGCCACGTTGTCCGCGACGATGATGCCGCCTGGCCGCAGCAACTGCAAAGTGAGCCGCAGGTAGTCCGGGTAGCTCTTCTTGTCCGCGTCGATAAAGACCATGTCGAAGGGCTCGGCCCTCTTGTCGATCAGGCCTTTGAGGCTCTCAATGGCCGGCCCCACCAGAACAGAAGCAATCGACGCCACGCCAGCCCGCGCAAGATTGGCTCGTGCGACTTCGGCGTTGAGCAGATCGATTTCCAGCGACACCAAGGTGCCGCTTGACGGCAGTGCGCGCGCCATCCAGATGGCGCTATAACCGCCCAGCGTGCCGATCTCGAGAACGCGGCGCGCCCCATGAATTTTGGCTAGCAGGTTCAGAAACCTGCCCTGATTTGGCGACACGTTGATGGATCGCAACCCTGCCTCCGCACTCGATTCCAGCGCGGCATCCAGCGCAAGATCGACAGGCAGCAGTTGTTCGCAGAAGAAATGATCCAGCGCGTCCCAGCTATCCTGATCCATCTCTTGACCTCATTCAGTTTGAAACAGCGGCGGCAGCAAGCTGGAACCTTCCTGCCAGCACTACCGCGGAAATTAAGGCACCGCCCGGCGACGAGCGGCAAAGGTTGCCGCAAATGCGACAGGGTGGCGACACGGCAGCGAAACTGCGGCAAAGCGTCAGTAAAATTGTCACTGATCGAGGTTCGACACAGCCAGTCGCGCAGCAGTTCAATGTCACGTCAATGGCGACCTTGGGGGAGTCAGTGGCAACTGATCATGCAGACGGCACCGCCAACTGCGCCGGCGGCACCGAGGCCCAGGCCGAGCCCAAGGGTTTCAATGGAGTTGGCGCATCCTTGCAGACCGCATACAACGGTCAGGATCGCGACGAGCAAAAGTTGCCGGACCGCCTTGGACGAAGTCGCACCGCTTTGACTGGGACGCACCATGATTGTTTCCTTCCGCGTGGGGTCGCTACTGCAGGTAGCTGATTGATCTGCGGCGAGTGTAGCCAGCGAACCCAGATGCGGAACGGACGAATATGCGGCGCAGAATCCGAGCGCTTACCAAACCTTCCGGGCGGAAAGCGAACGGAAATATGCAGCGTCAGCGGGTCGGTCTGGAGGATGATGGTGGATCGGCCACCGAGCGACCGGCGCGGCGTCGCGAGGCCAACGCGGCCCTCGTAGAACATAAGGAACGGGGCTGCGCGCAAGCGCCCTTCTGTGTCGAGCGCCTAATCCCGCTGGAGTCGGTCGAAGAAGCTCCGCCAATCGAACGGCAAGGTGCCGTCGTATTCAATGCCGAACTCGAGCATCGTGTCGATCAGCCCATCCTGAAGTCGTGCGGTCGCCTCGCTCATCGTCGGTTCGATGTCTGCGTCGCGCAGGGTTTGTGCCACTTCGCGCGTTTCCTCCCCGCGGCGCCGTCCATGTTCGGCCACGCGGCTGATGAGGTAGCCAGCCGGGTCCGCATCAGCCCCGAGTTTGCCGAAGGTCTCGCGCAGCGAAGCCAGCACCCGGTCTTCCGCGCCGTAACGGCGCGCATCGAGCGGCTGGATGCCAGTCATGCACCCGGTTCGAGTGATTTGAACATGGACATTGTAGGTCTGATGTTCAGTCGGGCGTCCATCGAACGTGCAGCACTTGTCTTCTGTTTTGGTTATTGGGCAGTCCCGCAAGACAAACGGCGCCTGAAGAGGCGCCGTTTGACATTGCACGTGGTGTTTTCTCAGGCATGCAATCGCACGCCTAGCGTCAACTTCAGAACTGCTCCTCCGACAACGCCAGCACACCTTCATCACCCTTCGCGCTGACAATCGACGCTTCCAGCGCCGTCGCCTGTGACAGCACGTGCTCTGCGTAGAACTGCGCGGTGGCGATCTTCGCGCCATAGAACGACGGATCGTCCGCACGCTTCGCAGAAGCGGCCAGCAACGCGCGCGCCATCTGCCAGCCGCCCAGCACGATACCCGCCAGCTTCAGATATGGCACGCTGCCCGCGAATACCGCATTCGGATCACGCTTCGTGTTCGCGACCACATACTCCACCACCGCCTGCAGCGAACGATGCCCCTGCGCCAGATGACGCTGCATCGATTCGAACGGCGCACCCTGCTGGACGCCGAGCGCCGCGACCGTTTCCGCGATGTCCGCCAGCAAGGATTTCGCCACCGCGCCGCCGTCGCGTACCGTCTTGCGCCCGATCAGGTCGTTTGCCTGGATTGCCGTCGTGCCTTCGTAGATCGGCAGAATGCGCGCGTCGCGATAGTACTGGGCCGCACCGGTCTCTTCGATGAAGCCCATCCCGCCATGAACCTGCACGCCCAGACTCGCGACATCCACCGACAGCTCCGTGCTCCAACCCTTCACGATCGGCACGAGGAACTCATAGATCGCCTGGTGTTCCGCCTGTTTGCCTGCATCAGGATGACGATGGGCGATATCGCAATGCGCCGCCGCCACATAGGCGAGCGCCCGCGACGCCTCGGTCAGCGCACGCATGGTCGAGAGCATACGGCGCACGTCCGGGTGATGGATGATGGTAACCGGCTGCTTCGCCGAGCCATCTACAGGGCGGCTCTGCACGCGCTCCTTCGCGTAAGCGACCGCCTTCTGGTACGCGCGATCTGAGACACCGACGCCCTGCATGCCCACCGCGAAGCGTGCCGCGTTCATCATGATGAACATGTACTCGAGGCCGCGATTCTCCTCGCCAATCAGATGACCGATTGCGCCACCGTGATCGCCGAACTGCAGGACAGCGGTCGGGCTCGCCTTGATGCCGAGCTTGTGTTCGATCGACACGCAATGCACGTCGTTGCGCTCGCCGAGCGACCCATCCGCATTGACCAGGAACTTCGGCACGATGAACAGCGAAATGCCTTTCACGCCTTCCGGTGCATCCGGTGTACGAGCCAGCACGAGATGGGCGATATTCTTCGCCATATCGTGCTCACCCCAGGTAATGAAAATCTTGGTGCCGAACACCTTGAACGAGCCATCACCCTGCGGCTCGGCGCGCGTACGCACCAGCGCGAGATCGGAGCCCGCCTGCGGCTCGGTGAGGTTCATCGTGCCGGTCCACTCGCCGGAGATCAGCTTCGGCACGTAGGTCTGTTTCTGCGCTTCGGTGCCGGCCGTGAGCAGCGCCTCGATTGCACCGTCAGTCAGCAGCGGACACAGCGCGAAGGAGAGATTCGAGGCGTTGAGCATTTCGACGCACGGCGTGGCGATCAGCTTGGGCAGCCCTTGACCTTCGTAGTCGAGCGGATGCTGCACGCCTTGCCAGCCGCCCTCGGCAAACTGCCGGAATGCTTCGGCAAAACCCGGTGTGGCGGTGACCTTGCCGTCTTTCCAGCTGCTCGGGTTGCGGTCGCCTTCGACGTTCAACGGTGCCAGCACTTCGCCGCAGAGTTTGGCGGATTCTTCAAGCACGGCCTGGGCGGTTTCCAGCGTCGCGTCCTCGAAACCGGGCAAAGCCGCGATCTGGTCAAGTGCGGCCAGTTCCGTCATGGCAAACAACATATCTTTCACCGGGGCGGTGTAACTCATCGCGTCTCCACTTTTTTCATGAGCCAAAACTCAATGCGGCAGCGAACAGCCCTCTGTTCGTGTTCATGCCATTGATGGGAGTCTATCCTAGCGCCGGCGGCCGTTTGTTCCCATGTCAAAAGCTGCCCAATGATTGACAAAATCTGCCACTTTCGGGGGGCTGATGTGCTGTTCTCCCGCTCCTGCAGCAGCCGCCATTGAACCTTCCCGCTGCCCGCTCGGGGCAACCCGGGGAAGCATTCGACGATCAGGGGTTCCTTGTACGACGCCATATGGTCGGGTGCCCATGCGATGATTTGCTCTGCTGAAACATCGGCACGGGCGCGAAGGTTAAGGCAAGACAAGCACAAAGTCCTATCATATGGCCTATCGGCCAATCCACATCCTGAAGCTACGCTATCTGTGTCAAAAATGGATAAGCATGCCTCCCCCAAACGTTCTCTGGAGCATCCGGACAAAACCAGCCCAGATGAGCCTGCATTACGCCAAGGCGCCTATCATGTCGCCATCTCATGGCTCGATCTGGTCGTCTCTGTCGGCATAATGGTGATTGTCGGTGCGGTGGTGATCTGGGTGGTCATCCGCGTGATCCAGCCCGCGCCACCCAGTACCCTGACGATCTCCGCGGGTCCGCAGTACAGCCGCTTCTGGTTTGCCGCACAAAAGTACAAGGAGATCCTCGCGCGCAACGGTGTAACGCTGCGCGTGCTAACGTCGTCAGGCACGCTGGAGAACCTCAATCGACTCGCCGATCCCGCCAGTCATGTGGACCTCGGCTTCGTGCAGAGCGGCCTCACGAGTATCCCAAGCGTCATTTCGCCCGACACGCGGCAATCAGGCCTGATGTCGCTCGGCAGCGTCAGCAATTGGCCGCTCTTCGTCTTCTATCGCGGCCCCGATCTCATGCGGCTCTCGGAATTCAAGGGCAAGCGGCTCGCCATCGGCCGCGAAGGCAGCGGAACCCGCCAGATCGTGCTGTTACTGCTGAGGGCAAACGGTGTCGAACCGAACGACGACACGCAGATGCTGCCGCTCGTCGGCGAGGACGCCGTGAACGCGTTGCTGGCGGGCACGGTCGACGTGGCCTTCCTGACGGCTGATTCGGCGCGCCCCGCGCTCATGGAGAAAATGATCCGGACGCCCGATATCCGGCTCTTCAGCTTCACGCAAGCGAAAGCCTACATACGCAGCTTCCCGTTTCTGAGCCAGTTCGAAGTCCCGATGGGCGCGTTCGACCTGGCCGATAACCTGCCGCCCAGATCCACCGACACCATCGCAACGACCGTGGAGCTGATCGCGCGCGACACGCTGCACCCCGCGCTCTCGGACTTGCTCGTCGAGGCCGCCGGCGAGGTTCATAGCGGTGCCAGCCTGCTGCAGAAGGCCGGCGAGTTTCCGGCGCCCGTCGCGCACGATTTCCCGTTGAGCCCGGACGCCGCGCGCTATTACAAGTCCGGCAAGAGCTTCCTGTACCGCGTTATGCCATTCTGGCTCGCGAGCCTCACGAACCGCCTGCTGGTACTGCTCGTGCCCGTATTTGTCCTGCTGATACCGGCGCTGCGCTTCGTGCCACCGCTCTACGCCTGGCGCGTCAAGTCCCGCTTCTACCGGCGCTACGGCGAGCTGATCGCGCTCGAGCGCAGCGTGCTCGACGATCCGTCGGAGGAAAAATACGCCGAGTTCACGAAGAAACTCGATGCGGTCGAGAAGGCACTCAACAAGCTCCAGATGCCGCTCGCCTACGCCGACGAGTTCTACGCGCTACGCGAGCACGTCACCTACGTGCGCTCGCAGATCGGGGCGTTGCGGACCGTTAAGGATTCCGGAACATAGGTCAGGCCGAACGTGAGCGGCTTTGGGAGTTCAATATCTGTTCTGAAGCTGCTGGTGAAGTCGCCAGCCGTGCCCCAATCCAGAAACGGCCACACCCGCCTGCGCCCACTGCTCCGGCGCCAAGGCACGGGAATAGCTGCGCGACCAACTGCCAATGCCGAGGGTCGCGCGCTGCTGGCCTATAATGAATCTCTGGCTGCCCGTCAAAACCTCATTGCCAGTTAGCGCGAAACAGGCTTTTCCAACGTGCTCGCCTTCAAAGGGGCACGAGTACTTTCTCAAGCATCGATTCAGCACGGTCGATTTCGGCTCGGGAGGCTTCATGCGAGCGCAACGCACAATCAATCTACTCCACTCAAAAGAGGGGTCTCGCCTCCATGGGGCGGAACTTGACCGTTGGCGTCGCTGGGGTCCCTATCTGAGCGAACGTCAATGGGGTACCGTTCGTGAGGACTACAGTGAATATGGCACCGCATGGGATTACTTCCCTCATGACCATGCGCGTAGCCGAATGTACCGCTGGGGCGAGGACGGTATTGCCGGATTCGGCAATGACCCGCTCGACTGGTGCGTGTCTATCGCGCTCTGGAACGGCCATGATCCGATCATCAAGGAACGGCTCTTCGGACTAACAAATGAGCAAGGCAATCACGGCGAGGATGTAAAAGAGCTTTACTTCTATCTCGACGGTACACCGACTCATTCGTACATGAAGATGCTGTACAAATATCCTCAGGATGCCTATCCGTATCAGGATCTGATCGACGAGAACCGGCGACGCAGCGCCGACGAGCCGGAGTACGAAATCCTCGACACGGGTGTATTTGACGACAACCGCTACTTTGACATCGTCGTCGAGTATGCAAAGCACACACCCGACGATATCGTGATGCGCGTTACCATCGAAAACCGCGCCGACAGCTTGGCGGTGCTGCACGTCTTGCCGCAATTCTGGGCGCGCAACAGGTGGGCATGGTCCGGCAAGGGCGGCAAACCCTCGCTCACGTTGGAGCCCGGTGCGGGGGAAAGCGCACGCGTCGTTGCCCATAATCCTGCGCTTGGAACCACGATCGTGACGGCGTCGGCACAACAGCCAGTCGAATGGCTCTTCTGCGAAAATGAAACGAACGTGCGCCGCATTTTCGGCTTGGCTGGAACGGGACCGTTCAAGGACGGCATCAACGACTACCTCATTGATGGCGACGAGCAGGCAATCCGACGCGACAAGGGCACCCGCGCTGCTGCGCATGTGTACCTGCAACTCGCTCCTCACGAAACATCAGTGCTATATCTGCGCTGGCGTCCCGAATCGACTCTTGAAGCCGTTCCTCTGGATTTGAACGCGCTGTTCGCGCGCCGAAAAGCAGAGGCCGACGAATTCTATTCCGTACTTCAGCACGACATCGCCGACGCCGACGCACGGCTCGTGCAACGTCAGGCGCTTGCCGGGATGCTGTGGTCGAAGCAGTATTACCAGTTCGACGTGACCCGTTGGCACGACGGTGACCCCGGCCAACCGAAGCCACCGAACTCACGTCGACATGGCCGCAACGCGGACTGGCGCCACATGTGTAACGGCGACATCGTGTCGATGCCAGACAAATGGGAATACCCCTGGTACGCATCCTGGGACCTCGCGTTTCATGCGGTCGCTTTCGCAGCGATGGATCCCGATTTCGCGAAGAAGCAATTGTTGCTACTCGTGAAGGACCGCTATATGCACCCCAACGGGCAGTTGCCCGCTTACGAGTGGGCCTTCAGCGACGCGAACCCGCCGGTCCATGCGTGGGCAACATGGCGCGTGTACGAACTTGACCGCGAGGTGACAGGCGTTGGTGATTCCGCTTTTCTTGAAATGATGTTTCACAAGCTATTGCTGAATTTCTCGTGGTGGGTCAACCGCAAGGATGCCGATGATCGCAACATTTTTCAGGGCGGCTTTCTCGGACTCGACAACGTGGGCATCTTCGACCGGTCGTCACCGTGTCCGATCGGTGGCCGCATCGATCAGGCCGATGGCACCGCATGGATGGCCTCGTACTCGCTCGATCTAATGCAGATTGGGCTCGAACTGGCGATGAAAAATGACGCTTACATTGAGATCGCGATCAAGTTCTTCGAGCATTTCCTTTATATTGCAGAGGCGATCAGTTGCGGCGATGGCTGCCGTACTGGATTGTGGGACGATCACGATGAATTCTTCTATGACTTGCTGCACCTTCCCGATGGAACCAGCACGCCGATGCGCATTCGGTCGATTGTCGGACTGATCCCGCTGTTTGCCGTTCACGTGCTCGAAGAGCGGGTGTATGGCCATCTCCCTGGATTGCGTGAACGGCTAGCATGGTTTCTCGATCATCGGCCGAATCTTGCAAAACTGGTGTCGCGCTGGACCGAACCCGGAAAGGGAAACACCACGCTGCTTTCTCTGCTGCGCGGGTATCGGATGTCCGCGCTGTTGCGTCGGGCGCTTGACGAGAGTGAATTTCTGTCCGAGCACGGCGTGCGTGCGCTGACACGCGTACACCATGATGCGCCGTATGTCTTCGATCATGGCGGTGCGAGCTTCTGCGTCAAGTATTTGCCTGGCGAATCAGACTCGGGTGTGTTTGGCGGCAATTCGAACTGGCGTGGACCGGTCTGGATACCAGTCAATTACCTGCTGATCGAATCCCTCTATGAGTTTCATCGTTACTATGGCGATGAGTTTCGCGTCGAATATCCAACGGGTTCGGGCAATCGCTTTTCGCTGAGCGAGATTGCCGACGACCTCGCGAAGCGTGTTACCACGCTGTTCCTCAAAGATGCACAGGGCCTGCGACCCGTGATGGCAGCTTATCCGATGCTGCAGGCCGATCCCCGCTCGCAGGATCTCGTTCTCTTCCATGAGTACTTTCACGGCGACAACGGACGTGGCGTCGGCGCTTCGCATCAGACCGGCTGGAGCGGACTCGTCGCGCTACTGCTCCAGCCACGCATGATGAAGCTCTCCCACATGGCGCCTGGTCCTATATCGGCAGCAGCGCCGCTGGACGAAGACACTGCACCGGCCATGATGCGATAGCAGTAAGACGAAGGCCACTTTTTGCAGCGCTTGCAAGTTGAGCGATCCGAGCCAAAAACGGGGGGCGGCTCTGAGAATTGCGCTATTAGTAGTCGGCTATCGCAGCTTCATCATCTCCGGGTTTGTGGGCCGATTAATCCACAACGAGCCTTTGATCTTTGCAGTCAAGCCCGATCTCACTGTGGACGGCTGACCTCGGATCAGACCTTGGCAGCATTTCATATCGTTTTTCCGCAATGTGCGCATCGGCGTAACCGAAACGATCTCCGCCTATCTGATGCCTATGCGGCTATCCACAGTGACGCAACGGTTCGGAAACCTTACGATATAAGTCGTTGAGGCTGAGCGCGAAGCCATTGAACAAGACCTCGTCGATGGAAGTATCGGTATTGCACTGATCCTTATATCGAACAGTGCCGAGGTTAGTGATCTAAAGTACAAAACGATACTTCGTTATCCTCGCAGGCTTTGGACGCATCCCGATCATCCGCTTCTGGAGGCGCAAGTTGTCAAGTTGAGGCCGGCAACGGTGTCGAGTCGGCGCCCTCGCGCACTACTGCTTTCTCCCTCATTTGAAAGTCACTCCTCTCCGAAGTCAGTCTTATGCGCTGACGAGGAGGCAGTTCGTTGATGGCGTCGCCGAACAACCGGGGTCTTTCGCCTCGGCGAGCAGGATCTGCTCCGCACGATCGCGCAATCCCAGCGACTCCATGTTCGCCGCCGCCGGCAGCAAGGTGGCCGCGGACGCCTCCCCGGGGATCAACGAAGTCGGTTCTCTCCGAGAATCGCCTTCCGAGCCTAATCGGACCCCAAATCTCTTTAGGGAAAACGACTATGTCTGGCACATAGATATTCCTTGGCCTTCTTTCGAATCGAAACTAGACTCTTTCGAAACAAAAGAGTTTTCTTTCGAGGTCCAAGACATGTTGGCAAACAAGAGTTCCCTGAAACGCCGGCTGCAGATCGTTGAGCTTGTCCGCAAGCGCGGCGAGGTATCGGTCGAGGAGCTTAGTCAGGCTTTCGAAGTGTCGAGCGTCACGATTCGTACCGACCTGAACTACCTTGAACAGCAGCGATACCTCATTCGGTCTTTTGGGAAGGCCCGATACCTGGCGCAGCGGCCCAGTGAGAGCGTCCTGGTGCCGGTGGCCGATGGTGCGGCGCAAAAAGCGTATGAAATGACAATCGCCCGGTTCGCAGCAGAAACGGTCGATGACCATGAGTCGCTGATGCTGGGTGCTGGCGACATCTGCCACAAGGTCCTTCCATTTCTTTCCGACCGGTCAAATCTTGCACTGCTGGTGCAAGACATCGGTATGGCCCAGACAGCACAACGCTTTGTTCACTGCGAACTGCTACTAACCGGTGGGCAGCTTGACCAGAACGCGACAGCCATGACCGGTCCCGACGCAGAAGCGTCCGTGGCGCGCAGATCACTCGACCTGTGCATTCTTGAAGCAGCGGGTGTTGACCGGGACGGCAACCTCTTTTGCGCTGACCCTGCGGTAGCCCGCGTATTCGAGGCCGGCAGACGTGCCTCCGCGCGAACGGTCGTGGTTGCTTATCAGCCGCAACTGGCCGAATGCGACGGTGAGATCTTCGCCAATCTTTCGGACATCAATGTCCTGTTGCTTGATGATGGAATCGATTCGCCAACGATGGACTTGATGCCGAGCAAAGGGTTTCGGCTTGAACGCAGAGAAAGCGGAATACTCGAGTTCCGCAAGCCTTGATCAACAACAGGATGAATGTGGTGGGTGACCCGTATTTTTACCAACCTATCGTGAAGGACGCCGCGATTCCATTCGCCGCCTGCATCGATGTTCAAACGAAGAAGCGCCATGGCTAACACTGAACTGCATAAAGCCGGGAAGACCGGTTACATCCTGACGATGGGCGAAATACTCGTCGAGATCATGGCGGCCGAACGCGGGCAGACCTTTCGCCGTCCCGGCACCCTGATCGGTCCGTATCCGAGCGGCGCGCCAGCCATTTTCATTGATCAGGTGGCCCGCGCAGGCAGTCGGTGCGCAATAATCGGCTGCGTGGGCGATGACGACTTCGGTGTACTGAACGTGGAACGCCTCTGCGCCGACGGCGTCAATGTGTCGGGAATCTCTGTCATCAAGACTGCGACAACGGGCAGCGCTTTCGTTACGTATCGTGAGGACGGCGAGCGCGATTTCATCTTCAACATCGCCAATAGCGCGTCGGGGCAGCTTGCGGTCGGCAATATCAGGGACGACCTGCTGAAAGACTGCAAGCATTTTCACGTGATGGGCTCGTCACTGTTTTCGTTTCGCATCATCGAAGCGATGAAGAAAGTCATCGAGACCGTTAAGGGGCACGGCGGAACGGTGAGTTTCGATCCGAACATTCGCAAGGAGATGCTACGAATCCCCGAAATGCGCGAGGCGCTCGATTTCATTCTCGACTACACGGACGTCTTCCTGCCAAGCGGTCATGAGGTCACTTTGCTGGCCAGTGCAAGTACCGAACAAGGTGCTATCGAGGAACTTCTGAAGCGAGGCGTTCGCGAAGTCGTCGTCAAGCGCGGCAAGGACGGGTGCAGCTTTTTCGACGGAAAAAATGAAATTCGCGTTCCCCCTTTCCGCGTCAAGGAAGTCGATCCGACCGGGGCCGGTGACTGCTTTGGAGGAACCTACGTCGCCTGTCGTTCGCAGGGCTTCGATGCCGAAACGGCATTGCGCTATGCGTGCGCCAGCGGCGCGCGAGCCGTCACATTCCGGGGACCCATGGAAGGGACCGCGACCCTCGCCGAACTCGACGAGTTCATTTTGAAGAATGGGGAGCAACATCATGCATAACGTCGTTGCGCGCCTTTCCGGTGATGTTCAGGCATCACAAAAGCTTAAGGGAATCTATTCCATCTGTTCTGCTCATCCCTGGGTGCTCGGCGCTGCCATGAAGCAGGCCCTGGACGACGGTACGCCGCTTCTGATCGAATCGACTTCGAATCAGGTGGACCAGTTTGGTGGATACACCGGAATGAAACCGGCAGATTTTGTGCGCTTCGTCCATCTGATTGCGGATCGTGTGGGACTTCCAGGAGACAGACTGATTCTTGGCGGCGACCACCTTGGACCAAACACCTGGCGGCACCTTCCTTCCGAAGAAGCGATGCTTCACGCCGACGCACTGATTGATGCCTATGTGTCGGCGGGATTCACAAAGATCCATCTCGATACCAGCATGAGTTGCGCCGACGATCCTGCCCGATTGTCAGATGCAGTGGTCGCCGAACGTGCGTCACGCCTTTGTGCGATTGCTGAAGCAGCCGCCCATCGCGAAGCCAAGGAACAAAAGCCGGTTTACATCATTGGTACAGAAGTGCCCGTACCCGGCGGTGCTGCGGAAGAACTTGAAACGGTCGAAGTGACGCATTGGGAGGCTGCGCTGGACACAGTCGCCGTCCATCGCGATGCGTGGCGTGTCCGTGGGCTGGATGCTGCGTGGGAGCGCGTGATCGGCCTGGTCGTGCAGCCCGGAGTGGAATTCGATCACACGAAGGTTGTTAACTACAAGCCTGAACTGGCGACCGAGCTTTCCCGCGTCCTTGAACAACTGCCGGGGCTGGTCTTCGAAGCCCACTCGACGGACTATCAGACACCTGAGTCGCTGGCTGCACTCGTGCGGGACGGCTTTGCCATTCTCAAGGTGGGGCCTGGCGTGACATTCGCATTGCGAGAGGCACTCTACGCACTGGCAGACATCGAGTCTGAACTGATCGCGGAACGGGATCGTTCGAACCTGCGCCAGGTCGTAGAAAAAATCATGCTCGCGAAGCCGGGCAACTGGGAAAAGTATTATCACGGCGACGATCAGGAAAAGCGGCTGCTGCGTACGTACAGCTACAGCGATCGCGTCCGGTACTACTGGGCTGATCCCGCGATCGACTCGGCGGCTCAAAAGCTGATCAGCAACCTTAATGCCGTCTCCATACCCGAAAACCTGCTAAGCCGCTACCTGCCAGATCAATATTGGCAGCTTCGACGCGGCGAAATTGATGCGTCTCCTATGAGCATCGTGCAGAGCAAGGTTCGCAACGTCATCGGCATATATGCCGATGCATGCATCGCTTGATGACCTGATTACCTTCAGTCGTGGTTGTCCTTGCCGGCCAGATTAAAAACCATAATAAATAGCACTACTTATGTTAAATGCGAGCCGTTTGGCAAGTTCCACTGGCAGCATGAAGTTAAACAAAACGAAGCTTTATCCGAATCAGGAGACTGGAAATGCAGATGAAAGACAAGGTTGCAATCGTAACCGGCGGCGCAGCGGGAATTGGCGAGGCAGTCGTACGCCGCTACCTGAAGGAAGGCGCCAACGTGGTTGTCGTCGACGTCAAGCCCGCATCAGAGCTTGAGGCGACCTACGCGGATGCAGCAAAGGAAAAGTTGCTTCTACTTCAGGCAGACGTGACGAAGCGTGACGGCATCGAAGCCATCGTTCGCTCAACGATTGAGCGTTTCGGCCGGATCGATGTTCTGTTCAACAACGCAGCGGTTTTTGACATGCGGCCCATCCTCGATGAGTCGTGGGACATTTTTGATCGCCTCTTTTCAGTGAATGTGAAGGGGATGTTTTTCCTGATGCAACGCGTAGCCCAACAAATGGTCGACCAGGGCGGCGGCGGAAAGATCATCAATATGGCATCGCAGGCGGGAAGCCGTGGTGAAGCGCTGGTGGCCCACTACTGCGCGAGCAAGGCTGCGGTTATCAGCTATACGCAGTCGGCAGCACTGGCGCTCGCTGCGCATCGCATCAATGTCAACGGAATTGCGCCTGGGGTAATTGATACCCCGATGTGGAAGGAAGTCGATGCGCTCTTTTCTCGTTACGAAAACCGGCCGCTTGGTGAAAAAAAGCGCCTTGTTGGAGAGGCGGTCCCGCTTGGGCGCATGGGACGGCCCGACGAGTTGACGGGTGCAGCGGTTTTCCTCGCTTCAGCGGATGCCGACTACATCACTGCACAGACGCTCAACGTCGACGGGGGGAACTGGATGAGTTAGAGGCGCGGTCGATGGGGGCGATGCTGCTCGAGTCCGCATATCACGCCATTTCAGAAACAAATGATCAAGGAAACCATCGTGCTCACCCAATCGAACACTGCATACGATTTTGCAGGCACCGTCGTCGCCATTACCGGTGCGGCATCCGGTATCGGCCACAAGACAGCTGAACTGTTCGCAAGATCCGGCGCCACCGTCGCGCTCATGGACCTTTTGCCCTCCGTCGCGGAGGTCGCCTCGGCGTTGGGCCCGACGCATCAGGGATGGACCGTGGACGTCAGTGACGCTGCATCGGTCGCCCGCGTAGCGAACGAAATTAACGCGCAATTCGGCCGCGTGGATGTGCTGGTCAACAACGCAGGGATCGGGCCGCTGGCTCCGGCGAAAGACTTTCCTCTGCAGACGTGGGACAAGACGATCGCGGTCAACCTGACCGGACCGTTTCTGGTCGCCCGCGAATTCGCCCCGGGTATGCTCGCACGCAGAAGCGGACGAATTATCAATCTGGCGTCGCAAGCAGCCGTGATCGGTATCGAAGGGCACCTCGCCTATTGCGCAAGCAAGGCAGGAATTATTGGCATAACTAATTGCATGGCGCTCGAATGGGCGCCGATGGGCGTCACCGTCAACGCCATTTCACCTACGGTTGTGGAGACTGAGCTCGGGCTGAGTGGCTGGGCCGGAGAAACGGGCGATCGCGCCCGCGCTGCGATCCCGACTCGCCGGTTTGCGAAGCCCGCGGAGATTGCCGCTGCAATCCTGTATCTCGCGAGCACCGAGGCGGCCATGATAAACGGGGCGAATCTGCTGATCGATGGTGGGTACACCATTACGTGACTCATTGAGGGCAGTGCTTGACGGACCGAGCAGGGACTGCGCGCGGACCTCTGGAGTCGGTGATGAAGGGCGCCGCATCATGGAAGGCGTGAGGCAACAAACGACTGACGGTGCGTAAGAAGTTGTGAAGTGCGAGTGTTTGCGGAACGAGGACATCTATCCGTATCACGTCCTTTCCGTGGATGTTGGTGTCCGGTGGTGGGTTCTTCATGCTCAATCGAAGATCCCTGTGAGAAGTTCATGAACGGTGAGAATCAAGGAGACAAGAATGAACGCGACCTTTTACATTAATCGGCGAATCCTGCCTGCGCTATGCCGACGATTCGTCACACTCGCCGCAGTTTGCGGTGTCTTGGGCGCAGGCGTCGCGAATGCGACGACTGTGACGATCGGGGTTCCCAACAACAACGATCAGATCGAGCTGAAAAAGCTTTCATCTAACTTCGAGAAGGCCAACCCGGATATCCAGCTCAACTGGGTGGTTCTTGAAGAGAACGTTTTACGCCAGCGATTGACTACGGACATCACGACCAACGGCGGTCAGTTCGATGTCCTGATGATAGGGTTGTACGAAGCACCGTTATGGGCGAAGCGCGGTTGGCTGGTCCCAATGACCAACCTGCCGGCGGACTACGATGTCAATGACCTGTTTAAGAGTGTCCGCGATGGTTTGTCCTATGACGGCAAGCTGTTCGCGTTGCCATTCAATGGCGAAAGCTCAATGACGTATTACCGCAAGGATCTGTTCGCGGCGAAGGGCCTGACGATGCCGTCCCAACCGACCTATCAGCAGATCGAGCAGTTCGCCGACAAACTGACCGACAAGGCCAACGGCGTCTATGGCATCTGTCTGCGCGGAAAGGCGGGCTGGGGCGAGAACATGGCGTATGTTGGAACGCTCGTGAACACGTTCGGTGGACGTTGGTTCAACGAGAAGTGGCAGGCCCAGCTAACGTCGCCTGAGTGGAACAATGCGATAAGTTTCTACGTAAACCTGATGAAGAAGGATGGCCCTCCCGGCGCAAGTTCGAATGGCTTCAATGAGAATCTTTCGTTGATGACGAGCGGAAAGTGCGCGATCTGGGTCGATGCGACCTCCGCTGCGGGCATTCTCTATAACCCCAAGGAATCGTCGGTTGCGGACAAAGTGGGGTTTGCGGCGGCACCCGTGCAGGCGACGCCCAACGGGGCTCACTGGCTTTGGTCATGGGCGCTCGCGGTTCCGAAGACGTCACGATCGCAGGATGCCGCAAAGCGATTCATCGAGTGGGCAACGTCGAAGGAATACATCAAGATGGTCGGGTCTGATATCGGTTGGGCATCCTTGCCGCCCGGTACCCGACAGTCGACTTATCAGATTTCGGAGTACAAGCAGGCGGCGCCGTTCTCTGAATTCGTTCGCAATGCGATCGAAACTGCCGATCCGAATCATCCGACCGCAAAGCCCGTGCCCTATACCGGTGTCCAGTTCGTGGCGATTCCGGAATTCCAGTCATTCGGCACTGTCGTGGGTCAGGCCATTGCGGGTGCTCTCGCTGGACAGACGGACGTGGCCTCAGCTCTGACGGCCGGAAATGCTGCTGCGGATCGCGCAGTACGTCAGGCCGGCTATCAGAAGTAAAGCGGGAATGTCCTGAAGATGCGGCGAGTCCGGAGCATCGAGTCCGGGCTCCCGTTACATTGTAGGTGCACATCATGCAGCATACTGCTTCGTCTGTTGAGCCATTGACCGTCCCTACAGGCGGTCTTCTGGATCAAAAAAAGGGGCCTCGGTACGGTGGCTTGTTGCGCCTTCGGTTGGCGTACTCATGCTATGGATGACCGTTCCGCTGGCGATGACTATCTGGTTCTCATTCTCGCGCTATAACCTGCTCAATCCAGACGCGAATGGATTCGCCGGCTTTGATAACTACCGCTTCCTCGCGACGGACCCATCCTTCCTTCCATCGATCGTCCACACACTGGTGCTGATCATTGCAGTTCTGGTCATTACGGTAGTGGGAGGAGTGCTTGTCTCTGTTCTTTTCGATCGGAAATTTTACGGCCAGGGTATTGCGCGGCTATTGGTGATCGCCCCGTTCTTTGTGATGCCGACGGTCAGCGCCCTAATCTGGAAAAACATGATCCTGCATCCGGTCTATGGCGTTTTAGCCAGCCTCATGCGCGGCATGGGGCTGACTCCCATCGACTGGTTTGCGGATTATCCGCTCACGGCCATCATCATGATCGTGTCCTGGCAATGGCTCCCGTTCGCGTTTCTCATTCTGTTCACAGCAATTCAGTCGCTTGATCAGGAGCAGAAGGAAGCCGCACGCATCGACGGCGCAGGGCCGATTGCGATGTTTTTCTTCATCACGTTGCCTCACCTGAAGCGAGCGATCGCGGTAGTCGTGATGATGGAAACCATTTTCCTTCTGTCGATTTTCGCAGAGATATACACCACGACGGGCGGCGGCCCCGGTAGCGCAACGACAACGCTGTCGTATCTGATCTACTCGCTCGGTCTCCAGCAGTTCGACGTTGGTCTTGCCTCCGCCGGTGGGATTCTTGCGGTAGTGCTCGCGAATGTTGTCTCGTTCTTCCTGGTGCGCATGCTGGCGAAGAATCTTAAAGGGGAGTATGAGAAATGAGCCACGCTATTGCCCCTCCAACCACCGCCGCCACGGCTCGCAAGCCACTTGCGTTGATCGGCCGGGCGGCACCCGGCGTCATCGCCTGGGTCGTCGCGGCCCTGCTGTTTTTCCCGATCTTCTGGATGACCATCACGGCATTCAAAACGGAACAGCAGGCCTATGCATCGTCGCTTCTTTTCACCCCGACACTGGAAAGCTTCCGGGAGGTCTTCGCCCGCAGCAACTATTTTTCTTTCGCGTGGAACTCGGTGCAGATTTCAGTAGGGGTCACGCTGTTGTGCCTGGCGCTCGCTATACCGGCCGCGTACGCAATGGCGTTTTTTCCGGGTCGCCGCACGCAGAAGACCCTTCTGTGGATGCTGTCGACGAAGATGATGCCGTCTGTAGGCGTGCTCGTACCAATCTATCTGCTTTGCAAGAATAGTGGGTTGCTCGATACAGTTTCGGGGCTTGTGATTGTCTATACGCTCATCAATCTGCCGATTGCGGTATGGATGACGTTTACTTACTTTGCCGAGATTCCCCGGGACATCCTGGAAGCCGGTCGCATCGATGGCGCTACGACCTGGCAGGAAATCGTGTATCTGTTAATGCCGATGTCGTTGCCGGGACTTGCGTCAACCTCCTTGCTTCTAGTCATCCTTTCATGGAACGAGGCATTCTGGAGCATCAACCTCTCGAGTTCGAACGCTGCGCCATTGACTGTATTCATAGCTTCGTATTCGAGTCCTGAGGGACTGTTCTGGGCGAAGCTTTCTGCCGCTTCCCTTCTTGCCGTTGCGCCCATTCTGATCGTCGGCTGGCTCTCGCAGAAACAGCTGGTGCGAGGACTGACGTTTGGCGCGGTGAAATAAGGAGGGGTTATGGACTACACGCCGCCCCGTATAGCGACAGGCGCAACGGCTGCGTCAGCATCAAACGAACCCTGAAGGAGACGATCATGGCTGGTCTGGTTTTGCGCGGCGTAAGCAAGCGCTATGAAGAAACTGATGTATTGCGGGACATCAACCTCGAAATCCGCGATGGCGAGTTCGTCGTGTTCGTCGGCCCGAGCGGTTGCGGGAAGTCGACGCTTATGCGAATGATTGCGGGCCTCGAAGAGATCACCGGCGGTGACCTGAATATTGATGGTGTGCGGGTGAACGACGTGCCGCCGGCAAAGCGCGGTATTGCGATGGTGTTTCAGTCCTACGCGCTCTATCCGCACATGTCGCTGTACGACAACATGGCATTTGGACTGAAGCTTGCCGGTACAAAGAAGCCTGAGATCGACGCAGCGGTGCGCAATGCGGCGAAAATCCTCCACATAGACCACCTGTTGGAGCGCAAGCCCAAGCAACTGTCAGGTGGCCAGCGGCAGCGTGTTGCGATCGGTCGGGCAATCACGCGCAAGCCAAAGGTCTTTCTGTTTGACGAACCCCTGTCCAACCTTGATGCCGCGCTGCGGGTCAAGATGCGTCTCGAGTTTGCACGTCTGCATGATGAACTGAAGACGACAATGATCTACGTGACACACGATCAGGTCGAAGCGATGACTTTAGCCGACAAGATCGTTGTCCTGTCAGCAGGAAATGTTGAGCAGGTCGGAACGCCGTACGAGCTTTATCACGCACCCGCAAACCGGTTCGTTGCAGGCTTTATCGGTTCGCCAAAAATGAATCTCTTTGAAGGGGAAGTCGTTGCGGTCGATCAATCCAGCGTCACGGTGCAGTACGGATCGGGCGAATCGCAAACAGTCGCCGTCTTGCGCGGGGATGCGAAAGTCGGGGATAAGGTGACGGTCGGCATCCGTCCCGAACATCTTCATGTTGCGGCTTCGGGAAACGGCGCGGTAGCAAATGTCACGGCGGTCGAGTCACTGGGCGATGCGGCATACCTCTATGCTGAATGCAGTGCGGCACCCGACGGTCTGATTTCCCGTATTCCGCCTTTGGAACGACATCGGCACGGCGACATGCTACGCGTATCGGCACGCGCGGAGCATTGCCATCTGTTCGATGCAAACGGCCGAGCGTTCATTCGCGCTACGAGCCACGCACAGGCCGCGTAGTGGCGAAGCGGGGTCGGCAATCGGCTTCTATCCGCTTCAGCCGCAAAGCCTTATCAGACAAGGCGCTTCTAAATTCGAAAGGTCAACTGGAAAGTCGAAAGATTGTTTTTTAGCAGAGTTGACTATAGTTTTATGTAATGGCCCTTCCCAGCGCGCCGACTATCCTCGAGGCATGGTGGACCGAAGCAGATCGTCTCGTAGATTGGCGATCCTCGAATGGTCCGCGTCAGGTGATACGCGGCGTTTCCACAAAACGCCATGACCGCATGAACAGCGACGCTTGAGTCGCCGCACTCAATGAGGAAAACGAAATGTCTAAAGCATTTTCGGTTCCCGTTACTCCACAAGGAAAGTCCGCGTTGGCAACCTTGCCGCCGTGGCACTATTCCAGCGACTGTCTCGCCGTCGAATACGGGGTCGACCAGAATGCAATCGCAGCGCTACTGCCGCCAGGCCTCACGGTAGACGAGAAATCCGCAGGACGCGCCTTCTTCTGGTTTCTGGATTGGCAGTTCACCGGATCCAACGACGAACTGACAGACCCCGCCCGGTACCAGTATCGCGAGGCCTTCGTTCTGGTCGAGGCCGTCTTCGACGGTGTTCCCGTCAATTATTGCCCTTACATCTTCGTCGATAACGATGCCGCCATTGCCCGTGGATGGGCGCAGGGGTTTCCAAAAAAACTCGGCAGCGTCTACCAGACTCGCAGCTTCTCCGCACCCAGTCTGGCTGCCGCGCCACTTGCCAAAGGAAGTCGCTTCGGCGCCAGTGTGACTGCGCACGGGAAAGGATGGCGACCGCCCGTATCCAGCTGGAGCAAGCCGTCGCCGATCCTTCGACCGTTTTCAACCGGCCGACGACCATGCGCCGTTACTTCCCACAGCTCGCGGCCGGCCGCTGGGACAAACCACCGGTCGACGAACTCACCATGTCGCTCACGGACAGTCTCGCGATCGTGGATGTGGGGCGGATCGGCCGAACTAAAGCTTCCCGTAGTCGATGGTGAGGACATGCACCTGATTGCGCCACTGCGTGTCGGACAGGGTTATCGGCTCGGCATGGCGTACTCAGTGACGGACCTGCGCATTCTGAAGAACTACGCCGGATGACCGTCTGGATGGCCCTGTGGGTTAACAAGGGGCCAGTTATGCGGGCCAACGTTAATGCGAATGCCCGCGAAACGTCAGTATAGGACTCGCTCCCATGCCGCTCTATACCTTGATTACTCAGGACGGTGCACTCAGCCGTGACGCCAAAGCCAGGCTCGCGATGGATCTGACGACCCTGCATTCCGACTACGCGGGTGTATCGAAAAATTGGGTGCATGTCGTGTTTCAGGACTATGCGCCCGACAGCGGGTTCACCGCCGGAGAACCCGCTGCAACAGCCGCGCTCACGCTTTTGATACGGACCGTACGGTCACCCGAATATAAGCGGGAATTGCTACAGCGTCTCTGGACACTGTTTCAGACGGCGACGGGAGCGCCCGATGACCGGATTGTCGTAGGCATTCAGGAACTACCAGCGAGTCAGGCGATGGAGACGGGGCAGATCATGCCGGATATCGCGAACGAATAAGGCGAGGGCGAAGGCGCCCACGTTCCTGAGGAGCTGGAGGACCAGCATGATCATCGCGAGCATTGACGACTATCGCAAACAATGCGAAGCCAGACTTCCCTGATTCCTGTACGACTACATCAGCGGGGGTTCTTTCCAGGAGAACACGCTGCGAGCGAATATTGCGGAGCTACAAGCCACCCTGTTGCGCCAACGTGTGACGGTGGACGAATCGCATCTCAACTTGTCGATTCATTTGTGGGATCAGGCAATGTCACTGCCAGTCGTCCTCGGGCCCGTCGGTATGGCCGGAATGTACTCGAGCCGCGGCGAAGTCAAAGCGGCCAATGCGGCGAAGGCGGCTGGGGTTCCGTTTACGCTGTCGACCACGGGGGTATGCGATGTACACGAGGTCGCGCAAAAGTCCGGCGTTCCCCCTTGGTTCCAACTCTACATGCTCAAAGACCGCGGCTTCGTCAAGAGCGTGATCGAACGATCCGTTTCCGCAGGCTCGAAGGTGTTGGTATTCACCGTCGATCTCGCGACCCCCGGGCGGCGTTACAGCCAGGTGCACGACGGGATAGAGAAGGACCCGACGCTTCTGGGGATGCTGGGGTTCGTAGCCCAAGGCGCGACGCACGCCCGCTGGGCCCTCGATATCGTCACTAAAGGCTGGCCGCTGAAGTTTGGTACTGTGGCTGAAGCGATGCCCAGAGGCGTCCCGTATGGAAAATCTGTTCACGACAATTTCGATGCATCGACTACCTGGAAAGACATCGAGTGGGTACGGTCGATCTTTCCTGGAAAGATTATTTTGAAAGGCATTCTCGACTCCGAAGATGCCGAGCGCGCTGTCCAGACACATATCGACGGGATTGTGGTGTCAAACCACGGTGGCAGGCAGCTCGATAGCGTGACATCGACCATTCGTTCCTTGCCGAAAGTTGTCGATGCCGTTCAAGGTAGAGTTCCGGTGTTTATGGATGGTGGCATTCGCTCGGGCCTAGACGTGTTGAAAGCGCTGGCGCTTGGTGCCAAGGCATGCTTCGCAGGGCGGGCGCGGGCATATGCATTGGGGGCGGCGGGCGAATCAGGGGTACGGGACATGTTGGACATCCTTGGCGCAGCTCAGGGTCGCCATGATTCTGACCGGATGTAGTGATGTCAACCGAGCCACTCCAGACTTGCTGCTCAAGGATTAACGCACGCCGCAGCGTAGGTCGCCGTCTTGTGGCCGGTGCGACTCCATGCGTCACTCACGCGGGAGTTTCTTGAGTATGCACGCAGGAACGATTTGAACTCGGGCAAGCACATCGCTGCATGGGAGGCCACGTGGTCCCTCCGGCGACGCTCATGCAGCAGAGAACCCAACGCCCGGTGCAGTTCGAGATCACGGAGCAAACTCGGCAGAGCGTCGCCGTCTGGATTTCGGCGCGTGGACTGAAGCCTGCCGACTATCTCTTTCCGAGTCGGCTGCACGCCTCACCTTACCTGTCGACACGCCGGTACGCGCACGGACGACGTGCTCGAAATGGCGGAGTAAACCGAAGTCTGATTAGATCGCGGCCGGTGCGCGGGCGCTTGTCGGCCAATTCGAGTCGTTCGACATGCCTACCTAAATCGTCGACAATTCCTGGTGGGCGGCAGCTAGCAGCCGTGATTGATGCACTCCAAATCACTACTTTCGACGGAAGCGAACTACCTGTGCTGATTTGGGCACTGACGCGGAAATCCCTTGATGGCCGAGGTGCGAGCGAAGGCACGACCAAGAAGGTCGAGATCGAACAGCTTAACGACGGAAGCTTTTTATTGATGCGGTACGAATCCGTAGAGGCGTCATTTTCGAGCTCGGATCATTGGTACATCTCACTCGAAGAGGCATACGACGAGTGCGAGCGTGTCTATGGCGTCGGTCACGACGATTGGCTCCAGCGGTGATTGCATACGGACCGTCGCGGGCGCAGTGTGGCCAACTGCGGCCATTGAGGCGAAAACCGGGGATGTCCGCTCCCGGTTAGATTTGAGGCTCCCACCGGCGCTAACCTGCAATACCGGGGATTAGCCTGTTTGGGCTGCCGGGATTCCCCTCGGTCGTGAAGCGGCGTAACGGCGGGTGCGCGGCTACGTACTCGACGGTGCAGACCAGACTTCAGGTTTCCTTCCAAGCTTCCGCGCCCACCCGCGTCGGGTGGTGTCGAAACCGACAGCGATCAATATGCTGACGGTAGCAGGCTCGCCAATAAAACAAGGCTTTGGAGACAAATACGATGACAGCGCTCAACGCGGACGCCAGTATGGCCGTGCCGTATCGATCCCTACGGATGCCTGTACGACAAACGCTTGTCGACCGCCGTCCCGATGGCACATTGATCATGCGCTCCGCCGCCGTACCTGTCGCAATTGAGCAAAGCGGCTTTACCGATTTTGTATTCAAGTGGGCAGAGTGTCGTGGCGATACGCTGGCGTTCTGCGAACGCGACACGGAGACTACGTGGCGTTCGATCAGTTGGCGAGAGTTGTTGCACCAGTTGCAGGCAGTCGCTGCGGCCCTGTTGGAACTTGGCCTGGGCCAGCAAAGTCCGCTCATCCTTCTATCGGGAAATTCGATCGAACAAGCCGTGCTGTTGCTCGCGGCCGAATATGTCGGCATCCCCACTATGCCCGTATCGCCGGCCTATTCAACGCTCAGCAAAGACTTCGGCCGCCTGAAAGCGATTGTCGATCTCGTACCGCCGGCGGCTGTATTTGTGCAGTCCGTCACGTCATTCGAAAATGCTCTTGCAGCGCTGAACCGCTCAGATATCAAGGTTATCGCGGTGCAAGGCGCAGAGGGAGAGCGGTTTGCCTGGAGCCGGCTCGTCGGTACCGAACTCACGCCTGCACGTCGCGTTGCGCTAGATCGTGCGCATGCCGCTATCCGTCCCACGGACTTCATGCGCGTGCTGTTCACGTCGGGATCGACTGGGGCTCCCAAAGGCGTCCCGATGACCTACGCCAACCTTAAATCTTCCACCGCCTATTTCCACGACTCTTTTGAGGCATTAGCCGAACCTCAACCGGTTTTTCTCGACTGGATGCCATGGCACCACACGATGGGTGGCGTATTCGGTTTCGGCCGTGCGATGGTAACGGGTGCCACCCACTACATCGACGACGGCCGGCCGGTTCGTGGGCAGTTTCAGCGCACCGTGCGCAACCTGCATGAAGTGTCGCCCACGTTGTTCAGCAGCGCCCCCTCGGCGCTGGCAATGCTCGCCGCAGAAATCGAGAACGATTCCGCGCTCGCCGCAAAACTGCTCTCCCGGCTGCTGGCCTTCGGCTATGGCGGTGCCAGCCTGCCCAAAGACGTATGGGAACGCATCCAGCGCGTGGCCGAGCAAACCGTGGGCGAGCGCATCGCCTTCTGCACGTCGCTCGGCGCTACGGAAACCAACGGAACGGGAACCTACTTGGGGTGGGCAAGTGACGATCTGGGCAATATCGGCGTTGCGACTCCTGGCACTGAAGTCAAACTCGTTCCACTCGACGGTAGCGATGGACGCTACGAAATCCGCCTCCGTGGCGGTTCGATTTTCACGGGCTACGTCGCACGCCCGGATCTGACTGAAGCCGCTTTCGACGACGAGGGTTACTTCCGGCTAGGCGATGCGGTGCGTCTGGCAGAACCTGCCGATCCGAGCCAGGGCCTACGGTTTGCCGGGCGTGTGGTCGAAGACTTCAAACTCACGAGCGGCACCTGGGTGCGTACCGGCTCAGTGCGTCTGGCGTTGCTGGAGCTTTGCGCGCCCCTGATCACTGATGCGGTGATCTGCGGCCATGATCACGACTTTATCGCCGCGCTCGCGTGGCCGAACATTGCCGTATGCCAGCGTCTCGCGCCCGAGTTAGCTGACCTGGACGCGACTGAACTGATCCAGCATCCGATCGTCGTCTCGCAGTTGCAAGCGCGGCTTCGCACGCAGACTGCGGGGGGCGCGAGCCTGATGGTCGCGCGTCTCATGCTGATGGCTGAGCCGCCATCGATCGACGCCAACGAGATTGCTGACAAGGGGTATGTGAATCAGGCCACAACCCGTGCACGTCGTGCAAATCTTATCGATGAGTTGTACCACGCCCGACCAGCTGGGCATATCGCGTGTGCATAGAGAACGTCTGTTGAAAACCCTGAAAGCGGGAGAGTAGTCATCGAATCAGTCAAACTATCCGGTGCGGCAAACGCGCCGGGGCCAGACGTGCCGCCCGGCTTCGCGCCGTTGGCCAGTCGGCCCGGCTTCGTGGCTACGTGTCAGTCGATCTACGTTGACGCCCAGCAGCGCATCGTCGCCGCGCGCATTGAGTCGCTCCACCTCAACCCACTAGGCATCGCGCATGGCGGCTTTCTCGCCACCCTGGCGGATACCGCGTTTGGCTTTGTGTTACGTGCCGCTGGCGAACGCGATTACCCGCCCGTCACAGCGAGTCTGACGATGGACTATCTGGCTCCTGCGCGCAATGGCGCGTGGGTCGAAGCGCGGGTTGACATTCACAAGGTCGGCCGCAGGCTGATCAATGCGAGTTGCATGCTGAATTGCGGTGATGAACTCATCGCTCGTGCTAGCGGGGTCTTTGTCCCCGTGTAAGCGTCAACACGCTGGCCTGGCCTAACGGTATAAAGGGGCGGCGAGCCGCACGATGCTGACGTTGCACATCATTCGGCGTTTAGTTACGATGGGCTGCGCATCAGGGCAGGTCAAGTATGAGCTCCTTCCGAACTCGTTCAATCGAAGTCATCTGGAGGTAAGTGCATGTCCACCGAGGATAACCCGGCATCTCCCAATAAACGCAGAGATTTCCTTCGCGGCGTCGCGACTGTCAGTATCGCGACAAGCGCCGGCTGCTTTGTCGGCGACGCTCTGGCGCAAACGACACCCGGCGACCGGCCTCCAGCAGCGAGCAGGGCACATCAACGCCGACACACGAACCTCCACGTGAAGCCCCCGCCCTCCCTCGCTGATCCGAGCCATCGCAACCTTCGCACCGCGCCCTCCCCCCGCTAGCTCGATAACCATGCGCAGCGCAACACGCGGCTGCCATGCAGGTTGCGTAATTTGGTCACATGCCAGACCCTCGCGATCCGTAAGGTACCGTGAGGCCTGCCAGCGCACCCGAAGAACACCCGCTGCATGACAACCCGGTGGCGTGCAGATGGCAAGCCTGCCAGAAACGCCATTCGTTGGTTCACTATGGCCTAACAGTCTCCCGTTCCACCGTAGAATCGTCTTGGTAACTCAATCCGCGGAAGGTGGGTCATGCGATCTAAACCGTGCCGGTGGTCGAACACAGCGGGGCGCGGGATGCTGTCCATGCACTCGTTCCCCCAGGCGCTCCTCCTGACCATAATCATCGCCAGTCCTGGTATTGGCGGAGACGCGGCAGCTCAGGTCCCACCAATGGGTAACGCCGGCCAAGGAAAAGTCTTCTTCCAGCAGAATTGCGCCATCTGTCATGCCGATAACCTGGGCCCCGGAAACACACCCATCATGGGTCAAGGCCCCAGTCTCGTGGGCGTTTTTGGACGGCGCGCCGGGTCTATCCCTAACTTCAGCTTTACCAACGCCTTGAGCGGTTCACACGTCACATGGGATGCCGCAACCCTCGAGCGGTTCCTCTTGAATCCAGCGGCAATGGTGCCCGGCACTACCATGCCCGTTTCGGTCGCCGATTCGAGCAATCGCGGCAATGTGATTGCCTACCTCTCCACCTTGAGGCCACCGGCTCAGGTTTCCCAAACCCCCAACCCAGCGTCCGCTTCCACGACTGAAACCGACTCCGGCGATTGGCATCATGCCGCCCCGGGGGTCGAGCATCACCTCACGCTCGCTGATTTGCCTGCACCCTACAGCACGACTTCGTCCGGAAACAGTCCGCAGGTGGTAAAGCAGCCCGCCAACGCCTTGCTGTCGGTTCCGCCAGGGTTCAAGGTCCGGCTGTTCGCGACGGGTCTGTCGAACCCCCGCATCGTGCGCGTCGCACCCAACGGAGATATTTTTGTCGCGGAGACGGCCGCGAATCGCATCAGAGTATTGCGCGCCGCCGACGGAGCGGCAACGCCATCCGACAATCAGATCTTTGCTGACGGCCTGGACCGGCCCTTCGGTATCGCCTTTTATCCACCGGGAAATCATCCGCAATGGATCTACGTGGCGAACAACAACTCGATTGTCCGCTTCCCGTATCGCAGTGGAGACCTTAAGGCGACCGGTACGGCGCAGGTCGTCGTACCGCGCCTCACGGAAAGCCACGGCGGCCATAGCACCCGCGACGTGGCCTTTTCGCTGGATGGCAAACGCATGTTCATTACCGTTGGTTCCGGGTCAAACGTCGCTGAAGCCATGAGCAAAAAGACCCCCGAGGCGATATCGCGTTGGGACGCCGAACATGGACAGGGTGCGGGATGGGATGCTGAAACCAATCGCGCCGACATTCTCGTAACGGACCCCGAAGGCCATGCACCGCTTCGCACCTTCGCGACGGGTATTCGCAATGGCGCAGGAATCGCGGTGGACCCGGATACGGGCGAACTGTGGGCTTCAACGAACGAGCGCGATGGCCTTGGCGATAATCTGGTGCCCGACTACATCACCCGGGTGAAAGCAGGCGGATTCTACGGTTGGCCCTGGTACTACATGGGTGGTCATGAAGATCCTCGCCACGCTGGCGAGCGCCCCGACCTCGCCGGGAAGACGCTCACTCCCGATGTTTTATTTCAGTCGCACTCGGCCCCGCTCGAGATGTGCTTCTATCCAGCGACAACCGGCGTAGCAGCATTCCCCGCCGAGTATCGTGGAGACGTTTTCGCGGCGATGCACGGCTCATGGAACCGAAGCTCGCGCACCGGCTATAAGGTAGTGAGGGTGCGCCTCGATCACGGCGTTCCAACCGGCGAGTACGTGGATTTTCTCACCGGGTTCGTGATCGATAATCGTAGCGTCTGGGGCAGACCCGTAGGCGTGGCCGTTGCCCGTGATGGCGCGCTACTCGTGACCGAAGATGGTAATGGCACACTGTGGCGCGTCTCCTCTACGGGCGGGTCTTAAGGCAATAAAAATAAAATCTGTTGCTTGAAGTCCGCATGGGAACAATACTAATATGCAACCCTATCCCGTCTGTTCGGAGTCGTTCCCATGCCATCCAGCAAGATTCTGCTCATTACCGGTGTCAGCAGCGGCTTCGGCCGCGCCTTGGCCCAGGAAGCGCTCGCGGACGGTCATCGCGTGGTCGGCACGGTGCGAAGCGAACAGGCGAAGCTCGACTTCGAAGCGCTCGCACCGGGCAGCGCGTTTGGCCGCATTCTCGACGTGACCGATTTCGATAATATCGACGGCGTGGTTGCCGAGATCGAAAAAACCGTCGGACCGGTGGACGTACTGGTCAACAACGCGGGCTACGGTCATGAGGGCGTGATGGAGGAATCGCCGCTCTCTGAGATGCGCAGACAGTTCGATGTCAACGTGTTCGGTGCTGTAGCAATGACGAAGGCCGTGCTGCCCTACATGCGCGAACGCCGGCGAGGACACATCCTCAACATAACGTCGATGGGTGGCTTGATCACCCTGCCGGGCATCACGTACTACTGCGGCAGCAAATTCGCGCTGGAAGGTATTTCTGAGGCGCTCGGCAAGGAAGTCAAGCCACTCGGCATCGCCGTGACTGCGGTGGCGCCGGGTTCGTTCCGTACCGATTGGGCAGGACGTTCGATGGCCCGGACGCCTCGCTCTATCCCGGACTACGACGCTGTGTTTGATCCGGTTCGAAAGGCTCGCGAGGAAAAGAGCGGCAAGCAACTGGGGGACCCGGTTAAGGCCGCTCGTGCCATGCTGACCGCGATAGCCAGCGACACTCCGCCCGCGCACCTGCTCCTGGGCAGCGACGCACTCAGCCTCGTACGCGACAAGCTGTCGGCATTCGCCGCCGAAATCGACGCCTGGGAAACAGTCACCCGTTCGACGGACGGCTGATACGCTTGCATTTATCCGCCGCCAGCGCAGGTTGCGCATCGACGCGTCGGCTATACGCTGAAGCTAGACCGCAGGCTCCCGGTATTTCGCGAATTTCGATGTCTGCCCGATCCCTGGGTTGAGGCAGTTGCAAGGATCGATCTGCTGATAGAACGCAGCAAGCTGGGGCTTCGCGCGGTACAGATGGCCGACATTATGTTCCGCCGGATATTCAGCGCCGCGCCGGTCCAGCAAGGTCCACATCTTATGCTCGACCGCCAGACAGTCATTGCCCTTCCTGACGATGTAATCCTGGTGGAATACGTGGCAAAGGAAGTGCCCGTAGTACAGCTTGATGGAGATCGTTTCCTCGATGTCGGATGGCAGCGTCTCGATCCAGTCTCGATCGTTACGGCGCAGCGCCACGTCGAGCGCGACTATATCCTCGACTTCCCGGGCATGCACGGCGCGATACCGTACCGCGGCGCCGGCGGCGGCAAAACGATGCAGGAACGCTTTCACGCCCTCTTCGTCGGTGCATTCGAAAAACCCGCCGGTAGCATTCGCGAAGTAGTTCGCGAGGAATGCACGTGTTTCATCGACGCTTTCCTGCGCGACCTTCAGCATCAGATGATGCTCGTACTTGTCGCGATACTGTTTCATTCGCGCTGGCAGATGACTCGGAAACAGCCGGCTCGCGGCCTGCAAGACGCGGTCGGTCAAATGCGCAGGGAGAAAGGCGAGACGGTCGAACAGCGCATCGAAGCGGCTTTTTAGCGCAAAGAACGCGGGCAGCCGTGACGTACCGAGATAGTTGATCGCAAGGAAGGTATCCTTACCATATTCTTCTGCGATATTAAACGCGTCGCGATGGAGGTATTCGCCCGAGATGGGCAGATGCTTGAAGTCCTGCAGTACGTGACGACGGATTTCCGTCAGTTCGTCTGGCCGGTTCGTTCCGACATAGAAGACCTTGGCGTTCTGTTCGACCGGAAACGTGTCGAGCCTCACGGCAAACACCATCAGCTTGCCAGCCGAGCCGGATGCTTCATGAAGCCGCTGCGGGTCGGCGTTGTAGCGAGCCGGTGTATCCGCGTCGATCTCGCGCACATGGCTCGCGTAGCCATGGTCCGAGCCGGCGCCCGCGTTGTGCACGACATCAGCATCCGAGAATTCACCGCGCTCAAGCCGGCCAAGGATATCGTCAGGTGTCTCGCCGAGGTGGATGCCGAGATGGTTGACGAAGTGCAGCTTGCCGGTCTCATCAACCTGCGCGAATGCTGCCATTTCCGTGTAAGCCGGGCCGCGATGCACCAGTGCACCGCCCGAGTTATTACAGACACCACCAAACACCGACGCGCCGATACAACTCGAGCCAATCACCGAATGGGGTTCACGTCCAAGGGGTTTCAGCGTTTGTTCCAGCTGGTCGAGTGTCGCCCCGGGCAGGCAGACGACCTGTTTGCCATCGTCGATCACATACACCTTCTTCATGCGGCTCGTGCTGACAATCACGATGTCGCGATCGTAGTCGTTTCCGTCGGGCGTCGAGCCGCCTGTGAGGCCCGTATTCGATGCTTGCGTGATCACGATCACGTTGGCCGCGATGCATGCCTGCAGGATTTTCCATTGCTCGACGACGGTGCCCGGACGTACCACGGCGAGCGCCTTGCCTGCGCCGAAACGAAAGCCAGTGCGAAAGCGGCGCGTTGCGCCCTCATCGGTCAGCGTGTGTTGCTTGCCGACTATGCTGCGAAACTCCGCGATCAACGTTTCGGCTGTGTTTGCCCGGTCCGCTGCCAAGGGTACGTGCGCTGCTGACATCGACTTCTCCTCTTGAAACGCTGGGTATGACGCTCATCGGCTTCGTTCAGCCGATTCGACTGCGACCTTTGGGCGCAACAGGTTGACACGAAGGTTAAAATCAGAGCCGTCATTAGTCCAATATCTCGAAGTCACTATTTGGAGACGAAAAAGATATGGAATTTCGCCAATTGCGTTATTTCCTTGCCGTCGCAGAACACTTGCATTTCACGGAAGCCGCGAGCCACCTGGGCATTGCCCAGCCGCCTTTGAGCCAGCAAATCCTCAAGCTCGAGCGGGAGATTGGCACCCCGCTGTTTATCCGGCACCCGCGCCGCGTCGAACTCACCGAGGCGGGACGCCTCTTTCGCGAAAGCGCGCGGCGTATCGTCGAAGACGCGCAACAGGCTTTCGCGGAGGCGCAGAACGCTGGGCGCGGCGTGACGGGACGGCTTTCGCTGGGCTTCGCGGGTTCAACGGTATTTCACCCGGCGGTGGCGGCGACCATGCAGAGCTACCGGCATGCTTTTGAGCGTGTATCGATCAGTTGCGAGGAAAGCAACAGTTCGCTGCTCCTCGACAAGGTCGCTGAGCGGCACCTCGACGCTGCGTTGGTGCGCATGCCGCTGAACTGCCGGGATCTGGTGGTCGAACCTCTGATTGAAGAAGATATGCTGGCGGTGCTGCCAGCGAGCCATCGCCTGAACCGGCGGCGGCGCATTGCTCTGGCGGATCTCGCAGGCGATCCGTTCATCCTGTTTCCGAGGCCGATCGGCCCGGACCTCTACGACTCGATTATCGGCGCGTGCCGCGAGGCGGGCTTCGCGCCTTCGATCGGCATGGAGTCGCCGCAGATATCATCGGCGGCGAATCTGGTGGCGGCTGGGTTCGGCGTTGCTGTGGTCCCTGCGTCGATCCGGCAGATCCAGGTCGAGAGCGTCTCGTATCACGAACTGCGGGGCAACCCACTGTCGACGGGGATCGCGCTGATCCATCGGCCGCGTGAAAAATCGCCGACCGTACTGAACTTTGTGAAAATGTTGCGCAAGCAGCGCCTAGCGGCTCGCACGGGGTGACGCTGGCCGTGACGTGTCACCGCGACGGCGTCATTCCCGACCACACGATCTCCAGTTCGACACCAATCGACCGCGCGAGCCCATCGAGGCCCGGAAACAACGATGCGTTTGTGATGTTCATCCGGTATAGCCATTTCATCGCGTCCACTCGCACGTCGACGGGCAGTACGATCTTGTGCAACAGTTCCTCGCCGGTCTCGTAGCCGTCGACAATCTCATGCAGCGGCCGGTCGATCACACCAGGTACCACGAATGTCCCCGATTGCGCGATCAGCCGGTCGTCCATCTCGGTCGGCTCGCCGAACCAGATCACCTCGTTCGTGTTGCAGAAGAAGTATTTGTCGAAGTGTCCGTCGATGCGCGGATCGATCACGTCGCGCGTGAGACCCGGCTTCGTTTTCGGCAGGGCGCGATTGTTCCATAGCGCCGGCGTGTTGAGCGCGAAGATCGCGGAATCGTCGGTGGCGCGCTCCAGCGCGAAAAATGCCGCCACGAAGGGGCTTTTCGTGAAGTCGAGCAGGCGCGTCGGTGCGCCATGGTGCTGCATCAATGCAAGGCAACGCAGATCGTTCGCGAGCAGTTCCGGTTGGCCAAGATAGTTGTGTGCCTTGCGCCTGAACACGCGGATCGCGCGCTCTTCGCGTGCTCGCCATTCGTTCTTGTCCAGCACGTAAGCTCTCATATAGCGGGACAGCGAGCTTTCAAGATGCCATCTTGCATGCTGCTGGCCACGAAACGCCCAACCGTCGAGCGTCGACGTCAGGTCCATAAACTCGTTCCAGTTCGATAAAACAGTCGTCTGCATAAGCTCTTCTCGCTGGCGATCTCGTTGGTGTAGCGCGCGCCACGTTCGACTGCGCGCCGACAGGCATGACTATATTGCGGCGGTGGTGACAGTAGCAAGACGCCGGCTAACACCCTCGTTCGTCGATCAGAATGCCGTTCGCGCTAACGATCAGACACTTGAGCGGGCGGCACCGGCGCCGCGCTTTCTTCTGCCGTCGCACCGGTCGTGTTCACGCAGTGGTTCGTTTGGGTCACAGGGTCTGCGGCAGGCGTGCCCTGCAACGGCCGCTCCGGATGCAGGAAGATCCACAGCACCGCGCCACACGCAGCCGCCACGCCGATCAGGAACAACCCGCTCTCCCAACTGCCCGTCACCTTCACCACGTACGCGACCGTCACCGGCCCCGCAACGTTGGAGAGCGCGCCCCACACGTTGGTCCAGCCAGACATCACGCCGGTGAACTCGCGTCCAAGGTCTTGGGTTGCGGACCACACCACCACCTGCACGAAGCCGACCGCGGCAAACGACAGGCACAACAAACCGATCACCGACGGCATGCCGGTCGCACGCGACGCGCCGATCAGCGCCGCCGCACTCACGATGAAGCCGACCATCGCAACAGGTGTACGCGCCCAGTAAATCGAGCCGGTCAGCTTCAGAATCCGGTCGCAGAGATAGCCCGCGACAAATACCGCGATAAACACTGCCACCCATGGCAGTGACGTATAGACGCCCATCGCTTTCAGCGAGAGTCCGCGGGCGCGCATCAGATAGGTCGGCAACCAGGTCGTGTAGAAGCTCTGGATCAGCACCAGCAGGAAGTACTGAATGCCGAATACCCAGAAGCGCGGCTGGCTGAAGCAGCGCAGGAACGCCCCTTTGATGGGCGCGTTTTCAGGCGGTTGCCCGGCGGCGATGAACTCGGCCTCCGCTTTCGTGATCAGCGGGTGCGCAGCGGGCGTATCGCGGTACCCGAACCACCAGACCAGGCTGAGCAGCAGGCCGAGCACGCCGAAGCTATAGAACACCGCATGCCAGCCAAAATTGGCGATGGTCCATGCCGTCAGCGGCGCCGATATGATCGGCCCCAGGTACAGGCCGGCCAGCAGCATCGAGTTGCCCTTCGCGCGTTCGGCACGCGGAAACCAGCGCTTGATCGCGACCACCCCGCTCGACCAGTCTCCCGACTGCGCGCCGCCGAGCACCAGCCGGCAGCCGAGCAGCCAGGCAAACGTCGCGCCGAACGGCGTGATTATCATCATCAGCGACCACACCGCACTCGTTCCGAACAGCACCTTGCGTGAGCCGATCCGCTCGGCCAACCGCCCGGCCGGCATCTGTCCGACTGCGTAGGCCCAGAAATACACCGTCAGGATCATCGACATTTCGACGATCGACAGTCCGAGCTCTTTCTGGATGGTAGGCGCTGCGACCGTCATGGCGGCGCGGTCTAGCGTCATCACAAAGGTAATCGGCGCGACCAGAAAAGCGACGATCTTCCACCGGATACTGCTGATGTTCTGCAACATGAATCATTCCCATGCATATGGCGCGTTCGTGCAGCGCATCGGTCGTGGACCGAAACGCACTGCCGGAGCAAAGACTGTTGGTGTCGGCCTGGAGGCTAACCCGCTTCTGCAGATTGTCTACGACTTTGGACGTTGGCGTCGAACGCCCGCTCACTGACGGCTGCAGACATCAACCTGTTCTTCGACTTTAATCGGCAAAACCAATCTGCGCGCCGGCGCGAATTACAAGGTAAGCGAATGCAGTTCGCGGATCTTTTCAAGCAGCCAATGAAAGACCGATTGATCCGGTGCCGGTTGCGCCGGAAGGTCCACAGACAGTTTGCCTAATATCTCCCGCCGGGTAGAAAGCAGTCGGCACATGGACTTTGCCACCTCGGGGTTGGCTTTCAGAATTGGCGTAAGGTCCTCCTGGCGCAAGGAGGACACAGTCGTTTTCGTCAGGGTGACAACCCGGACGTTTGTCGGCATACCGGCGAGCAATCCCCCTTCACCAATGACATCTCCGGGACCGAGGCGCCCTGCTTCCACCTGCCCCGATGGTTCGTCGATGATTACCGACAGCACGCCAGAATCAATAATCGTAAGGCTATTGGGTACGGTCTCCGGCGTGACCAATACCTCCCCAACCTCGTATTTCTGTGACGTGAGACGAGCCGCGAGCTTTTTGATCTCCTCGTCGTTTAGCGCTGCAAAGAGCTCTACGCGTCGCAAGCGGAGCTGCTTCATGTCGCTTGCCAGCGGGTCTGGTGTCGCTGCGCCGATTGGACGAAGGTTAATGCCGGCTGCGGCGAGATGTCGATGCGACAGGTCATACAGTTCGTTGGTCGCCGGGGTCTTCTTCGCCATATCGTCGACATACGCCGTTACCTCGTAGTGAACAAAGTTCACACCCGTGTCCTTGACCTGAACGTAAGGCTCAGGCGCCGCGAGAATTGAACGTGATGCCACGAGCGCATTTTCAAGGGCCGTGACCACTACGCCGGGACGCTCCTCTGGAGACACATCAATCACGAGTGAGATACCGTGTAACGACGGCGGTCGATTGCTGTTGGTAATTTTTGTCTTGGCGGCCAAGGCGTTGGGAACGACAACCACGTTCCCCTGCGATGTCAGGAGGTGGGTGGCCCGCCAGTTCATTTCAATAACCTTTCCTTCGGTGCCGTCAATAGAGACCCAATTGCCCACCTCATAGGGCTCGGTTGTATTGATGACAATGCCGGCAAAAACATCGCTCAAGGTGCTTTGAATCGCGAGACCCAGCACGATAGCGAGTGCGCCGGAGGTCGCCACGAGCCCCCGCACCGGCACATTGAACACAAACGCGAGCGCCGCAACGATCGCGGCCAGAAAAATGACAGCGCCAAAAATGTCCTGGAAAAGACGCTGCTTGCGCCATGCCTTTGGCAGCAATAGCGCGTCGAGCGCAAGTGTCAGAAGACGCGCGCCGTTCAGCCACCAGATGACCTCAAGAATCTGTCCTGCCAGTTGCAACGAAAACAACGGCCCCGGGTCTGGTTTCGAGAACGGACTGAGGTTTGCAGTGAATAGCACCGCGCACAGCGCGGCGAAGATGAACAGCCTGATAAACAACCGGACAATATCGCTTTCTGGAAGCTTGAATCGCCAGATCGCGACATCGAGAATGACGAGGGCGTAACCCGCGAGCAATAGATTGGTCATGCCGGCTCCCTCGCCATATCGCGAGCGTTGCACAGGGTTCGCCAGACATGCCCAGCGTCAGGTCTGGCGTGCGTCCGTTCGCTAGACTGGCGCGCCTTCCCCTGCAGGACCTGCGCCACCCGCGCCACCGCCGTCGTGACCACCGCCACCCGGAGTCCCATCGTCGTGCTTGCCGTGGCCGTCCCCGCCCTCGCCGTCATCACCGTGATGGGGCATCTTGTGTGACACCTCGTCGAGCTTGTCACCCAGCAGTCGCCGTACGACCACATAGAACACCGGAATCAGCAGCAGACCGAAGATGGTCGCGAACAGCATGCCGCCGATCACGCCGGTGCCAATTTCATGACGCGACGAGGCGCCCGCACCCGAGGAGATCACCAGCGGGAACACGCCGAGGATGAAGGCAAACGAGGTCATCAGGATCGGACGCAATCTTAGCCGGGCCGCCGTCAGAACAGCGTCGCGCAGCGTCATGCCACGTTGCTGCCCCTCCACGGCGAACTCGACGATCAGAATCGCGTTTTTCGCCGCGAGGCCGATCACGGTCACGAGGCCGATCTTGAAGTAGATGTCGTTCGGCACGCTGAACGTCAGACAGAACACCAGCATGCCGAGCATGCCGAGCGGCACGACGAGCAGCACCGCAGCAGGAATCGACCAGCTTTCGTACAGCGCGGCGAGACAGAGGAACACCACTACGATCGACAGGATCAGCAGCGTCACCGCCGACGAGCCTGATAGCAGTTCCTGGAATGACTGCCCCGTCCAGTCCGCTGCGAAACCGTTAGGCAACTGGTGGTCGACGATGTTTTGCAGCACATCGATCGCCTGCCCGGTCGCGTAGCCCGGCGCAGAGTTGCCGACGATCTCGATCGCCGAGTAGCCGTTGTAGCGCGGTAGCACGGTAGGCCCGAGGGTCCATCTGGAATTCACCACGCTGGCGAGCGGCACCATGTTGTAGGGGGCGATCGACGGGTTCGCGGCCGATGGGTCGGCGGCCGTCGTGAAGCCGTTCAATGCCGACGTGCTGGTCGATGACGACAGGCTCGCGGTCGTACCGGTGCCGGTGCCGGCAGCGGTGCCGAACAAGCTCGGCGTATACAAGTGCTGGAACGCCTCGAGGCCCATCCGGTACGGCGCATCGGCCTCGATAAAGACTTTCTTTACGCGCCCGCCGTAAGTGAACTGGTTGACGTAAAACGGTGCGAGCTCCAGTTCAAGCGTGTTGTAGACATCGGACAGCGACAGGCCCATCGCTTCGGCCTGGGTTCGGTCCACCGCGATGTCCAGTTGCGGTGCGTACGGCAGCGAGTTGGGGCGGATCCCGAACAGCACTGGGCTCTTCGTCGCATTTGCGAGCAGCGTGCGTTCGGCCTGGCCGAGCTCCGCTCGTGACTGGCCTTCGCGTGCCTGCAGATACATGTCGATGCCGCCGAACTGGCTAAGACCGCGGATGGTCGGCAGATTCACCGCGAAGATCTGCGCATCGGGAATGGAATGAAGGATCTGGTTGATCCGCGGAATCAGCTGCATCGCGGTTAGAGGCCGCTGTTTCCAGTCCGCCAGCTTGATGAACGACATGCCGACGTTTTCGCTCGTGCCGACAAAGCTGAAACCCTCTGGCTGGAAAATGCCCACGATGTCCTTGCCGACCGCACTGTGCAGGAGCTTGTCGCGCACTTCGCCCATCACGTGATTGGTGCTCTGCAGCGTCGAGCCGGGCGGCAGATTCACGAGCGCGAGCACGAAGCCCTGATCTTCGTCGGGCACGAAGCTGGTCGGCAGTTTCGTGTACAGGAAACCTGTCAGCACCACGACCAGCACAAATACCATCATCCAGCGCGGCGCATGGGTCACGGCCCGGCCGGCGTGGCCGATATAGTGTGTCGTCGTCCAGTCGAAAGTGCGGTTGAACCAGCGGTAGATCGCGCTCTTCTTGTCCGGGTGTTCGGGCTTCAGGATCGCCGCGCACAGCGAAGGCGTGAACGACAACGCAAGGAACGCGGAGAATCCCATCGACACCGCGATCGTCAGTGCAAACTGCGCGTAGATGATGCCGGTCGCGCCCGGTTGCAGCGCGGACGGTATGAAGACCGCAGACAGCACCACCGTGATTGCGATGATGGCGCCGGTGATCTGGCCCATCGCCTTGCGGGTCGCCGCCTTTGGCTCTAAATGCTCCTCGGTCATGATGCGTTCGACGTTTTCGATCACGACGATCGCATCGTCGACCACGATGCCGATCGCGAGCACCATGCCGAACAGCGTCAACTGGTTAAGCGTGTAGTGCAACGCCGACAGGCCAATGAAGGTCCCAAGCAGCGCGACCGGAATCACGAGCGTCGGAATGATGGTAGCCCGCAGATTCTGCAGGAAGATCAGCATCACGAAAAACACCAGCACGATCGCCTCGATGAGCGTACGGATCACGTCGATGATCGAGGCGGTAATAAACGGCGTGGTGTCGTATGGCACGCTCCACACGACGCCTTCCGGCAGGTCCCGCGCCAGTACCGCCATCTCGGCTTTTACCGCCTTCGCGACCGCGAGCGCATTCGCACCCGGCAGCAGGTAAATCGCCATCCCCCCAGCCGCCTTGCCGTCATAGACCGGCGCGAAGCCATACGTCTGTGAGCCGAACGAAATGCGCGCCACGTCGGAGAGCTTGACCGTGGTGCCGTTGTTGTTCGCCACGAGAATGATGTCCTGGAACTGCTTGAGCGACGAAAAGAGGGCGTCGCCCGTCACGGTCGCCGTAAATACCTGCCCCTTCACGGCCGGATCCGCACCTAGCGAGCCGGCTGCGAACTGCGCGTTTTGCGCGTTCACGGCATTGAGTACCTGGGTCGTCGACAACCCGTAGCTCTGCAGCTTGTCGGGGTCGAGCCAGATGCGCATCGCGTACTCCGAGCCAAGCAGGTTGGTATTGCCCACCCCATTCAGACGGCCGATGTTGGGCTGAATGTCTGATGCGAGAATATCGCTCAGGCGCCCAGCATCGATCGCCGGGTTGTTTGACTGCAGCGCGACGAACATCAGGATGTCCGGGCTCGCCTTCGCCACTACGACCCCTTGCTGCGTTACCTGCGAAGGCAGCAGCGGCTGGGCGATCGTGACCTTGTTCTGCACCTGCACCTGCGCGATGTCTGGGTTAGTGCCCGTTGCGAACGTGAGGATGATCTGCGACTGGCCACTCGCGCTCGAGGTCGAACTGAAATACAGCAGATTGTCGATCCCGGTGAGCTGTTGCTCGATCACCTGGGTCACCGTGGATTCCATCGTCTGGGCGCTCGCGCCCGGATAGGTCGAAGTGATGGTCACTTCCGGCGGCGCGATGTCCGGGTACGAATCGATCCCCATGCCGTGCACCGAGATGATGCCGAACAGGCAGATCAGGATCGCGATGACCCAGGCAAAGATGGGGCGTTGAATGAAAAAACTCGGCATGAACGGTCTCCTATTGCGCCATGCCGGCCGAAGCCGATGACGCTGTGGAAGCCGGCGCTGCCGCCGGACCCGACGCCGATGCTGCCGGTGGTGCCGCTGCCGCCGGCGCTCCGGATGCTGCCGAATCCGCCGCCGCAGCCGAAGACGCAGGCGGCTGCCACGCGACAGTCTTCGCCGGTGCCCCTTCCTTTACCATCTGAACACCCGTCACGATAATCTGGTCCCCGTCTGTCAGACCGCGCGTCACGACCCAGTTATTGCCAAGGCTATTGTTCGCCTCGACGTCCTTACGCCCGACCTTGCCATCCGCGTTGACCACCATCACGTATCCGCCCACGGTGTCGCGCTGCAATGCCTGCTGCGGAACCAGATACACATTGTTCTGTTGACCGAAATTGACCGTCAGCGTCACAAACATGCCGGGCAGCAGATGCCGCTGCGGGTTCGCCACGAGCGCGCGCATGTTGATCGATCCGGTCGCCGCATTGACGGTAATGTCTGAGAAATCGAGCGTACCCGCCGTGCCGTATGACGTGCGGTTAGGCAGTCCGATCTGCACCGTGGTCTGGTTCTGCTGTGTCAGATCGATCGAGCCCCGGGTCTGGGACTGCTGTAGCGTCGCCAGGTCGGACGAACTGATCGTGAAGTTCACGTACATCGGATCGATCTGCTGGACCGTCGTGAGTAGCGTCCCGCTGCCACCCGAGTCGGAGGTACTGCTACCCACCACCGCACCCGCAGTCACCTGTTGCTGTCCGGCGATCCCGCTGATCGGCGAGGTCACACGCGTGTAATTGAGCGAAACCTTTGCGGTCTCGACAGCCGCCTCGTCGGCCTTCACCTTGGCCGCCGCGCTGCGTTCAGCGGCGTCGGAATTGTCGACGGTTTGCTGTGAGATCGAGCCCACTGGCAGCAGCTTGCGGTTGCGCGCTGCGGTGATGTGGTCGTTGACGTAGGTGGCCTGATCCTCGGCCAGCACCGCCAGGTCGTTATTGACCTGCGCGCGGTAAAAGACAGGATCGATCTCAAACAGCACTTGCCCCGTGCGAACCGGCGCGCCTTCCGTGTAATTGCGCCGCAGCAGCACGCCAGACACGCGGGCCGTCACATTGGCGCTGTAGTAAGCCGACAGCCGGCCGACGAACTGACGCTCAAGCGCCACCGACTGCATATGCGCCGTCATGACCGAAACCTGCGGCGGTGGAGGCGTCGGCGCAGGTTTCGAGCAGGCGGCAAGTACGATCAGACACAGATACGACAGCGACGCGCGCTGAGGACGTGGCTTCATGAGAACTCCGTTCTTGCTTGAGGCCAGCACGCGCGGGCTTCGCGGTATGCCGGATCATATGAAACAGCATGCGGGTCAGTCGGCGGAATGCACCGCGGCAGGTTGCGCTGCCGCGTCCGAAGCGGGTGATGAAGCGGCGGCCGGCACCGAAGCGACTTCGGCGTCATCGCGTTGCCAGCCACCGCCAAGGTTCTTGACCAGAAGCACGTTGCTCTCGGCGAGCAGTGCCTGCGTGTCGCGCACACTCTCCTCCGCCTGGATCAACGTCAGCCGTTGCGTCAGCACGTTCTGCTGGCTGGACGCACCGGCATTGAACTGCGCCTGTTGGCTTGAAAACAGCCGGCTGCTGCTGTCGTACACCTGCTCGAACGCGCTGGCCTGCTGCCGCAAATGATTCATCGACGAGAGGCTGTCCTCCACGCTCTGGAACGCCGTCAGCACCGTATTACGGTAGTTCGCGACATCTTCGTCGTAGGTCGCGCGCGCGCCATGTACCGCAGCGGTGCGTGCGCCGGCGTCGAAAATCGTTTCCGCGATATCGGGGCCAAGCGTCCAGAAACGGCTAGGTACCGAGAACAGATGCGCGAACGTGTTGTGCGCGAAACCGCCCTCGGCCGAAAGCGTCACGTCCGGAAAGAACGCGGCCTCGGCGACGCCAATTTTCGCGTTGGCCGACGCCGCCGTGCGCTCGGTGCTCACGACGTCATAGCGCCGTTCCAGCAGTTCGGAAGGCAGTTCGGGCGGCACGGGAGGCGAAACGAACTGATAGTCCGGATCAGGCGCGATGGAAAATGACCCCGGTGGCGTGCCGACCAGCACGGCAATGGCGTGCTCGTCCTGCTCCCGTGAAATTTCGGTCGTCTGCAGGTCGGCGATAATCGTTTGCAGATTCTCCTGCGCGTTGAGCACGTCGTCACCCGACGCTTCGCCTTCCTTGAATCCGGCTTGCGTCATCCCGAGAATCTGTCCGTAGATATCCTGCTGCTCCTTCAACATACGAATGTCGAAGTCGGCCTGCCGTAGCTGGAAATAGTCGGTCGCGACGCTGGCCGCGATCGAAATGCGCTCGCCGGCCAGCTGTGCGTCAGACGATTGGGCGTTTGCTCTCGCCGATTCGAGCTGGCGCCGTATCGCGCCCCACAGATCGAGTTCCCAACTGACCGTGCCCGTCACCGCCACGCTGTTGCCCGCCGCGGCCGGCGAACTGGAGCTGCCCGCCGAGAGCCCTGCGATGTTGCCGCCCGAGCGCCCGCCTTCCGCGCCCAGACTGACGACAGGAAACAGGGCTGCCCGGTCGGACTCTATGGTTGCGAGAGCAACGCGGTAGGCGGCTTCTGCCGCCGCGACCGACTGGTTGGCCTGCAACGCCTGGTCGACCAGACCGTTGAGTTTGTCGTCGCCATACATGCGCCACCAGGTGCTCGAGATCGCCGCTTGTGGATTCGCCTCGGCGCGCTGCCAGTCCACGCCTTCCTTGAACCCTTCCGGCACCTGAACCGTGGGCTTGCGATAGTCCGGGCCGACCATGCACGCTGCAAGCGACGTTGCGACGATGAGCGCGACGCCGCCCTGCACCACCCGCCTCGATCGCGTGCGTGTAGTGTATTTGTAAGCCAGCACCGAGGTCTGCGAATCACTTTTCAAGCCTATTCCCCTCTTAACAGGATCAGCAGCCTGACAACGAGATGACACGTACCCGTATATTTAACTAGCCCAGAAAAAAATATCAATCACGAACGCCGCAACATATTGCACCTGATCGCGGCAGTTGCGCTATCGCCTCGCTGTCGACCACCTGGCGTTGGCCAGTCGTTGCGTAATGCATGGCCCTTGTGCCCGAGGTGGTGACCGCGCTAACGCTGCCACTTGTCACTGCAATTGATGCACTGCAGCGACGCAATCGCGAAACGTCGTGCCGTCGCCCTCGTCCCGAGGTCACAGATCGCGACCCAGACTGTCTTATACTCGATTTCAGTGAAACGGACTCTGAGCATGCCAAAGCACTCCGCTCATCCCGAACCGCATCGTTCCGACTTGCCGCTCGCGACGCCAAGTCTTGCGTCAATCTCCATGGCATCGCTGATTGCGATTCTTGCATGGCTGGCCCTTGCCGCGCAGACCGACATCACGATTAGCAGAATGCTGTTTCGCGGCCTGGGTGTGATCGAGGGTATTGAGCGGTTGAGCAGCTACCTGACCAATCTGACGATACTCACCGTGGCGATCAGCTTTTCCTGCGTGGCCACGCGAGCGCGCTTCGCGCCCGGGGGATTCTTCCGCAAGCCGCCCGTGCTCACCGCGGTCGTCGTCTATATCGTGTTCGTCGGTCTTGCCTATAACTGTCTGCTGCGTCATCTGTGGACACCGTCAGGCTACCGCGCGCTGCTCAACGAATTGCTGCACACGGCCATACCGCTGCTATGCGCGCTGTACTGGCTGCTGTTCGTCCCGCGCTTCCATCTACTTCTACGCGATTGCCTGTTCTGGCTGGTGTATCCGCTTGCCTATCTGCTGATGACACTCTGGCGCGGCAGCGAAACCGATTTTTACCCCTATCCGTTTATCGACGTCAGCGAGCTCGGATTTGAACGCGTGCTCATCAATACGGCGTTGCTGCTGTTTGGCTTCTGTCTGCTAATGGGCGTGTTTATCGCGATCAATCATCGCCGTGCGCGTCCCGCAACGGTGGCTGACTCTTCGTCCGCATAATCGGCCACCCGTACCGACAGGGCTTTGAGCAAACTTTCCACCCTGACCGGCTTGACGAAATGCAGATCGAACCCGGCTGCCTGCGCACGCATCCGATCCTCGGCTTGTCCATACCCGGTAATCGCAATCAGCAATAGCGGTGTATCGCATTGCGCGCGCAGGACCCCGGCCAGTTCGTAACCGTCCATACCGGGTAGCCCGATGTCGAGCAACGCGACGTTCGGCTTGAAATCCCGCACGACTTCCAGCGCTTGCGCCGACGAATAGGCAACGCAGGTCACGTGATTCTCCGTTTCACATAGCATGGCTAACGAATCGGCCGCATCACGGTTATCGTCAACGATAAGTATGCGGCGCACCGACGCTTCCTGAGGCGCGTCGAGTGCCGAAAGCGCGGCTCCCGAATGCCGTTCATGATGATGCAGGCGCGGCAGATCGACCGTCACGCTCGTCCCTTGGCCCGGTCCTGGACTGCGTACGGAGATCCTGCCGTCATGCATTTCTACAAGCTTCTTGACCAGCGATAGCCCGATGCCGAGTCCGCCCTCAGAACGGTCCAGCGTGCGCTCGCCTTGCGAAAAAAGATCGAAAATATGCGGCAGCAGTTCGGGCGACACGCCGGAACCCGTATCCGTAATCACGATAGATATCCACTCCGCGTCCACATGCGCGGTGATCTTGATGCTGCCGCCTTCGGGGGTGTATTTGCTGGCGTTGTTCAGAATATTGACCAGTATCTGCGACATGCGGGTGGAGTCCGCACAGATCCAGCTGGTAGCGTCCGGCACTTCGACGTGGATTTGCTGGGCGCGTGCCTCGACAAGCGGGGCGACCGATTCCACCGCGTGGTACACAGCGGTGCAAACGAGAATAGGCTCGTACTTCAGCGCAATGCGGCCCTGGGTGATCCGGGACACCTCAAGCAGATCGTCGACGATACGCGTCATATGCTCGGCCTGCCGTTGCATCAGCCCAAGCAGATCCGGCTCCTCATGCTCTAAGGGCAGCGCCGCTTTTTGCATTAGCGCGATCGCCGTTCGTAACGGCGCCAGTGGATTGCGCAGTTCGTGTGCCAGCATGGCGAGGAATTCGTCCTTGCGCCGGCTCGACTCGCGCAGCATCAACTCTAGCCGCTTGCGCCCGGTGATATCGACGATCGAGCCGATGATACGCAGCGGCTCGCCACCAAAACCGCGTTGCAGTAGCGCGCTACCCCCGACCCATTGCTCGCGCCGCGCATGCTGGATACGAAATTCGAAGTTCGCGTGCGGCGCTTCTCCATCCAGGAGACGTCGGACATAACGGTCGAGCGAAGCGCGGTCGTCGGCATGCACGCGGGAGAGCGCGCTTTGATAGGGCATCCGTGCCACGTGGTGACAGTCCCCGCCGTTCTCCATCGAAAGGCTCCAGTCCGACAGATCGAGCGTCACGATGCGCAGCTTGGCGGCCTGCGTGGCGGCCCTTAATCTCAAGCGGCGCGCTTCGGTTGCGGCCTGCGCTTCGCGCCGTGCCGTCACGTCGGTCATGGTTCCAAACCATTCCTGCAGATTGCCCCGCTCGTCGCTCAGCGGCGCCGCGTTGGCCTGCATGTAGCGGTAAACGCCGTCCTGCCGGCGCAGGCGAAACGTCAGCGACTGAGCGGTCTTCTCGAGCCGCGCATCCTGCCAGCTGCGTCGTGTGAACTCGCGATCATCCGGATGCACCAGGTCGAGCCAGCCCCAGCCGTCGAGCCTGGCGGCATCGGCTCCAGCGAACTCTTTCCACGAACCACCGGCGACGCGGATGCGCCCATCGGTATCCGCCGACCAGACCATCGCGCCGGTCGATTCAACGAGTGCGCGATAACGCCGTTCGCTAACACTCAGTTGCTCTTCCTTGCGGTGCTGCTCGCTGATATCGAAGGTCACGCCGTACACGCGCACGAGGCGCCCTTCGGGATCGTACTCAGAGTGCCCACGCATGCGCAGCCAGCGGCACGCCGCTTGACCTTCTCCAAGGCGGTAATCGAGTTCGAATGGTGCACGGTGCCGCAGTAATTCGTCGAGCTTGCGGTGATAGGCATCGCGGTCGCCGGGCGCCACGCGATTGCTCAGTTCTTCGATGGTTGCGCACTCAATGCCCTCAGGCAGTGCATACATCTTCGCCAACTCGGCGGTCATATGCACCATCCGGGTTTTCATGTTCCATTCCCAGCCGCCCATCCGTGCGGCCTGGAACGCCGCACGCAGGCGCCGCTCGCTGGCTTCGTACAGGGCCCGCGTATGCCTGGATTCGTGAATGTCGATTGCGACGCCCACCGTGTCGGAGATATTGCCGTGCTCGTCGCGGGTCGCCTGCAGATGAAGCGTGTGCCAGCGAAATGCGCCGTCTGCACGAACAAGCCGCACGTCCACATTGCGCAGGAGCGGGCCATCTTTTATCTGGCGTACGGCATCGAGCACAGCGTCGATGTCTTCCTCGTGCACGAACGTTCGCCAGTGCCGTCCGATTACTTGTTCGGGCGGGCCGCCGAGATATCGGCAAGCCCACGGATTCGCGTAGAGGATTGAACCATCGCGTGAAGCGCGCCACACGAAGGCAGGAAGAAACTTCGCAGGAGCAGGATCGGCTTCGCCGCCTGCAGCCTCCTCGACCGTCGATTCAGGATCTTTGGCCATTGCATAAGCTCGTTATCTGGGTAAGCGGAAACTAGGGGCGCATCCACTGGTACCCATATAGCATACGCCGAGACCATCACAGGTACATGCGACCACTTCGCACAAGTGCAAGCAAAACGATAGCTCTCACGATGTGCGCTGCCCCATGGGCCGAAGGTAAACCCCGAACGAGCGTTGCTTGCCAAAAAGCACCTTTGTGCTATAAAAAAATGTTGGTTTGCATGTCCACCGTCTGCCCGGCAGAAGAAACGGGCGGCATTACTTGAGCGAGCGAGACAGTCCATGAGTCTTCTGGAACTCAGAGGCGTTTCCAAGCATTTCGGCGCGATTCAGGCGCTGATCGACGTAACGCTCAGTCTGGAGCGGGGCCAGGTGGTCGGGCTCATGGGAGACAACGGGGCCGGGAAGTCGACGCTAGTGAAGGTCATCGCCGGTAACTTTCCCCCCTCGCACGGCGAGATCCTTATCGAGGGTAAGCCCACGCATTTCGGCAAACCCGTCGACGCCCGGGCTCAAGGGATCGAAGTCGTCTATCAGGATCTCGCGCTTTGCAACAACCTCACGGCGGCCGCCAATGTCTTCCTCGGCCGTGAGCCACGCCTCGGCTTCTGGCCCATCCGCATCCTCGATCACGCGACCATGTACCGGCGCGCTGGCGAACTCTTTAAAGAACTTAAATCGGAGACGCGCCCTCGCGACCTCGTCCGGCAGATGTCCGGAGGTCAACGACAGGCCGTGGCGATTGCTCGCACGCGCCTTTCCGAAGCGCGCCTCGTGATCATGGACGAGCCGACCGCAGCGATCAGCGTGCGTCAGGTGGTAGAGGTGCTCGACCTCATCAAACGCCTCTCCGAACATGGCATTGCGGTCATTCTCATCAGCCATCGCATGCCTGACGTTTTCGACGTCGCCCACCGCGTGGTTGTCATGCGGCGTGGGCGTAAGGTCGCGGACAAGAAGATCGAAGCGTCCTCCCCGGAAGAAGTGACCGGCCTCATCACCGGAGCCATCACCACCGCCTGAATCTGCCTCGCAACGGAGACCCGAAATTGAACGATGCGCCGGAAAGGCCTACCCGAATGCAAACACTGCTTGATGATCCGCAATCCACGCGGACTCATACTCGCTGGTCGGGGCTGCTCGCGAGCCAGGTGTTCTGGGTGGTGCTCGCCACCATCATCGCTTGCGTCGTGCTCTCGTTCGTCACCTCGACCTTTGCGACGCAGCAGAACCTGTTCAACGTCACGCGCAACTTCGCCTTTGTCGCTATCGTCGCGCTCGGCATGATGGCCGTGATCGTCACGGGCGGCATCGACATTTCGGTCGGCTCGACGATTGGCCTGAGCGGGATCGTGCTCTCGGTGGTCATGAATGCCGGCTATCCGATCTGGGCCGGTATCGGCATGGGACTCTTGACCGCAGGGCTGGTTGGCCTCGTGAACGGCATACTCATCGCCTATCTGGACATGCAGCCTTTCGTCGTCACGCTCGGCATGTTGAGCGTTGGGCGTAGTCTTGCGCTGGTGTTCTCCGGCAGCCGGACCATTTTCGATTTTGGCCCCGACGGCAGCAAGCTGCTTGCGCTCGGCGGCGGCAAGACCTTCGGCGTCGCCAATCCGGTGTGGTTCCTGGTTGTCCTTGCCGTGCTGTTCTGGTTCGCCTTTGCGTGGACGCGCTGGGGCCGCTACGTCTTCGCGGTCGGCGGCAACCGTCATGCGGCCAACCTCACTGGCGTTCCGGTGCGCCGCATCATCTGCTCGGTCTATGTCCTCGCTGGACTCATGGCAGGCGTCGCGGCGATCCTTGAAGTGGGCTGGCTCGGCGCGGTGACGACGGGCCTCGGCACGGGCGACGAGTTGCGCGTGATTGCCGCGACCGTGATCGGCGGCACCAATCTGATGGGCGGCATCGGCAGCGCCTTCGGGACCGTCGTCGGCGCCGCACTCATCGAAGTGATCCGCAACAGCCTGATCCTGCTCGGTGTCGATTCGTTCTGGCAGGGCACGGTCGTGGGCGCGTTCATCATCGTCGCCGTGCTCTTCAACCGGCTAGGCGGTGTGCGGCAAGGAGATTGAAATGTCTTCGCGCGCATCGGCCGCGATACGGCCGGTGCGACGATGGGCGGGGTGCGGCCGGACGAGACGCGGCGCTGCCGGACGCAAGTGTGCATGAGACCGCGAAGTTCCGCGGGAAGGCGAGCAGGCTCGAATACGGGCTTTCCTTGCGATTATTACGAAAGTTGTGCGAGACATGGGCACCGCAGAGCCGGGGCCTGTCGCTTTGCATGGGACCGGAGTAAACGCTAAAGCGCTAACGCTGGTCGACCTAGGAGGCAACGATGAAAAAAGTATTGATGTGTCTTGCTGCGATCGGAGGACTTGCCATGCTGGGCTCTCCCGCCTTCGCAGCCGATAAGACCCTCGCGCTGGTGGTGAAGGGTCTCGACAACCCCTACTTCGACCTCATGCATCAGGGATGCGAACGGGCGAACAAGGAACTCAACAAGGAAGGCTACACCTGCTACTACACTGGCCCCGCGACGGCCGCCGACGAAAGCGCTGAAGTGCAGATCATCGACGATCTTTTGACGAAGGGCGTATCGGCCATGGCGATCTCGCCCGCGAATGCCCCGGCCGTGGCCGAAGTATTGCGCCGCCGTCACATGTCGATTCCGATCATCACCGCGGATGCCGATTTGCTGCCGAAGGACGCGTCGCTGCGTAAGAGCTATGTAGGCACCGACAATTACGAACTGGGCGTCAAGCTCGGTGAGCAATTGAAAACGCTGATGCCGAAGGGCGGCAATATCTGCCTCGTGATGGGCAATCCCGCAGCCGAGAACATCAACCAGCGCGCTCAAGGCACACGCGATGCACTCTCGGGCAAGAAGGGAATCCAGAAGCTCGCGGGCGAGAACGGCTGGCATGAAATCAGCGCCTGCCCACTCTACGTGAATGACGATGCCGCCAAGGCGAACCAGATGATGCAGGATACGCTGACCGCCAATGCGACCGGGCTCGATGCTTTCGTACTCGAAGGCGGCTGGCCGCTGTTCGCGCCGCAGGCCTATTCACAGGTCGTTGCGCCGATCATGCAGAAGATCCAGGACGGCAAGTTCGTGATCGTCTCGGCCGATACGCTTGGACCGGAACTTCAGGCCCTCAAGGACCATAAGGTCAACGTGCTTGTCGGGCAACGGCCGGAGGAAATGGGCTATCGGGCAGCGATGGTCATGCGCGACCTTGCTGAAGGAAAAACCGTGAAGCCGGTCATCCACACCGGCCTCGACACCTGTACCTGGCAGAACGCCGACACCTGCCTCAATCATTGATCAAGGGCTGGCGGGATCGGTCAGGAAACGTGATGCTGGACGAGAGGGGAGCAACCGCGGCGGACCGCAGTTGCTCCCCTTCTATGCTTGATGGCGTTGGCCTGGCGTTTATCGCACAGGCGACCCGCTCAGACGGTATTGCGATACGCAGCAGGCGTGCTGCCGGTCCAGTGACGAAACGCACGATGAAAAGCGGTGGGATTATCGAAGCCTACGTCATAGGCGATCGCTGCAATCGCATCTTCCGACTGCGTCAGCCGCTGGATTGCGATGTCGCGCCGCACCTCGTCCTTGATGGCCTGAAACGTCGTCCCCTCCGCTTCGAGCCTGCGGCATAGCGTGCGTACCGAGTAGTGCAGATGATCGGCCACCGCGTCGATCGCCGGTGGGGTAGGCAGACAATCGGCGATGTAGCGCCAGACGCGGTGACACACCATCTGCTCTGCGAACGAGACAAAAATCCAGTCCTCGGGAGCGCGCCCGAGAAATGCCTTGAGCTCCGACTTGCGCCGCCTGACTGGAACATCAAGATAGGCGGCGTCGAAACACATACGCGTCGTTTGCCGGCCGAATTGCACCGGGCCCGGAAACAGATAAAGGTGGTCCCCCGCCCGCGCGGGCCGATGAAACTCGAAGTCCACCTTCGTGAGTGCAATTTTCTGTCCTATCAGCCACGACGCCACGCCGTGCACCAGTTTGAGCATCAACTCGCGGCCCAGCGTGCTGACTGCAGGGCCCGCCGGATTATCGACGAGTTCGACACAGCCCACCGCGTCCTCGCGATTCAGGACGACGCGGAATTCGTCGAGAATCAGGTGAAAGAACTGACCGAAGCGATGCAACGCCACACCCAGATTCGGCGCGTCAAGCAAGCTTAGACAGAGGAATTTCAATGTCCCGCTTCGCAGTGGCCGGCTGAAAATGCCGGGCATTTCGTCGTCCAGTTCAACAGCGAGGAGCCGGTAAAGCGTCGAGAACTGCTCCTCTGTGACCCGTGCGCCTGGTTTGCTCAGTAGCTCATAGGGAATACCCGAGCGGCCAGCAAGACGCGCCATTGCGGCACGATCGGCTCCACTAAGGAAGGCGTTCACGACCGAGATCGACACAGTAGAGGATGGTGGGTTCAAAAGCGGATTCTGATGGCGCGTGAAATTGGCTTATTTTGTCATAAGCCGCGCGGGTGGCGAATGGTCCGCTCTCAAGCGTGCGCAGAGCGCGTGATGTTATGCGAGCAGCGCCGCTCGCATGAATAGCCACACTCCTGCGCCGACGACTACCACGCCAACCCCGCGCGCTACGCGCTCACCGTCCGGCAAAAGACGTTCGGCGGTGATGGCCGCTTTCACGAGCGCCATCATGCGCAGGTCCATGATGCCGATGACCAGAAGGATCGCCGTCAGGCCCGCGCAGCAATATGCGCAATGCAGGCCGTGGTGCATACCGCATTGCAATACTGTGCTCGCGCGCACTGGCGAGATGCCGTCTCGCGCTGGTGCCGATCTGCAGCAGGCAAGGTGATGCGCCTTCCACGCAGTCAACTGAAGTGCGCCGCCACCGAGTACCACCAAAGCCCCAGCGATCGGCACGGCGCGCGCCAGCACGGGCCACTGGAGTTCGAGCGCTGCCAGCGCAACACCCACCGCATACGCAACGATGCCGAATGCCATCCACACGCTGAAGTACCCTGCGCCCATGAGCGTGGTCAGCCAGGCGCGACGCGTCGCGCTGACCCTGCCGAACGACTCGCGGTAACGCCACAACACGGGCGCGAATGATGGCAGCATCATGGCCACCATCATCAGCATCCACATGCCGAGGAACGAACTCGCGGAGTAGGACCACGTCTGTCCACACATCCGCGTCCATGCATTCGACAGTGTCCAGCCGCCCGGCATCGGCATCTCTCCCATCGCCGACATCGACGTGCACCACCGGATCGTCCCTGTCACACTGACGGCAAAGAGCAGCGCGATAGCGCCAAAGAAGGGCTGTTGCGAAACGCGTCCGGCACTCATGATTCGAGAGATCTCCTTGTTTCGGCTGACCTTTCCTCGCGTGTTGCCGTCATATGTTTCGTCGTCATGCCTGCCTCCGTTGAATGCGGGTCGTCGTGTCGTACCCGGTATTCCCTGTACGACGGGATAGGGGGTACGCATGTGCTAGATTAGTTGCGGGCCAGAAACGGTGGGAGTGACAAGTGTGGCGGGATTCCGATAGACGATGGATTCGCTAGTCACCGCTGCGGCACGCGCGCTCGCCGCCGGCGACCCGCTCGGCGCGCTGAAGCGGGTGGCCT
>NZ_JBAURZ010000361.1:0-30850 GCF_049581445.1 Paraburkholderia sp. | reverse complement strand
GCCGCACATACGGCAGCCGCGACGCTCGCCGCCACGCGCTCCGGCGCGGCACGGCCGGTCACAGCGCCCAGCATCGATTTGCGCGACATGCCTGCGAGAATCGGAAACGGCGGCTCAGCACGTGGGGCCGTTTCGGGAAGGTGAGCAAGCAACGCGTAGTTATGCTCAATCACGGCCTTGCCGAAACCAAAGCCTGGATCGACGCTAATGCGCTGCCTCGCGACGCCGGCCTCGGTCATGGCTGTCACACGCTCAGTGAGAAACGTCCGCACTTCGCTCACCACGTCCTGATAGACCGGCTCGCCGAGCTGCATGGTCTGCGGCTCGCCGAGCATATGCATAACGCACAGGCCACACTCGCTATCGCGTACCGCGTCGATGGCACCATGCATGCGGAAACCCCAGATGTCGTTGATCAGGTCCGCACCCGCAGCCAATGCATGACGCATGACCTCGGGCTTGTACGTATCGATCGACAACGGAATCTGCGCGCCCCGCAACTGCTCGATAAGCGGAATCACCCGCTCCAGTTCCTCGTCGAGCGACACCGGCGGCGCGCCCGGACGCGTAGACTCGCCACCGATGTCGATGATATCGACGCCATCGAGCATCATGCGCTCGGCTTGACGTAGCGCGTCGCTGCGCAAGGCGAACTGGCCACCATCCGAGAAAGAGTCGGGCGTGACGTTCAGAATGCCCATCACGAGCGGGCGCTCGAACGTCAGGGTGAAACGGCCGCACTGCAACGGCGCGGGCTCAGGGAGAAACGACAAAGCGGCGATCGACACGGAACAGAGCATCCAGACAACGACGGGTAAATACAGACCAATACCGGTCAACGGGATAAATGCAAAACGGGCCGGTGTGAATCACACCGGCCCGCATACCTTTTTACGTGGCTTCAATCAGGCCGGCGCGGTGGCGCTGCCCGGCTTCACCTCGGTACCCGTACTGCCGCCTGACGACGCGTCGCTTGCCGGCGGCGACGAGGTTTTCGGCGCGCGCGGCGGACGGCCTGCCATGATGTCGTTGATCTGATCGGCGTCGATCGTTTCCCACTCCATCAAAGCCGCGGTCATGGCTTCAACCTTGTCGCGATTTTCACCCAGCAGACGCTTGGACAGGGTGTATTGCTCGTCCAGCACGCGGCGGATCTCTGCGTCAACCTTCTGCTGCGTCGCCTCCGAAATGGTCCGCGTGAAGCCGCGGCCAAACGGTGTGGCGTCGTTCTCGTCGTCCACGTAGACCATCGGTCCGAGTGCATCCGTCATGCCGAAGCGCGCAACCATCGCACGGGCGGTCTGGGTGGCCTTGTTGAAGTCGTCCGAGGCACCCGTGCTGATCAGGTTCAGGAACAGTTCTTCTGCCACACGGCCACCGAACAGAATCGCCAAACGATCCAGCAGGTAGTCTTTCGAATACGTTTCGTTGTCGTGCTCCGGCAACTGCCACGTCACACCCAGCGCGCGACCGCGCGGAATGATAGTGACCTTGTGCACCGGATCAGCCTTCGGCAACAGCTTCGCGATCACCGCATGGCCCGACTCGTGATACGCCGTCGCACGCTTGGACTCTTCGCGGATCACAGCCGACTTACGCTCCGGACCCATGAAGATCTTGTCCTTCGCGTCTTCGAAGTCGATCATTTCGACGATACGCTTGCCACGACGCGCCGCGAACAGCGCCGCTTCGTTCACCAGGTTCGCCAGATCAGCACCCGAGAAGCCCGGTGTGCCACGCGCGATAACCGCCGCGTCTACGTCGTTCGAGATCGGCACCTTGCGCAGGTGCACCTTCATGATGTGTTCACGACCGCGGATGTCCGGCAGGCCAACATACACCTGGCGGTCGAAACGGCCGGGACGCAGCAGCGCCTTGTCGAGTACGTCAGAACGGTTGGTCGCAGCAATCACGATCACGCCGGAATTGGCTTCGAAGCCGTCCATCTCAACCAGCATCTGGTTCAGCGTCTGTTCGCGTTCGTCGTTACCGCCGCCCATGCCGGCGCCACGATGGCGACCGACCGCGTCGATTTCGTCGATGAACACGATGCAGGGCGCATGCTTCTTGGCCTGTTCGAACATGTCGCGCACGCGAGCGGCGCCGACACCCACAAACATTTCTACGAAGTCCGAACCGGAAATGCTGAAGAAAGGCACTTTCGCTTCGCCGGCAATGGCGCGAGCGAGCAACGTCTTACCAGTACCCGGAGGCCCGACCAGCAGCACACCTCGAGGAATGCGCCCGCCCAGTTTCTGGAACTTCTGCGGGTCGCGCAGGAAGTCGACCAACTCGGAGACTTCTTCCTTGGCTTCGTCGCACCCGGCGACGTCCGTGAAATTAATGGCGTTGTTATTCTCGTCGATCAGACGTGCACGGGACTTGCCGAACGAGAACGCACCGCCTTTCCCGCCTCCCTGCATCTGTCTCATCATGTAGAACCAGAACCCGATGATCAGGATTGTCGGTCCGAGGTAATACAGCGCGGACACAAGCGCGTTCGGTTCGTCATCGGCCTTGCCGCTCACCTGCACGCCGTACTTCATCAGGTCGCCGACCATCCAGATGTCGCCGGGCGACACGATCTGGTACTTCTGGCCGTCCGCTGGAGTGACCGTGAGGTTACGCCCCTGAACGATGACGGTCTTGACCTTGCCGTTCTTCGCGTCGTCCATGAACTGCGAATACGAAACACCTTCCTGGACACGGGGCTTGTCGAACTGCTTGAACACCGTAAACAGCACCAGTGCGATAACCAGCCACACTGCTGCCTTCGAAAACATATTGTTGTTCAAAGCACCACTCCTTCACTCATAGACGGGCGCCTACATTTGCCTTGCGGCACCACTAAAGCATTCTAATCCAGTCCGCAGACCCCTGCCATAACCATTCACTACTGCACAAATAGCGTCCGGCGGGGCTCCAGTGCCGCTTTTCCGGCCAATCTGGGGGTGCAAAATGGTTAATCGACCCCCACTTAACGGGGTCGTTTGAGATGCTTACCCAAAATAAAAGTTTCCGACGATTTGTCCCGCGAAGCCTTGGGCTTGCGGGCGGCGACCGTCTTAAACTGCTGCTTGAACTTTTCAACTATCTGGCTGTAACCGCTGCCGTGGAAGCACTTGACTAAAAGGGCCCCATCCGGTTTCAGGTGGTTCTGCGAAAATTCCAGCGCGAGATCGCACACATGCTCGATTCGCGCCGCATCTGCCAGCGCTACGCCAGACAGGTTGGGCGCCATATCCGAAATTACAAGGTCGACGTGCCGTTCTTCGAGAATTTCTTCCAGTTGCAGGAGCACCGAGTCCTCGCGGAAGTCGCCCTGGATGAAGGTGACGTCGGCGATCGGCTCCATGGGTAACAGGTCGAGCGCGATGATCGTGCCGTCGATCCCGCCTTCCCGGGCCGCATCCCGCCTGGCGCCTTGCGCCAGTTTGTTGCGCACGTACTGGCTCCAGCTGCCCGGCGTGGAGCCAAGATCAACAATGACCTGGCCTGGACGGATCAGCTTGTCCTGCTCGTCGATTTCCTTCAGTTTGTACGCTGCGCGGGCGCGATAACCCTCCCGCTGCGCCATTTTCACGTACGGATCGTTGATGTGATCATGCAACCACGACGTGTTGAACTTGTTTTTTGCCATTAAACGTTGAACTCTTGCTGCGTGATGTCACGCTTTTAGCGGATAATACGCGTTTAATTCGCGCGGCTGCTGCTCAATGGGTCATCTACCCGGGAGCGATCAACCGCGATTCTCCGTTGTTCTGACGCGCCGCCCTGCGCGATCGACCAAAACGATCGTAAATGCAGGCGCCGCCATTTTAGTCGAGTCCCTCACTTTCCATGCCAGCCCTCAAAGTCTCTTCCGATCAACGCGCCGAATTGCGCTCCCAGGCTCACGCGCTCAAACCGGTCGTGCTTATCGGTGCCGAGGGCTTGACTGACGCCGTCCTGACCGAGATCAAGGTCCACCTTGGCGCCCACCAGTTGATCAAGATCCGCGTGTTCGGCGACGAACGCGAAGAGCGCCTCGCCATCTACGATGATATCTGCGACAAGCTCAACGCCGCGCCGATCCAGCATATCGGCAAGCTGCTGGTGATCTGGAAGCCGGAAGCCGCCCAACCTGCCGCGCGCACCAAACGCGGTGCGCTGCCAAGCGCCCGCGAAGCGGCTGAAGAAGCGAAGCCGGGTAAAGGTCGTGCGCCGCGCGTGGTTACGGTGGTCAAGCCTTCCGAGATCCCCATGCGCAAACCGAAGCCGAAAAAGGTCGTGGTGCGTGGCAACGAACGTGTGACGGCGGGCGGCAACATCAAGCGCGCCAAGAAACGTCAGGCCAGCGCCAAACGTTCGCATCAATCGGTTAAGTGATGTGCGGGGCGGCGCTCGCCGCCCTTCAAGGTTTAACTAACCCGTCACACCCTTGCCTGTCGAGCCGCGGTTGGTCTGCCCACCCATCGACACACTCGCATCAGTAGGCAGCTTCCAGACCAGCACGATGGCCAACAGGCTCTCGATCAGGTAGAACAGGCTCGACACGCCATGCAATACGCCAAAGCGCGCTGCATAGGCCGAGTGCCCCACATCGGTTCCCGCCTCGAGCGCGGCAACCCGCAGCGCGTTCATGAACGGCTCGAGCGCGAAATATCCAACCAGCACGCATACCAGCATACCGGCAAGCAGCCAGCGTAGCCGGCGGTAGCTGTCGTTACCCCGGCGAATCAGGACATTGGCGAGCCCAAGCAGCAACACTCCGCACACCACACCGAGCACGCCTTCTATGCGAAACAGTTGCGCGGCCACCGCGCCGGCCACGCTCCGGTCAAGCGACGTAAACAGTACCGGCGCGACCGCGTAGCCAATGGTGAGCAGGCTGCCGACCCAAACCACGGTCAACAGCCGGAACAGCCGATGCGGCACTGCGGACACCTGATTACCCACCGGTTTAATCACCTGAGCGCCCTTCAGACGTAGCTGACGGCAATGATTTCGTACTCGCGAACGCCACCCGGCGCCTGCACCGACGCCACATCGCCTTCCGATTTGCCGATCAGCGCACGCGCAATGGGCGAACTGATCGAGATCAGACCGTGTTCGAGGTCCGCTTCGTCGTCGCCGACGATTTGATACTTGACCGGAGCACCCGAATCCAGGTCTTCCAGTTCGACAGTCGCGCCGAACACCACGCGGCCGTCTGCCTCGACCGCGGACGGGTCGATGATCTGGGCGCCGGCGAGCTTCGACTCGATCTCGGCAATGCGGCCTTCAATAAAGCCCTGCTTTTCTTTCGCAGCGTCGTACTCGGCGTTTTCCGACAGATCGCCTTGGGCACGCGCTTCAGAGATCGAGTTGACAACCGCCGGGCGTTCAACCGATTTCAGGTGCTGCAGTTCATCGCGCAGCTTCTTGGCGCCACGCGTCGTCAATGGAATAGTGCTCATAAACAGCTCTAGTGGCAAAAAAACGGCCGTAAAAAAAATCACCGCGGTTAAGTGCATCCCCGCTGGGACCAGAACTTGGCGCAAAGCCCGTGCCGGAACCGAAGGGACGCCGCTTAACCGCGGCACTTACATCTTGGACAGGTATTCGAAGCCTTAGTTTAGGCGAGCGTGGAGTCCTTGTAAATCATAGACTTCCAGGTCCTTCAAATACCGCAAGCCTTCGACCGCGGCCCGCGCACCCGACATCGTCGTGTAGTACGTGACCTTGTTAGCCTGAGCGCTCATGCGAATCGAGCGCGAATCGGCAATAGCTGCGCGGGTTTCGTCGACGGTAGTAAATACCAGCGCGATCTCGCCGTTCTTGATCATATCCACAATGTGCGGACGACCGTCCTTCACCTTGTTGACCACCTTGACCGGCACACCAGCCGCTTCGATTGCGGCAGCCGTACCCTTGGTCGCAACGATCGGATAGCCCAGTTCGTGCAGCATACGCGCGACTTCGACGGCCTTCGGCTTGTCGGCATCCATCACCGTCAGCAGCACCGTGCCCGACTCCGGCAAACGCGAACCGGCAGCCAGTTGCGACTTGAACAGCGCTTCACCGAAGGTCTGCCCCACGCCCATCACTTCGCCGGTCGAACGCATCTCCGGTCCAAGCACCGGATCGACAGCCGGGAACTTGACGAACGGGAACACAGCTTCCTTGACGCTGAAGTACGGCGGGTTGATTTCTTTCGTCACGCCCTGCTCGGCCAGTGTCTGGCCGACCATCGCGCGCGCCGCGATTTTCGCGAGCGGCAGGCTGGTCGCTTTCGACACGTACGGCACCGTACGCGAAGCGCGCGGGTTCACTTCCAGCACGTAAATGACGTCTTCTTTCGAGCCATCGGGCTGCGGCACTTGCTGGATCGCGAACTGCACATTCATCAGGCCGATCACATTGAGCGCTTTTGCCATCGCGCCCGTCTGGCGCTTCAGCTCGGCAATGGTTGCCTGCGACAGCGAATACGGCGGCAGCGAGCAAGCCGAGTCGCCCGAGTGGACGCCCGCCTGTTCGATGTGCTCCATCACGCCACCGATGAACACCGCTTCGCCATCGGAGATGCAATCCACGTCGCATTCGATCGCGTCGTTCAGGAAGCGGTCGAGCAGCACCGGCGAATCGTGCGACACCTTCACGGCCTCACGCATGTAACGCTCGAGGTCGCGCGGCTCGTGGACAATTTCCATGGCGCGGCCACCCAGCACGTACGACGGACGCACGACGAGCGGATAGCCGATTTCATCGGCCAGCTTTAGCGCTTCGTCTTCAGCACGCGCGGTGCGGTTCGGCGGCTGACGCAGACCGAGTTCCTGCAACAGCTTCTGGAAACGCTCGCGGTCTTCAGCGGCGTCGATCATGTCCGGCGACGTGCCGATGATCGGCACACCGTTCGCTTCGAGATCAAGCGCGAGCTTCAACGGCGTTTGGCCGCCGTACTGCACGATCACGCCCACCGGCTTTTCCTTGTCGACGATCTCAAGCACGTCTTCAAGCGTCAACGATTCGAAGTACAGACGATCGGACGTGTCGTAGTCGGTGGAAACAGTCTCTGGGTTGCAGTTGACCATGATCGTTTCGTAACCGTCTTCGCGCATCGCGAGTGCGGCATGCACGCAGCAGTAGTCGAACTCGATACCCTGGCCAATCCGGTTCGGGCCGCCGCCCAGCACCATGATCTTCTTGTTGTTCGTGGGATTCGCTTCGCACTCGTCCTCGTAGGTCGAGTACATGTAAGCGGTTTTGGTCGCGAACTCGGCCGCACAGGTGTCGACGCGTTTGTAGACCGGGCGCACGTTCAACTCAATACGACGCGCACGCACTTCCGCCGGCTTCGCGCCGACCAGTTTCGCGAGACGCCGGTCCGAGAAGCCGCTTTGCTTCAGATACTTCAGTTCTTCCTTCGACAGGCTCGCAAGCGTGCGTCCATCGAGAGCCTTTTCCTTCAGTACGATCTGTTCTATCTGCGCGAGGAACCACGGGTCGATCGAAGTCTCTTCGAAGATTTCCTGCTGCGTCATGCCGATACGAAATGCGTCGCCCACATACCAGATGCGGTCCGGACCGGCTTCGCCGATCTCACGGATGATTTCATCGCGGCTCGTGGTCTTTTCATCCAGACCGTCGACGCCCACTTCGAGACCGCGCAGTGCCTTCTGGAACGATTCCTGGAAGGTGCGGCCAATGGCCATCACTTCGCCCACCGACTTCATCTGCGTAGTCAGACGCGGATCGGCTTCGCGGAATTTCTCGAATGCGAAACGCGGAATCTTGGTGACGACGTAGTCGATCGTCGGTTCGAACGAAGCCGGCGTCTGACCACCGGTGATTTCATTCTTCAACTCATCAAGCGTGTAGCCGCAAGCGAGCTTCGCCGCGACCTTGGCGATCGGGAAGCCAGTTGCCTTCGACGCCAATGCCGACGAACGCGACACGCGAGGATTCATTTCAATCACGATCATCCGGCCGTCTACCGGATTGATCGAGAACTGCACGTTCGAACCGCCCGTGTCCACGCCGATTTCGCGCAACACTGCGAGCGATGCATTACGCAGGATCTGATATTCCTTGTCGGTGAGCGTCTGCGCCGGTGCGACGGTAATCGAGTCGCCGGTGTGGATGCCCATCGGGTCCAGGTTTTCGATCGAGCACACGATGATGCAGTTGTCCTTCTTGTCGCGGACCACTTCCATCTCATACTCTTTCCAGCCGAGTAGCGACTCTTCGATCAGCAGTTCGCGCGTAGGCGAAAGATCCAGACCGCGCTTGCAGATCTCTTCGAATTCGTCGCGGTTGTACGCAATGCCGCCGCCCGAACCGCCCAGTGTGAACGACGGGCGAATCACAACCGGATAACCGCCGCTGCCCGTTTCAACAGCAATCTGCGCCTGCACCTGCAGCGCCTCTTCCATCGAATGCGCGGTGCCCGACTTCGCCGAACCGAGACCGATCTTGGTCATCGCGTCCTTGAACTTCTGACGGTCTTCCGCCTTGTCGATGGCTTCGGGCGATGCGCCGATCAGCTCGACCTTGTACTTTTCCAGCACGCCGTGCGCGTGCAGATCCAGCGCGCAGTTCAGCGCCGTCTGGCCGCCCATCGTCGGCAGGATCGCGTCCGGGCGCTCCTTGGCGATGATGCGCTCAACCACTTCCCACGTGATCGGCTCGATGTAGGTGACGTCGGCCGTGTTCGGGTCGGTCATGATCGTCGCCGGATTGCTGTTGACGAGAATGACCTTGTAGCCTTCCTCACGCAGCGCCTTGCAAGCCTGTGCGCCCGAGTAGTCGAACTCGCACGCCTGGCCGATGATGATCGGACCCGCGCCGATAATGAGGATGCTCTTGATGTCTGTCCGCTTGGGCATAACGCTCTCGCTAATGTATTCCTGTGTTCTTACCGTTGGCGCGCGTCGTGGCGGCGTAGTTGCGGTGAAACTTTCACGACGTTGCCGCTCTCGCGCGCTCTGTTCTGCTCGCTGGCGCGGCGCCGGGCGAAGCCCCGGGCGCGGCGCTTTTCCCGAGGTTCTTATGCCGCTGCCGCAGCCGCCGTCGTACCGGCCTTCTTCTGGTCCATCAACCCGGTGAAGCGGTCGAACAGGTAGGCGATGTCGTGCGGGCCAGGCGACGCTTCCGGGTGACCCTGGAAGCAGAAAGCCGGCTTGTCGGTGAGTGCAAAACCTTGCAGCGTGCCGTCGAAGAGCGACACATGCGTGGCGCGCGCGTTGGCGGGCAACGTGGCGGCATCGACTGCGAAGCCGTGGTTCTGCGATGTGATCACCACGCGGCCGTCGTCCAGATCCTTCACCGGATGATTCGCGCCGTGGTGGCCCGTCTTCATCTTCATCGTCTTGGCGCCAACCGCGAGGCCCATGATCTGGTGACCCAGGCAAATGCCAAACGTCGGGATGCCGCGCTCGATCAGTTCTTTAGTAGCGGTGATGGCGTAATCGCACGGCTCCGGGTCGCCGGGGCCGTTGGACAGGAACACGCCGTCCGGGTTGAGCGCGAGCGCGTCAGCGGCGGTAGCTTGCGCCGGCAGGACGGTGACGTGGCAGCCACGCTCCGCGAGCATGCGCAGGATGTTGAACTTCACGCCGTAGTCGAATGCGACCACACGATACTTCGGCGTATTTTGCGTGCCGTAGCCCTCGCCCAGACGCCATTCGGTCTGCTTCCATTCGAACGATTGCTTCGTCGACACGACCTTGGCCAGATCCATGCCGGCGAGACCCGGGAACGAGCAAGCCAGCTCGATTGCCTTGGCTTCGTCATCCGAGCCTGCGAGGATGGCGCCGTTCTGCGCACCCTTGTCGCGCAGCACGCGCGTCAGCTTACGGGTGTCGAGGCCGGCGATGGCGACCACGCCTTCGTCCTGCAGATATTGGGAGAGCGTGCGTTCCATGCGGAAGTTCGACGCGAGAACCGGCAGGTCACGGATGATCAGGCCGGCGGCATGGACTTTGGTGGCCTCGACATCTTCGGCGTTGACGCCGACATTGCCGATGTGCGGATACGTGAGGGTCACGATCTGACGCGCGTAGCTCGGGTCAGTCAGGATTTCCTGATAACCGGTGATTGCGGTGTTGAAAACGACTTCGCCAATCGTATGGCCGGGAGCGCCGATCGAGTAGCCACGAAAGACCGTGCCGTCGGCGAGCGCGAGCAGAGCGGGAGAAAAAGACGGCAACACGGGAGACTCCTTGGGGGAACACCCTGATGCCGACCTGTCTATCCGAGCCGTGCGGGCCGCAGCGAGGCGCATCAAGTTGATGCGCGCGCAGGCTCGCTCGCGTACCGCGGCAGACGTCGCAAGGGCGCGATGGATCCATTGTGTGGACTGATCGGCTGGGTGCGGTGCGTCGGCGGCGCGCGGCGGATGAACGGTGTGGGAGAGGTAGGCGCTAGGGTGCGGGTTGATAAGCTCAAACCTTGGAATTATAGCTCGAAACTACCCTTCCCTCCAAATCCGAGATGGCGCCAAAGCGGGATGGGAGGTGTCGCGCAGGCGCCCGGAGCCAACGCCGGCAGGCGTCTCAGGCCACCCTGCAATGCTTTACGTTGCCGAATCGGGATATGGCGGCAGCTCGAGGAAACGGGGGACCGAGCGGGTGCGGAGAATCGTTCCAGCCCGCTCTGGCCCGACCAACGCCAGCTCAGGATTGCTGCTCAGCCTGCAAATGAGTGGGTTTTGCCAGTACGCGGCTTGGCAATAGGTACCAGATCGCACTTGCTATCTGCAACACGACCAATATGCTCCACGCAGTCAGGTGCGCGGCGGCTGGATAATGGCCGGCGGCTGCCGGCCAGCGGGACAGCACTGCGCCAACGCCGATCTGGAAGCCGAAGATCAGCAAAAAAATAATCAGCGTGAGCGTGGTATTGGCACGGCCGATCAGATGTGGCGGGAAATGCCGCGCCATCACCGCGTAGCTGAGAATCCCGGTGCCGCCAAAAATACCGTAAGCGCCCCACAGGAGCCCGGCCGGCAATGGCACACCGACCATGATCAGCAACTGGGTGACGACGAAGAGCGCCATACCCACGCCACAGAACGCGTATAAGGACACGCCCCGGCGCTCCAGACCGCGTGCTGCGGCGCCGAAGCCGATGCACCCGGCCATCATCGCGAAACCGAGAATCGACACTTGCGCGGCGGCATCACGAGGCGCGAGGCCCATGACGTCACGCATCCACGCCCCGACCCAGAGCGACTGCATCGCATAGAAGGCGCCTTGGGTGACGACCGAAAACGATGCAATCTTCCAGAATGCCGCGCTGTTGAGGATGTGCCAGGTGCCCTTGAACTGTGAGACCAGACTGGCGTGGCGCTGCTCCTCACGAGTCTCCGGCGCACCAACCCATAGCGCCGCCGCGACAAGGATCGTCAGTACGCCGAGGCCGACGCATACGGCACGCCAACCCGCGAAGGTCAGCACCCAGCTCAGCGGGGTGCCGACCACCACGCCGCCCAAACCGCCGACCGCCATCACCAAACCGTTGATGAGTGGCAGGCGCGCAGCCTCGAAATGCTGCGCCAGCGCTTTAAAGGCGGCGCCGAGGCACACCGAAACGCCCACGCCAATCAACAAACGCCCGACCATCATGGCGCCAAGGCTGTGCGCGGCGCCAAAGACCCAGATCCCCGCCGCCGCAAACAGCAGCGTGCCCGCCGTGATGCGACGCGAGCCAAAGTGATCGAGCAGCACGCCCGCCGGAATCTGCGCGCCGGCAAAGCCCAGAAAGTAAAGGCTCGTCAGCAGCCCGAGATCGGCCGCGGACAAGCCCAGGTCGTGAGTAATGAGCGGCGCGAACCCGAGATTGACGCCGCGAAACACGTAGGAAACGAAGTATCCGGCAGAGAACAGCAGAAAGACGCGAAGCTGGGTCGACGACATAGGCAAGAATGGATGAGGTGCATTCGACGCAGGGTAGCGCCACGAAAGATAAACGAATTGGCGCAAAACCGCTCGGCTGCGAGGCCACTGAAATGAAAACGCCGTCACCACAGGTGACGGCGTCTAAAAACGAAAAGTGATCGGAGCGCAATTCATGCGCTGCCCCCGCAACGCATGTGGTCACTTCCGTGAAAGCCGCTTTGGTCTAGTTGCCCTTCTTCGTTTTGGCTGCGGTCTTCGGGCGGCCTGCTGCCGCAGCCTTCGACGACTTGCTGGACGTGTCCGACTCAGCCGCTTTCGATGTCTTGCCCTTGCTGCCGGCGCCCGACGCTGAAGATTTGCTGGCCTTGCCCGCCGAATCCGACACCTTGACGACGCTGGTGTGGCCACGACCTGATTTCTTATCGTAACGCGAATCACTCTTCGTGTCTGCGACATGGGTGCCGATTCGCTGCACACCGCCGCCCTGCATGGTCGTCGCGATACGCTCCGGACCGGGTTCGCTCGGCAAGGCCTTGCCGACCGGCACGTGCAGCACGATCACCTGACCCGCCGAGACCTGGTCGCGGTGAGTGCGATTCCACGCCTTCAGTTGCCCGACCGACACGCCGTAGCGAACCGCCAAGGCAGCCATGGGCTGCCCGCGACGCACGCGGATCAGCATCTTGCGGGTGTCGGGGACATCCGGCTCCATGGCCAGCACCGCAGTCTCGGCGAGGTCGGCGGAGATGTCTTCGTCGGCATCGTCATCGCTGCGTGGCACGACGATGGTCGAACCCGGCTTCAGACGCATGCCCGCCGGAATCTTGTTGACTTCCATCAACGTGTCCGCGTCGACGCCGATCTTCTGCGCAATCGCGGCCGGCGCGGCACGCTCGGTGACCGTGTAGGTAGTCCACGACGACAGATTGCCCGTGTAGGCCTTCAGGTTATGCTCGAAGGCGCTGGCGTTATCGAACGGCAGCAGGATTTGCGGCTGCGTCGCGCCCAGGATCACCGGCTTCTTGAACGACGGGTTCAGCGAACGGAATTCGTCCGGCGACATGTTGGCGAGCTTGGCCGCCACATCGACGTCCATATCGTGCGCTGTCGTCACCGTCACGAAGTACGGGTGGTTCGGAATGGATGGCAGCGTCAGGCCGTAAGCCTGCGGATTCATCACGATATTCTTGACCGCCTGCAGCTTCGGCACGTAATTACGTGTCTCGTTCGGCATACGCAGGTCTTCGTAATCTGTCGGCAAGCCCGCCGCCTGGTTGCGGGCAATCGCGCGCTGCACGTTGCCCTCGCCCCAGTTGTAGGCGGCGAGCGCAAGTTGCCAGTCACCGAACATGTCATGCAGACGCGAGAGGTAGTCAAGCGCGGCACTGGTCGACGCCAGCACGTCGCGGCGCTCGTCCTGCCACATGTTCTGCTTTAGGTTGTAGGTCCGGCCCGTGTCGGGCACGAATTGCCACATGCCGGCCGCCTTCGCCACCGACAACGCTTGCGGGTTGTAGGCGGACTCGATGAACGGCAGCAACGCGAGTTCAGTCGGCATATGCCGCTGCTCGAGTTCCTCGACGATGTGATACAGATATTTTTGCGACCGCTCGGTCATACGCTGTACGTATTCCGGGCGCTGCGCGTACCAGTTCGCCTGCATGTCGACCAGGTCGCTTTGCAGGTCAGGCATCTGGAAACCACGGCGAATTCGGGCCCACAGATCGGCGTCGGGACTCGTCAACTGATCGACCGAGCCTTGATCAACATCGATCGTTTCTTTGGCAGAGGCTGTCTTGCGAAGGGCGTCGGCTACGGCTTGCTGGCTGGCTTGTGTGGAAGCGGTGCTATTGCTACTCGTCGTCGGTCCCTGGCTCGCGCACGCGGCGAGCATGAGGACCAATAACGCACTAAAGATAAATCTCATGAACGTCTCGGCTTCCATAGGACTGGAATTTGCAGCCGATAGTACGAAAGCAGGACGTTTACGTCAATCGGAAATGTACTAAAAACCCAGCCAAATCTTAGGCTTGGCAGATTTTTCCGAAAATCAAGGTGAAGTTGGCCCCAGAAGGCAACGGGTTAACGGAATCTGTTCTTCCACTCACGCATCAGCGCAAACGCTGTCAAACGATCGGGCACCGTTTCATGCAACTGCCCGGCCAAGGTGCTTTGGATCGCCGGATTGTCTGCCCTCAGGAACGGATTGACAGCCCTTTCGTGGGCAATTGTGGTGGGCAAAGTCGGCACGCCGCGCTCGCGCAGTGCGACCGCTTTGTCGCGCCACGCCTGCAACTGGGCATTCTCGGGCTCGCAGGCGAGCGCGAAGCGGATGTTCGACAGGGTGTACTCGTGCGCGCAGTGAACTTGCGTGGCACCGGGGAGCGCTGCGAGCGAGTCAAGCGAGTCCAGCATTTGCGCCGGCGTGCCTTCGAACAGGCGTCCACAACCACAGGCAAACAGCGTGTCACCGCAAAACACATGGGGCGTTCCGGCTGGATCGGCTGCCTGAAAGTACGCTATATGGCCGCTCGTATGGCCGGGCACGTCAAGTATGGTGAATTCAAGCGCCGGCTCGGCGATGCTCACGTGATCGCCGCTTTTAAGCCGGTGCGTGAGGTGCGCGATCGACTCGCCAGCGGGCCCATAAACCGGCACGGCCTGGCCATTCAGCAGATCGGCCACCCCGCCGACGTGGTCTTGGTGATGGTGCGTGAGTAAAATAGCGCTCAGTCGCCAGCCCCGTTTCGCCAGATAGGCGTGAACCGGAGCGGCCTCGCCCGGATCGACGACCACCGCATGGTGCCCGTCCGAAACGAGCCAGATGTAATTGTCTTCAAAAGCCGGGACGGGTACGTACTCGAGCGCATTCATAGGCGACGCAATCTTCAATATGTCTGACCGAACGATTATAGACTGGCCTGGCTGGACCGACTCGCCGCCTGGACGTTACGTCCTCGAATGGGAGCAGGCGCAGCTCGACCGCGTGGTATCAGACGTGTTCGGCTACCACGCACTGCAACTCGGTTTGCCGCAACTCGACGCGCTGCGGGAAAACCGCATGCCGTGCCGGGGCCTCGTGCTCGACGCCGCGAGCGGCGCGAGCGCCCCCTATGAATATCCGCGCGCAGCGGGCAACGGGGCTGGCAACAGCATCGCCACCGGCACCTCCGGGCGCCACGCGCCGGCCGGACGCAGCGCGGTCTGGTGCGATCTGCTGGACCTGCCGTTCGAAGCGCAGAGCGTCGATCTGATCGTGATGCCCCATACGCTCGAATTCACCGCCGATCCACACCGTCTGCTGCGCGAGGCCGAGCGCGTGCTGATGCCCGAGGGCCAGTTGATCATTCTCGGCTTCAATTCACTGTCGCTGTGGGGTGCGCGGCAATCGGTCAGCAAGGTGACCGGCCGCCCGTTCGTGCCGGCGGCGCACGACCTGATTGCATTCACCCGTCTCAAGGACTGGATTAAACTGCTCGGCTTCGACCTTGAGCGCGGGCGCTTCGGCTGTTATCGTCCGCCCCTCGTCAGCGATCAGTGGCTCGCCCGTTACGCCTTCATGGAAGCCGCCGGCGACCGCTGGTGGCCGATCTTCGGCGCCACTTACATGATCAAGGCCATCAAGCGGGTGCGCGGCATGCACCTCGTTGGACCGTTGAAAGTGAAAAAGCCCGTCCTTGCTGCCGGGCTCGCTCCTGCCGCCACACCGAACACACGCAACCAGAGAAAATGACTTCCGAACTGATCGATATTTATACGGACGGCGCCTGCAAGGGTAACCCGGGCCCTGGCGGCTGGGGCGCGCTGCTGCGTTACGGCGCGCAGGAAAAAGAAATTTTCGGCGGCGAAGCGAACACCACCAACAACCGCATGGAGTTGATGGCGGTGATCGCCGCGCTCGAAACGCTGAAACGGCCCTGTAAGGCCGTCGTGCATACCGACTCGCAATACGTGCAAAAAGGCATCAGCGAGTGGATCCACGGCTGGAAGAAGAAAAACTGGATGACGGCGGCGAAGACGCCCGTGAAAAACGCCGACCTCTGGAAGCGGCTCGATGCCGCTGTCCAGCAGCACGAGCTTGAATGGCGCTGGGTGAAGGGCCACGCCGGACATCCGGAAAACGAGCGGGCCGATGCGCTTGCCAATCGCGGCGTCGCGACGCTCGCGGAAACCTGACACTGGGGCTCGCGCCTTCGTGTTTGCGGTTTTTATTTCAGGTTTCCTCCAGCAATTTTTAGAGCGGGCTAATCCGACATGCGTCAACTCATCCTCGATACCGAAACCACTGGCCTGAATGCGCGCACCGGCGACCGCATCATCGAAATTGGCTGCGTCGAACTGGTGAACCGCCGGCTTACGGGCAACAACCTGCACTTCTACATTAACCCGGAACGCGACAGCGACCCGGGCGCATTGGCGGTTCACGGGCTGACCACCGAGTTCTTGCGCGACAAGCCCAAGTTCGCAGAGATCGCGGCCGACTTGCAGGACTTCGTGCAGGGTGCGGATCTGATCATTCATAACGCGCCGTTCGACATCGGTTTTCTCGACGCTGAATTCGCGCTACTCGGTCTGCCGTCGTTCGGCTCACAGTGCGGTGAAGTGATCGACACACTGGTGCGGGCGAAGGCGATGTTCCCCGGCAAACGCAACTCGCTCGACGCATTGTGCGACCGCTTCGGCATCAGCAATGCACACCGTACGTTGCACGGCGCTTTGCTCGACTCGGAGCTGCTCGCTGAAGTCTACCTGGCCATGACGCGTGGCCAGGAAAGCCTCGTGATCGACATGCTCGGTGAAACATCAACCGGTGGCGCTGAACGCGCGCCGCGCGTCGCGCTGAGTTCGCTTGAACTGCCGGTGATCGTCGCGAGCGATGAAGAAATCGCCGCTCATCAATCGGTGCTCGACGGCCTCGACAAAGCAGTCAAGGGAACGAGCGTGTGGCGCCTTCAACCGGTCGCGACAACGGATGAGCAAACCGCTTAAAAAGTACTTTACGAACCGAAAAACCTCTGACATAATGCACAGCTCTTCGGGTGGTTAGCTCAGCGGTAGAGCACTGCCTTCACACGGCAGGGGTCACAGGTTCAATCCCTGTACCACCCACCAGATTCGCGCGACCCGCAAGACGAAAAGCCCTCAGACCAAAGTCTCAGGGCTTTTTTCGTTGCTTAAAAATAATTTGCGCGAATTCACTATTGGCGCAATCCGTCTCAACCGTCAACGGTGAGTTCACGTGCGTCGACAGGTCCTCAAAACGCCGAAAACGCCCGCTCCCATTTGCAACCGGGATATGCGCTTCTGAAATGCACGTCGGCGTTTGTGGGACACCGAACTAACCCTGTCCATACTTGCTGATATCGTGTTTTCAGACTTCTCGCGCCCGCTGTGTTGTTGCGTCTGACTCCGTTCGTTGCGCCGCCGCACGTTCAGCCCACGTGGGAGGATTGATGGGATGAGGTCGTGATGGAGAAGCGAGAATGCATTACTTCCGAGCGCTGAAGATAACGGATTCCATCCTGATTCCGGTCAGTGCAAGCGCAGTTCTTATCTACCTTTACCTCGCTTATCCCTACGGAAGCTTGTGGGATATGTCTGTCTATCTGAGAGCCATATCCGATTTGAGCAAAGGTATCGACCCATACAGAATCAATGCCGGTCTACCTTTTGTTTACCACCCCCTTGTTCTGGATTCGTTCGCCTTTTTAAACCGCATCGCCCCGCTCAAGGCGTGGCTGCTTGTGCTCTATGCCATGAGTTCCGGGTGGTTCGTCATGGAGGTCATGAAATGGTTGCGCACAAATGCGCATGCCCGGACCGACCGGCAAACGATTCGCGCAGATACAGGGTGGCGCGCCAGTGGATGCGCGTCACTTCTTTCAGCGGCTGCGTTTGGCGGCGTCGGGATCGTGTCGGTCCAGTCAGGAAACATGACCGCTTTCATGCATTTCGCGCTGATCGCCGCTTTCCTGCGACGCAGCCGGTCGTCAGAACTTCTTGTCAGGAATTTTCCGTTTATCCTCATAGCAGTACTGTCGGTCATCAAGCCGTATTTCCTTGCCTATCTTCTGATTCCCGCATCACTTCATGAAAGCAACTGGAAAAAGGTCCAGGGATCCGCGCTGACAATCGCGACATTTCTTCTGTTGTGGATGCCGTCCAGATATTTCAATCCAGAAGCTTATTCGAGCTATATCGGGGCCCTCCATTATCAGATGCTCGACCTCGGCGACGTGGGATATTCGTTCTTCATGTTTTATAGACGAGTTGTTCATAACGATTTAATCGCGCTAACCCTGCATGGGATTACGGCGTGCGCTGCCTTGATCATGGCGGTGAAGGTTCTGCCAAAGAAGCTGGAAACCGGCGAGAACGAAGGTCTGGTCATTTTTCTGCTCTATTCCGTGCTGACTCTGGCCAGTCCTCGAATGAAGGAATATGACTTTTTTCCCGCCATCATCTGCTTTTTCCTTTTTTTGAAGACGGTCTCCGGCGAGGCTGGAACGATCGTCCTGATCGGATTAGTGTTTTCCTGGATTCCTTTGATGCTCAGCGTGTTAGGAACCCTCGGCATCGCGTTTCACAGGATTTCGGGAGCGTCAACCACCTGGCAGTTTGTCGGACTGGCGGCAGTGGTCATGACGTTTGTATTCGCAAACAGCCGGCCTCGAATAATCCGGGCGTGAGTTGCTCCGATTGACATTCGGTTCCCGCACCGCTGACCAGAATCCCCCCCCCGTCACGCAGCAAAACTTCGTATCAGATCAACAACATCCGTTCTCCACCCACTTGCATGTGTCGTTGCGTCGCTATATATTCAGGCTTCGGGCATCAGTCCCGTTAGATAGTTTTCCTCACTCTTCACTTCACTCGACACTTTAGGGAGGCACACATGATGTACATGCACATTGCCACCCTATACGTGGCCTCGCGACCGTAACTCGTCGTCCAAACAGGTCTGCCAACACGGCGATCCTGTGCAATTTCCAGACGCTGCATAGCTTGTTCTCCAGTTCATTCTGGCTTGCTTCGGCTGTCTATTCCTCTTGCTCCTGACTGGAATCCCGGGGTCTTAGCGCCCCAGGCCGTGACCAATGACTACAAGAAAACTCGACTTTCGCGGACAAGCCTTCAAGGACGTCCTAGGCTTTACCGTTCGCCACTGGCGCGAACAACCCTGGCGAATCTTTGCCGTGACCGGCCTCGTGCTGCTCTCGGCATTGGCTGATGTGCTCACCCCGCTATTCGCGGGGCATCTCGTCGACGCCATCGCGTCTGGCTCGGCCGGTAACCCTGCGGCCTGGCATGCAGCAATGACGGCGTTTTGCACACTTGCCGGCCTCGGCCTTGGCGCCACGCTGTTGCGGCAAGGCGTGTTCATGAACATCATCGCCCTGACGCTGCGCATGATGAGCAAGATCGCCGCCAACGCGTTTCATCGCGTGCAGCGCTTCTCGACCGACTGGCATGCGAACAACTTTGCCGGCTCGACCGTGCGCAAGATCACGCGTGGCATGTGGGCGCTCGACATACTCAACGACACGCTGCTCATCGCGCTGTTTCCGTCGCTCGTCATGCTGGTGGGCTCAACCTTGCTGCTCGGCGCGCGCTGGCCGCTGATGGGTCTCGTCGTCGGCCTCGGCTCGGTGCTCTATATCGCGGTGACGGCGATGCTGTCGCTCGGTTTCGTCGCGCCCGCTGCGCGTCTGGCCAATGCATGGGACACGCGCATGGGCGGCGCGCTCGCTGACGCGGTGAGTTGCAACGCGGTCGTCAAGGCGTTCGGTGCTGAAACGCGTGAGGAAGTGCTGCTCGCGCGCATCATCGGAAAGTGGCGCCATCGCACCCGTCGTACGTGGGTGCGCGGCACGCTCAATGGCGGCGTGCAAGGCGGCATGCTGGTGTTGATTCAGGCCTCGATCCTCGGCGCTGCGTTGCTGATGTGGGCACGCGGCCGGGCCAGCGTAGGTGACATAACGTTCGCATTGACGATGTTCTTCATGCTGCAAGGTTATCTGCGCGAAGTGGGCATGCACATCCGCAATCTGCAACGCTCGGTCAACGACATGGAAGAACTGGTGTCGCTGGCAAACCAGCGTCTTGGTATCGAGGATCAACCCAACGCTCGCGCTATCACGATTGGCAAAGGCGAGATCCGCTTCGAGCACGTCACGTTTCACTACGGCTCGCTCGCGAAGGCACTTTACGATGGCTTCTCAGTACGTATCGCGCCGGGAGAGCGTGTCGGCCTGGTTGGACATTCGGGTTCCGGCAAGACGACATTCATCAAGCTGATCCAGCGGCTCTACGATGTGTCCGGCGGGCGAATCACCATTGATGGACAGGATATCGCTCATGTCACGCAGGAATCGTTGCGCAGTCAGATTGCGATCGTCCAGCAAGAGCCCGTGCTGTTTCACCGCTCGCTTGCCGAGAACATCGCCTACGCACGTCCGGGTGCGAGCCGCAGCGAGATCGAACGGGCGGCGAAGCTCGCCAGCGCTCACGACTTTATCGTGAGCTTGCCGAACGGTTACGACACGCTGGTGGGCGAGCGCGGCGTCAAACTGTCGGGCGGCGAACGTCAGCGTGTCGCGATCGCGAGGGCGTTTCTCGCCGACGCCCCGGTGCTGATTCTGGACGAAGCCACGTCGAGCCTCGACAGCGAAAGCGAAGTCCTGATCCAGCAGGCGATGGAACGGTTGATGGTGGGACGCACGACGCTCGTGGTCGCGCACCGTCTGTCGACCGTGCGTGCGCTCGACCGGCTGCTGGTGCTGGACAAGGGCAAGGTCGTCGAGGAAGGCAGTCACGATGCGCTGATCCAGCTCGAGAACGGTCTTTACCGGCGTCTTTTCGAACGTCAGGCACTTGAGTTGATCAAGGGCCTCGGTGAGCCGGAAGTGAAGTGCGCGGCGCCTCGCGTCAAAGTTGACCGCACCGATAACCGCGAGATGGTGACCGACGAGTAAGCGGCCGGGCGAGCGATGGCAACGAGGTTGTCCAGTTCAATCAGCCCCGCACCCTCCGGCACCACTCACAGTGTTGCTGTTCAAAGCCAGCGTATCGCACCGATACGCTGGCTTTTTTACGTCACCGCAGATCACGGCCGGTTTGGCCCGTTGCGGAGTGGCGCTCGCGTGAAACGCGGCGCACCTGAACCACCCGCCTCAAAACGTAGCCCTCCGCCCTTCTCGGAAAGTCTTTCGATCTTCGCTTGACAGTCTATCTACCAGTAGATAAAGTTCAGTCCATGGAAACGCCAACGACAGTACGCGAACAGATTCTCGACCACGCAGTCACGCTGATCATGCTGCGCGGTTACAACGGCTTTAGCTACCGTGATCTGTCGAACCTGGTCGGCGTAAAGACCTCGAGCATCCACTACTACTTTCCGTCGAAAGACGATCTGGTTCTGGAAGCGGTCAATGTTTACAGCAACGAGGTGTTCAACGCCCTGCACGGCGTGGATGCTTCTTTGCCGGCGGACGCAAAGCTCAGCAAATACGCAAAGATGTTTGGCAGGACGCTCGGTGACGGCAGTCAGATCTGCCTGTGCGGCATGCTGGCGGCGGACATCGGATCACTGCCGGACACCATTCGGCACGCAGTTCAGGCGTTCTTCAAGGCCAACGAAAACTGGCTGGCGAAGGTGCTAGCGCAAGGCGCACAGGAGCACACGCTCGCAGTGAACGGCAAGCCGGAGAATGCGGCGCGTGCATTGTTCGCGGCTTTTCAGGGCAGCGTGCTGGCGAGCCGCTTGTTTCACACCAAGGCCCGACTCGACGATGTCGAAGCAACGGTGCGAATCGCGCGGTAAGCACGCGGTGCAGCAGTCAAGGATAAGGCGGTACGCCGCCTCTTTGTTTGGCCCAGCTATCTATCTTTGAGTAAATAGATAGCTGGAGACGATGTGAAACACGTTGGAGAAATTCGGTTCGCTCACTTAGTTTTGCGCGCGAATCTATCTAGTAGTAGATAGTAGATTGTGATCACTTACTTTTCTAAAAGGAGCTTCACCATGTCACTCGATAAAGTCCTCTACCGCGCTGAAGCCCACGCCACCGGCGGCCGTGACGGCCGCGCAGTGGTGGCCGCCGGCAACCTCGACTTCAAGCTGACCACACCCCGCGAGCTGGGTGGTGCGGGCGGCGAAGGCGCCAACCCTGAACAACTCTTCGCAGCCGGTTATAGCGCGTGTTTCCTCGGCGCCATGAAATTCGTCGCGGCACACGACAAGATCGCCATCCCCGCGGACGTTTCGATTGACGGTAGCGTGGGCATCGGCCAGATCCCGAATGGTTTTGGCATCGAAGTCGAACTGAAGATTTCGCTCCCTGGGATGACACGCGAAGCGGCGCAAGCGCTGGTCGACAAGGCGCACGTGGTTTGCCCGTACTCGAACGCGACGCGCGGCAACATCGACGTCACGCTGACGATCGTCTAAAGAGCGCGCCCTCGCCGTCCGGACCTGGAACGGTCACGCACGTCGGCGGAGCAACTGAAGCTCTGCCGGCGCGGCTGACTCAGGTTGCTCCGGTCGATGCGCTGGCAGACCAGGGCTAGGGCTACGGGTGCAAATTCGAAGCGGCGAGCGATGAAGTAACGGCGTGGCCGCCTGATCAGGCCTGTCGCAGCGAGGAATCCAGCGCTCTCGCTGCCACGCGGTCGCCTTCAGTGGCGAGCGCCGCGCGAAATACCGTCTGATGGTTGTGGCCCGCCGCCGCAGGAGAATCCCACATTAACTCGACCTGCGGCCGCCGATGCAGAAAGCCAACCCGCTCGACGCTCTGCGGCCCGGCGGACGCGCCGACCGCTGAACCGGCAAGGCTCTGCGCGTCGCCGGCTATCACTGGCGTTGGCGTGGGGACACTGGGCATCGCAGCGTGGCCATCCGGCCAGCGCACTGACAACTCGCGGGCGTCGTACTGGCCGAGCTTGCGGCTTTCCACCCAAACGATCGCAGTGCGCGTGGCCGTATCGAGCGCAATCGCATAACGACCGATCGCAAAACGTCGCGCCGCAATGTTGGTGCGCCACAGCGCGCGCGGCCGGCAGATCCACAGAACCGCCGCATACAGAGCCGGCGCGGCCACCAGCCAGCCATTGGTCGCCGCCACCGCGTGGAACGCGCGCCGTGCGCCCGCGCTCCAGACAAACGCGCCGACCGACCAGATAGCAAACAGAAAGCCAAGAAAGGCAAACAGACGCAGCGCCTGCCGCAGCCATTGCGGCAACGGATGAAACGGCCGCTCAGCCTGAGCCCGCGCGCCCGGCAGGAAAATCAGCAGGAACAGAAAAACGAGATTGACGCAGGCCCACGGCGACGAAGCCATCGCGGATAACGACGCGACAAGATCCATCGACGACATCGAAAACAGCCAGCGCGCCAGAATCACGAGACCGATGGCGCGCAACGCGAAAATCGTTCCAGCACCAGGCGCCGGGTTCGCACGCGTCTCTTTCGTTCTCGCCAAGGCACCCTCCTGTCATCGACGACGCCGCAGCCAAATTTGCGGCACGGCCATTATAGGGATATTACCGAGAGGGCTCACGCTTGCCTCCCACGAAAGGCCAGTTTCTACCGCTTGTGCCCAAAATGCGCGGCGCGCATACAACAACGCCCCGCATGCTCGATGCATGCGGGGCGTTGCAGATGTTTGGCCACCGCCTTATCCGCGGCTCGCCTAGCCGGTGCGGCTAGCGCCTGTTCAGCTTGCGTTGACTTCGCGCAGCACCGTGCGGCGCTTCTGGCGCAGCAGTTCTTCGTAAGACGTGACGTAGTTCTGCGCCATGACCTTCGACGAGAAGCGCGCTTCGAATGCCTTGCGGACCGTTGCGCGCGGCAGCGTGTGCAGGCGGTTGACCGCAGCGACCGCGCTGATTTCGTCTTCGACGACGAAGCCCGAGACGCCGTTCTCGATCACTTCCGGCACTGAACCGCGCTTGAACGCGATAACCGGCGTGCCGCAAGCCATGGCTTCGATCATCACCAGACCGAAGGGCTCCGGCCAGTCGATCGGGAACAGCAGCGCGTGCGCGTTGCCGAGGAATTCGGTCTTTTCCGCTTCGCTGATTTCGCCGATGTATTCGACGTGCGGCAGCGACATCAGCGGCTTGATCACTTCTTCGTAGTACGCGCGGTCGGCCTTGTCGAGCTTGGCGGCAACCTTGATCTTCATGCCTGCCTGCTCAGCAATACGAATCGCGGTATCAAGGCGCTTTTCTGGCGAAATGCGGCCGAGGAACGCCAGATAGCCCGGCTTGACGTCCGGAATCGGCTTGAGCAGGTTTTCTGGCAGACCGTGATAAACGGTGGACAGCCAGTTCGCCTGCTGCAGCGGCATACGCTGGTTGTCCGAGATGGACACGACCGGCACGTCGCTGAACGTATTGAAGACGGGTTGCAGTTCCGGCAGGTCAAGACGACCGTGCATCGTGGTCAGGAACGGCACCGGCTGACGCGCGAACAGCGAAAACGGGTAATAGTCGATGTGGAAGTGCAGCACATCGAATTCGTCGGCACGGCGGCGCACTTCTTCCAGCAGAAGCATGTGCGGAGCCATCACGTCACGAATGGTCGGGTCGAGGCGCAGCGCCTGCGGCCAGAAAGCTTCGAGTTTTGCCGAGGTCTGCGAATCGCCGCTCGCGAAGAGCGTCACGTCGTGTCCCTGTTCGACCAGCGCTTCGGTCAGGTAGGACACTACCCGTTCCGTTCCACCGTAAAGCTTGGGAGGAACCGCCTCGTGCAACGGAGCGATTTGTGCGATTCGCATAGAGAGAACTCCTCGTAAAAAATCAGGCAAAAGTACTGCAGTTGGGAAAAGCGACTCGCTTCGCTCGCCTGGCCAGCCGGGCCGAAAAAAATCGGCACGGGCCTGTTTCGTTCGAGAAATCCTGCGATGGATCGCTTGGTAAAGATGCCAGACTGATCATCGTCACCAGGCTGTACATGTGCCTTAAAACGCACACGCTTCAGACTCGTTGACAAACTGTCAGATAATTTCGCGGCACTACCGAGCACGCATTATGGGTGCCAGCCGCGGCCGCGAAGCCAAACATTTCAAAGACTTTACGTTGTTACAAAGCGGAAACACTTTGCAAACCCTTGTTTTATAAGACAGTTCTACATTAAGAACTGGCTTCGGTGCGCGGCCGGGAGGTTGTTTTTCGCAAAATCTTCCCTCGCGCCTTTAGCACGCCGCTTTAGTGCACCGCCCCTGCATTGAATGGCGTTTGTAATTATATCTCGAAATGTGCCGCAATCTGCATGAACCTCCGCCGCAGGGCCGGGTCGAGCGTACACAGATTGCGCATAGTCATCGCGAAATCAGTCGCGTCGTGATACCGCCGGAACCGGGCGGAATGGCTTTTGCGTGTTTACAATGCGAACATGCGCCTTTTTGCGACGATGCTCCCCGTGGCCCATGCCGTGGCATGACATAACCTGAAACACACCGACCACACGATCACATTGGAACATCTCACCATCGCCCAGCGTAATGCCCACAACGCCAAGCTTTCGAGCTATGCGCACAGGCCGCTTGCGTTTCTGTTTCGCTTTATCCGCCGCCATCCGTTCGCACATGCGATCGTTCTGTGCAGCGTGTTCGCGGCCGTGGGTTGTGCGCTCGCCTCTCAATACGCGATCAAGCATCTGATCGACGTGCTCGGCGAAGGGCGCCACCACCCCGGCCCGCTGTGGGGCGCGTTCGCCATCCTTGTCGGACTGATCGCCGCAGACAACCTTCTGTGGCGAGTCGGCGGCTGGGTCGCTGCGCACACTTTCGTCATCGTGACGGGAGATCTGCGCCGCGACCTGTTCCAGTACCTGAGCGGCCACTCACCGACGTATTACGCCGAGAAGCAGCCCGGCATGCTCGCCAGCCGCATCACTGCGACCTCGAACGCCGTCTACACCGCTGAGAACACCACTGCGTGGAACGTACTGCCGCCGTGCATTGCCGTGCTCGGCGCGATTGTCATGATCATCGCCGTCAATCCGCTGATGGCCGCCGGCTTGATGATCTGCTCGGCGATTCTCTCGGTGGTGCTGTACAAGCTGGCGGGGCGTGGTTCCGCGCGTCACCACCATTTCGCCACCAAAGCCGCTTCGGTCGATGGCGAACTGGTCGACGTCATCAGCAACATGGGTCTCGTGCGTGCATTCGGCATGACGTTCCGCGAGCAGGCGCGCTTCGGTGCTACGGTGAAAGCCGAGATGGATGCGCGCCAGCAGAGCCTGCTTTACCTTGAAAAGCTGCGCCTGCTACATGCTGTGATCACGGCGATGCTGTCGGCTGGCCTGCTCGGCTGGGCGCTCTGGCTGTGGGACAACGGCCGCGCGACCTCAGGCGACATCGTGCTGGTCAGCTCGCTCGGCTTTACGATCCTGCACGGCACGCGCGACCTCGCCGTTGCACTCGTCGACGTCACCCAGCACGTCGCTCGTCTCGCCGAGGCCGTGCGCACGCTGCTCGAACCGCATGGCATGCCGGACCGTTCCGACGCGGTCGAACTCGTGCCGCAAGGCGGGCGTATCGATTTCGAAGGCGTGACGTTTGCCTATCCGCGCCGTCGGCCGATTCTCGATCATTTCGATCTGCATATTCCCCCCGGCCAGCGAGTCGGGCTGATCGGCAAATCCGGCGCAGGGAAGTCGACCGTACTCGCACTGCTGCAGCGCTTTTACGAGACCCAGGGCGGTCAGATCAAGATTGACGGCCAGGACGTCGCGACGATCACCCAGGACAGCCTGCGCCACGCCATCGCGGTGGTGCCGCAGGACATCGCCTTGTTCCACCGTACTGTCTACGAAAACATTGCGTATGGGCGCCCTGAGGCGAGCCGCGAAGAAGTGTTCGCTGCCGCACGGGAAGCGCGTTGCGCAGACTTTATCGAAGCCATGCCGGAAGGCTACGACACGATCGTCGGCGACCGCGGTGTCAAGCTCTCGGGCGGTCAGCGGCAGCGTATTGCGATTGCTCGCGCCATCCTGAAAAACGCGCCGATCCTGCTGCTCGACGAAGCCACCTCGGCCCTTGATAGCGCATCCGAAGAAGCCATCCAGAAGGCGCTCGACCGCCTGATGGTCGGGCGTACGGTAGTCGCAATTGCACACCGTCTCTCCACGTTGAACAGCTTTGACCGCATCATTGTGATGAGCGCCGGGAAGGTGGTGGACGACGGCAGTCCCGAAGAATTGCGCAACCGGCCCGGGCTGTATCGCGATCTGCTGTCGAAGCAGTACGGCAAAGGCACGACCTTGCACACGGGCGGCAAGAAGGTGGACGAACAGCACGTGGTTTGAGACGCACATTAAACCTGCGACCGGCGGCCCACCAAGCAACTCCTGCCGTCAGATTGTAAAAAGCCGCTTCAGCATCGAAGCGGCTTTTTTATATCGTGCCGGGAAACATACAGCGTCCGTTAGCCCGCCAGCGGTTCACTTGTAACGCTAACCGCGTTCTCTGCGCCTGCGTCGTCACCGGTGGCCTTCAGGTCACGCATGAAGTTATCCCGCCATACCGAGACATTGTTCTCGCGCAACTGCACCATCATGTCGCGATAGCGCGCCTGACGCTCCGCCAGTGGCATCGACAGCGCCGTTGCCAGCGCCTCCGCCATGCCGTCTATGTCCACCGGGTTGACGATCAACGCGCCATCCAGTTCCTGAGCCGCGCCGGCAAAGCGCGATAGCACCAGCACGCCAGGATTTTCCGGATCCTGTGCCGACACATATTCCTTGGCGACCAGATTCATGCCGTCGCGCAACGGCGTCACATAGCCCACGTGCGCCGTGCGAAACAGCGCGGCCAGCACGGACCGCTCGTACTGGCGGTGAATGTAAAGAATCGGCGCCCAGTCCAGTTCGGCGAAACGACCATTGATGCGGCCCGACTCGCCTTCCAGTTGCAAGCGGATGTCCTGATAAGCATGCAGGTCAGCCCGGGTGGGTGGTGCGATCTGCAGGAACGACACCTTGTTACGCTGGGACGGCGTGTGTTCGAGGAGCCGCTCGAAGGCGCGGAATCGCTCCACCAGTCCCTTCGAATAGTCGAGCCGGTCGACGCTCATGATCAACTTGCGCGCATGCAGAGTCGCCTTCATGGTCCGCACGGGCTTGCCTCGCTCGCCCGCTTTGGCCAGTTCGGCGATCTCGTCCGGATAGACACCAATCGGGTAAGCCGCAGCACGTAGCGACCGGCCAAATGCCTTCACGACGCTCGGGCCCTGGGCCGACACTTCGACCGTACCGTTCGCCTCATTGACGATGTAATCGCAAAATGCACGCAGGTCTGGCGCGGTCTGAAAACCGAGCAGATCGAACGAGCACAACGCCTCGACCAGTTCGCGATGCGGCGGCACCGCCAGCAGCACCTGCGACGCCGGAAACGGAATGTGCAGAAAAAACCCGATGCGGTTCTTGACGCCCGCGGCGCGCAACGCCTGGGCGAACGGAATCAGGTGATAGTCGTGCACCCAGATGACATCGTCGGGGCGCAGAAGCGGCACGAGTTGTTGCGCAAGCCAGGCGTTGACGCGGCAATAACCCTCGAAATCATGCCGGTCGTACTGCAGTAAATCCGCGCGGTAGTGGAACGCCGGCCACAAGGTGGCGTTCGAGAAACCGCGGTAATACTGGTCGTAGTCGCGCCGCATCAGGCCAATGGTGGCGAAAGTCACCGGCCCCCGCTCTTCGACACTGATCTGCGGCGGTCCCGACGTGAGCACTTCGCCACTCCAGCCGAACCACATGCCGCCGGTTTCTTTCAGGGCATCGTAGACGCCCACTGCGAGACCACCAGCAGCGGGGCCGCCTTCCGAGATCGGTGCGACCCGGTTCGATACGATAATCAGTCGGCTCATGAAGCGCGCTTTCCGTGCAGAAGAGTCGTCGATATCAGGTGAAACGCGCTAGCTGTCATTGTCCGCGCGCTGCCGTGACGATGGTGTCGAGCCAGCCGAGCAATGCTCCCACCGAGTCGAGCCGCGAGCGCGCAGTTGTGTCGCCAGGACCTACCTTGATCGAAATGCCGCAGTGCTCGTTGACGACCACAAAGCCCTTCTCGTCAGTCAAATCGTCACCGGCAAAAACCGGCGTGCGACCGGTGAACGGCGGTTCGTCCAGAAACGCCCGCAAGGCGCGCCCCTTGTCGACGTCTTTTGGCTTGATTTCATAGACCATCTTGCCAGGTTGAAGCACGTAAGCGCCCGGGTAATCGGCCACCAGGCGCTGCGTGGCCGCGCGTGCGACCGGCTCGCGATCCGGCGCATTGCGATAGTGCAGCGCGAGCGCCGCACCCTTGATTTCAAGCAACATCCCGGGATTGCCGTTGACGACCTCCGCCAGCACCTGCTCCATGCGCAGGAGCCGCTCGTCGTGAAAGCCGATGCGCTGGGTGTCGCCGTTCGAGTCGCGCCGCTCGGCGCCGTGCAGACCGGCGATGGGCAAATCGGGCATGCCAAGGAAGCTGTCGATGCTGTCGATACCCCGCCCCGACACGATCGCGACCGCGCCGTTCGTCAGGCGACGCAGTTCGCCGAGCAGTTTGATCACCTCAGGTTGCACCAGTACGCCGTCTGGCGTGGGCGCGAGCTCGACGAGGGTGCCGTCGAAATCGAAGAAGAATGCCGTCTCACTGGGAGACAGAACAGCCGGAAGTGCTTGCATAGGTTTGTCTTGCCTTTCAGCCGCTCGAAGCCGCAAAAGTGTGCGCATCTTACCGCGCGTTCCGCTATTTTTCGGGAAAGTAAGGCTGAGTGCAACGCCGGCGGGGCCATCCAGCCCTACCGTGCAGGCCTTGCTCGCGGTTTCCACGCGATTTCCGTACAAACGCCGCACGCTCATGTTTCAGGCAGCTTTCACTCGCCTGCGTCAAATTGACTCGCGATGCCGGCCCTGCGGGGCTGCGTATGACGTCGTTCAGCATTTTGCGATACAGTCGCAGCCACGCTGGCCGGACCGAGCACAACCGGCAGACTCATGCGCAAAGCCTCATGCGGATTTCCGCCGGGCAGCGCTGCAAGACGTTGCATTCGCCCCGTCATAGATCGAGTACCAGATGCCTGCTTTGTTCCCCAGAAAGTCGTTAAAACGGGCGCAACCGCCAGAAGCAATACCCTCGCGTCGCTCAGGCTTCGAGTCGCTGCGCCGGCTCTGCGGCGGGTCTGGCGTCGCGAGCAGATTGCGCCGCTGGCTCGCTACGCATCATCTGCACCTTTCGAAGCGCCCCTCCTTGCCCGCCCTGCTCGCGCTGACTGTAATGTTCACCGCGCTGAGCGGTTGCACCCACAAGGAAGAGCCCTGGCATCTGACGAACGTTAGTGGCCATCTGCCGGATCTCGACTTTTCGCTGGTGGCCGACGACGGCAAACCCGTCACCGGCGAAAGTTTCAAGGGTGACACGGCGCTAGTTTATTTCGGATACACGCATTGCCCAGACGTCTGCCCGGAAACCATGGCGCGCCTCATGCAGGTCATGAGCAAGCTGGGCCCGCAAGCTCAGAAGGTGCGCATCCTCTTCATCACGGTGGATCCCGCGCGCGATACGCCCAAGGCTCTGCACGATTACGTCGGCGCGTTCGACGCCCAGCATGCCGTCGGTCTGACGGGTAGCGACGCGCAGATCGAGGCGCTGGCGCGTCACTACCGCGTTGCTTACCAGATGGAAAAGCGCGACCCGCACGGCGATTACGAAGTCACGCATAGCTCCGCTATCTACATCTTCGATGCCCAAGGCCATGCGCGACTGCTCGCCACCGGCAATGACTCGCCCGATGTGATCGCCGACGATCTGCGTCGTATCATGGATGCCCCTACATGATCCATCCCGGCGACGCACCGTCGGTCGCCATAGCCGCAACACCGTTTCTTTGAGTTCGCTTATGACTATCAAGATCAAATCAATCCTGGCGCTGAGTTGCGCCGCTGCCCTCTCGCTCGGCTTCGTCGCCGGCGCCCAGGCGGCTGGCGCTGCGGCGATCAG
>NZ_JBAURZ010000360.1:0-18604 GCF_049581445.1 Paraburkholderia sp. | reverse complement strand
TGCGTGGCCACGGCGCCCGCCGGGCCACCCGGCCGCCGCACAGACCGGGCATGCCGCTCAATCAGGCGTTGCAGCAAGCAGAACGCACACAGCAAGGCCCCGATCACGATGCGCGTCCACCATGAACTCAGCGTGCCGTCGAAAGTGATCAGCGTCTGGATCGTGCCGAGAATGCCGACGCCAAACAGAGAGCCGATCACGTAACCGACGCCACCCGTCAGCAAGGTGCCGCCAATCACGGTCGCGGCAATCGCGTCGAGTTCCATGCCCTGCCCTTGCAACCCATAGCCGGACAAAACGTAGAACGTGAACACCGCCCCACCGAGCGCTGAGCAAAAGCCGCTTAGTGCGTACACGCCGATCCGCGTTTGCGCCACCGGCAGGCCCATCAGCAGTGCCGAGCGCGGATTGCCGCCGACGGCATAGACATTGCGCCCGAAGCGCGTGAAATGCGCCACGAAAATCGCTGCCGCCAGTGTCACGAGCGCAATCAGCACGTTGGCGCTTACCGAGCCCGTGCCGACCGGCAGTCGATAAGCCGAAATAGCCTTGAAGGTGGGATCAGTAATCGTGATCGACTGTGTCGTGATGAGGAAGCACAGTCCGCGTGCGAAGAACATCCCGGCCAGCGTCACGATGAACGCCTGTAGTTTGAAAAAGTGGATCAACGCCCCCTGGATCGCGCCGAAGACGGCCCCCATCACCAGTACGATGGGCAAGATCACCCAGACCGACACATGCATCCGCTCGGACAGCACGGCTTCGACAATCGTCGTGAGCGCCACCACCGAACCCACCGACAGATCGATCCCGCCCGAGACAATCACAAACGTCATGCCAATCGCGACAATCAGCAGGAAGGAATTATCAATTAGCAGATCCAGCAAGACCTGCAGCGAGAAAAAGCCGGTGTACATCACCGAGCCAAAACCGAACAACGCGCAGAAGAGGAGAATTGTGACGGCGATCGGCAGCGTGCGCGGATCGAAGATGCGTGCCCAGATATCGACAAGTCGTTTCATCGGGCCACCCCGTGCGAGCGAAACAGCGACATGGCCAGCGCACGCGCCGACGGCGACTGGATCACGCTGACCGCCAGCACGACCACCGCCTTGACGACGAGCGTCGCTTCAGGCGGCACGCCAATCGAGTAGGTCGTATAGGTCAATGTCTGGATGATGAGCGCGCCCAGCACAGTGCCCGCTAAACTGAAGCGGCCGCCGAGCAGCGACGTACCGCCGAGCGTCACCGCGAGAATCGCGTCGAGTTCGAGCAGCAGGCCGGCGTTGTTGCCATCGGCACTGCGTACGTTCGAACTGATCAGGATTCCTGCGATTGCCGCCGTGAGGCCGGAAAAACCATACACGGCGAAGACGATCGCCTTCGAGCGCAAGCCAACCAGGCGCGTCGCCACCGGATTCACACCAATCGCGCGAATAAACAGACCGAGCGCCGTGCCTTCGATGAGCAGCGCGGTCGCCAGCACCGCGATGGTGGCAATCCACACGGAAAACGGCACGCCCAACAGATAGCCGCCGCCCAGGAACAGATAGCCCTCCGCACCAATGGGAATGATCTGCCCGCCGGTCAGCAATTGCGCGACGCCACGGCCGGCCACCATCAGGATCAAGGTTGCAATGATCGGCTGCATGCCGACGTAGGCCACCAGCATGCCGTTCCACATGCCGCTCAGCACACCGACGATGAGCGCTGCACCCACCGCCTCGCCGATCAGCCCGGCACTCGGAAACGGCTGCGTGGCGAGGATCGTCGCCGCTGCGGCGCCGGCAATCGCAACCACCGCGCCCACGGAAATATCGATGCCACGCGTGGCAATAACAAACGTCATGCCCGTTGCCACCAGCGCCAGCGGCGCAGCGCGATTCAGGATGTCGATGGGCGCGCCGAACAGATGACCATCGAGCATACGCAGCGACAGAAAATGTGGATTGACCCACAAATTAAGCACGAAGAGCAACCCAAGGGTCACGCATGGCCAGATCAGCGGACGCTCCGCGCCGTCGCGGGAGAACCAGTTCGATATCTTCATTCGCCGCTCCCCGCGATCAGTCGGTAGATGTTGTCCTCGTTCGACGCGTTGCCAGCCACTTCCGCGATCTTGCGCCGATCGCGCAATACCGCCACGCGATGGCTCACCCGTAACACTTCGCTCACCTCCGACGAGATGAACAGGATCGCGAGGCCGCTTGCGCACAGCGCCAGCATCCGGTCCATGATGTCGAATTTTGCGGCGACGTCGATCCCGCGCGTCGGTTCGTCGAGAATCAGCACCTTGGGCTCGGTAGCGAGCCATCGTGCCAGCAGCGCCTTCTGCTGATTGCCACCAGACAGCAGACCGATGGGCTGCTCGGCGTCTGCGGCCTTGATGCCGAGCCGCTCGATCCACAACTCCGCCAGTTCGCGCGCCCGATTCCCGCTGATCTTGCGCAGCCAGCCGCGTTGCGCCTGCAGTGCCAGCATGATGTTCTCGCGGATCGACAGTTCGGCGACGATGCCCTCCTTCTTGCGATCCTCCGGGCAATAGCCGATGCCAAGCGCAACGGCATCATGCGGCGAACGCAAACGCACCGCACGACCGCCCACGGTAATCGTGCCGCTATCGGCGCGGTCCGCGCCGAACAGCAGACGTGCCGTCTCGGTGCGCCCCGAGCCTAGCAGACCGGCAAGGCCGAGAATCTGGCCCGGCTGCACGTCGAGATCGACAGGCTGCATCATGCCGCGGCGCCCGACGCCGCGCAGTTCGACATAGGGCTGCACCGCCGCCTTGTCCGCCGGTGCTTCGTGCGCCGCCTCCTTCAGGCGCGCACTCATGCGCTCATGACCGACCATCTTCGCCACCAGTTGATCCGCCGACAGATCGCGCGCCAGGTATTCGCCCTCACGCTCGCCGTTGCGCATCACCGTGATGCGGTCCGAGATCGCATAGGTCTGTTCGAGAAAGTGCGTCACGAACAGGATCGCGATACCTGATTTCTTAAGATGCCGAAGTATTTTGAAAAGCTGTGCGACTTCGCTGTCATCCAGGCTTGAAGTCGGCTCGTCGAGAATCAGCACTCGCGCATCGACCGATATGGCCCTTGCAATAGCAACCATCTGTTGCACCGCGATCGGATACGCATCGAGCGATTTGGTGACATCCAGCGAAACGTCGAGTCTTTCCAGCGCCGCCTGCGCGCGACGTTTGATCTCGCGCCAGTCAATTGCGCCAAAGCGCTTGGGTTGACGGCCCGCAAAGACGTTCTCCGCCACCGAGAGATTGGGGCACAGATTCACTTCCTGATACAGGGTCCGCACGCCGGCCGCTTCGGCCTCTTGCGGCGAACTGAAGGCTACCGCTTGTCCAGCGAGGCGCACCACACCCGCGTCCGGCGCAATGACACCGGTCAGCACGTTGATCAGGGTGGATTTACCGGCGCCGTTCTGCCCCATCAGCGTATGGACCTCGCCGGGGAACAAACGGAAATCGACGTTGTGCAGCGCCCTCACACCAGGGAACGTCTTGCTGAGTCCCGCGGTTTCCATAATGGGCTGAACGTCGCCCGTTTGAGTGTCCGTATGAGCGCGCAGGCCAGCACTCGCGTCGGCACGCTGTGCCAACGCCGGATCAGAACCGCGTTTGGGTTCCTGGGAATCGGGGGTCGGGTGGGCCATAGACCTCGCTCGATGGATGGAAAAGAGGCCGCCCGCTGCGGCAACAGCAGGGCGGCCAGGCACCACTGGAGAAACCTTTTACGCCTTATGCAGCGCGTTGGTTATCCAACGCGCCACCTTGGTATTGGTTAGTATCGCTTAGTACTTGCGGGTCGGCAGGGTCTGCGCGGCGACGCTTTCCGGGAAGACCGTTTCCTGCGTCAAGATCCGCTTCGGCAGCGGCTTGCCAGCGACGACGTCCTTCACCGCCGACATCAGTTGCGGCCCAAGCAACGGGCTGCACTCGACATCGACATTCATCTTGCCTGCGGCCATGGCCTGGAAGCCGCCCTTGGTTGCATCAAACGAGACAACGGTGATGTCCTTGCCCGGATGCATGCCGGCCTCTTCCATCGCCTGGATGGCGCCGAGCGCCATGTCGTCGTTATGCGCATAAACGACATTAATTTTATTGCCGTAAGTTTTAATAAACGCTTCCATTACCTGCTTGCCGCCAGCCAATGTGAAGTCGCCGCTTTGCGACGCAATGATCTTGAATTTAGGATCGTCCTTGATCACTTCCATCAAACCAGCGTGCCGGTCGTTGGCCGGAGCAGATCCGACCGTTCCCTGAAGTTCGGCGATGTTAATGGGGCCTTTGTCGTTTTTAAAGTGATCTTCGAGCCAATGACCGCCGCGGCGCCCTTCTTCCATGAAGTCCGAACCGATCATCGTCACGTACAGCGACGTGTCCTTCACGTCGATATTGCGGTCAGTCAGGATCACAGGAATCTTCGCGGCCTTCGCTTCCAGCAGGATCGGCTCCCAGCCGGATTCCACCACCGGCGAAAACGCGATCACGTCGACCTTCTGCGCGATATACGAGCGGATCGCCTTGATCTGGTTTTCCTGCTTCTGCTGGGCATCCGAGAATTTGAGGTTGATCTTGGCGTCGGCGGCGGCCGACTTGATCGATTCGGTGTTAGCGGTACGCCATGCGCTCTCGGCGCCGACCTGCGCGAAACCGAGGGTGATGGGTTTGTCCTGAGCATATGCGCCGGGTGCTGCAAGGGTCAGCGCCCCAATGCCCGCACCGAGTGCGAGCGCGCCCAACACACGACATACGGCACGTCGTGAATTCGCCATGACTGTCTCCTGATCGTTATTGTGCAGGCGATCCCGTGACCGCCTGCGGCGAGGCATCATCAAGGATCGTGATCAAGCGTAGTGGCAGACGCTGCGACCGTCCAATCATATGATTCACGCACCCGATACCAGTTTTGATATAGCGGTGCGAATCGCATAGACCAGTCGGGCATACCCTCAGAATAGCCGCGTTGCATTGCGACAAACCCTAACGCCTGGGTCTAATTCCTGGCTCTAACTCCGGGCATTACCCAGCGAAATGTCAGGTTCACGCGTTCGCCCGTGGCGCGCGGCTCTTTTGGCACCCGGTGCCGCCATTGCGCCTGCGTATTACCCTTCATCACCAGCAGGCTGCCACCCTTGAGCTGGAACGATTGCACGACGCCGGTCTTGTTGTGGCGCAAGTCGAACGTGCGCGCCACACCCAAGCTCACTGACGCGATCACCGGTTGCGCGCCTAACTCGGGTTCGTGATCGGCGTGCCAGCCCATACTGTCCATGCCGCTGCGGTAGCGGTTGAGCAGCACGCTGTTAAAGCGGCTTTCGCAGACCGCTTCAGCCGCCGCCTTCAACTCGGCCACCGCGGGCGTCCATGCTTGCGGCACGTTGCGAATACCCGAGTACACATACACGGCGTCCGGTTCTCCTTGCCAGGCCGTCAAACGCGGCAGCGCCACGCGCCCAGCCGGCGTGCCCATCGTGTCCTGCCGCCACGCCACCTCGTCGATCAGTTGTGCGAGGATGCGCGCCGCTGCCTCCGGCGCGAGCCAGTCGGGGTACCAGGCCATGTCGGGTTTGGGAAGATCGTCGAACAAATCATTGTGCATAAGCTGGGGGGGGCGCGCGCCCGAAAGCGAGCATTCCAACGGGAGCCAGACTGGCTATTATGGAGGTCGCGGCCAGAGCGCGTCACGCATTCCGCTTGCGCTCTCATTCTCTTTTAACTTCGCCAATGGGACTCTCGCCATGACACTCTCCGACGACGCACTCGACCAGCTTTTTCGCGAGGCACGCACTCACAACAGCTGGCAAGACAAGCCGGTCGACGACGCCCTTCTCAAGCACCTGATTGAACTCGCTTTGCTGGGACCCACCTCTGCTAACTGCAGCCCCGGCCGATTTGTATTCGTGAAATCGCCCGAAGCGAAGGAAAAGCTGCGGCCAGCGATCGCGGCCGGCAATCTGGAGAAGACGATGGCGGCGCCGGCGACGGTAATCGTCGGAACGGACATGGCCTTTTACGACCACTTGCCGAAGCTCTTCCCGCATGCCGACGCGCGCAGCTGGTTCGTCGGCAACGACAAAATGATCGCCGAAACTGCATTTCGCAACGCGACGCTGCAAGGTGGCTACCTGATCATCGCGGCGCGTGCGGTAGGGCTAGACGCCGGCCCGATGTCGGGCTTCGACGCGGCCAAGGTCGACGAGGCGTTTTTCGCCGGCACGACCGTGAAATCGAACTTCCTGATCAACCTTGGCTACGGCGTCTCGTCCAGGCTGTTCGCGCGTAGCCCACGCTTTACGTTCGACGAAGCCGCTCGGATAGCCTGATGTGACAAGTTCATCAGCCGCCTGGCGTCACCTGACACCTCCGGCAAGTCGCGGCGCATGTCGGTAGAATGATCTGCCTGACCGGCATCCCTGCACGGAAGCGTCAGCGTTTCGCCATGCCTCCGGCACCCCTTCTGCCCTCGTCCCTTCTCTATGCGCCGCTCATCGTTTCTCGTTCGCTTCATCTGCATTGGCGTCCTGCTGCATATCTACGTCGGCCTGAGAATCATCCCGGATCTGCCGGTCGACCCAGCCGGACGCTGGCTGGCTGTCCTGTGGCTCATCCTGTCGTGTTTGTTCATTCCAGCCGGGATGCTGGCGCGGACGATCGAACAACAGCCGCTGGCAGACCGCCTTGCGTGGATCGGTCTGATGGCGATGGGCTTTTTCTCGTCGCTACTCGTGCTGACCTTCGCCCGTGATCTGCTGCTGGCGTCGCTGCTCACCGTGGATGCGATCTGGCCGCATACCATCCCATTGGCGCGCTGGCGCACCGATTCCGCTGCCGCCGTGCCGCTGCTGGCGTTGCTGTCGACGACGATTGGCCTGATCAATGCCCGACGCCGGGCGCGGGTGGTCAGCATTGATGTACCCATCGACGACTTGCCGCGCGCGCTCGATGGCTTCACGATCGTCCAGATCAGCGACATTCACGTTGGGCCGACCATCAAGCGCCGGTATGTCGACGCCATCGTCGATGCGGTCAACCGCCTCAAACCTGATCTGATTGCCGTTACCGGCGACGTGGTCGACGGCAGCGTGCCGCAATTGAGCGCCCACACGCAACCGTTGGCGCGGCTCAGCGCGAAGCATGGCGCGTTTCTGGTCACCGGCAATCACGAGTACTACGCCGGAGCCGACGCCTGGATCGACGAGTTCCGCCGTCTCGGGCTGCATGTGCTGCTCAACGAACATGTAGTGGTCGAGCACGACGGCGCGCGTGCCGTGATTGCGGGCGTGACGGATTATTCGGCCGGACACTTCGATCCCGCGCACCGCAGCGACCCTGCCGCTGCATTGCTCGGCGCACCTGGCGATGTACTGATCAAGGTGCTGCTCGCGCATCAGCCGCGTTCTGCCGAAGCCGCTGCCGAAGCAGGCTTCACCCTGCAGTTGTCGGGCCATACGCACGGCGGCCAGTTCTTTCCGTGGAATTTCTTTGTGCGCTTGCAGCAGCCATTTACTGCCGGTCTGGCGAGGCTAAATGGGCTGTGGGTGTATACGAGCCGCGGAACGGGCTACTGGGGTCCACCGAAGCGCCTCGGTGCGCCTTCGGAAATTACCCGGCTGCGTTTGGTGCCGGGTGAAATGACTTGAACTGGTGGAATGCTGGTGCAACATAAAGCACAGCTAGGTATGGATTAGTGCGGGTCCGAACCGCAAGAAAAACGGTCTTAACTTGAAGCACCGAACCGCGTGGAGTCCTTGCCAGACGACTCCACGCAACTCCTCGCCAAACGCTTATTGCGCCGGCGTGACTGCGACGCTCACTTGCGGAGCGTACGCGACCCTGACGTGCGTGCCAGGGTGTAGGTTGGCTACCTTCGACGGATTGCCACCCTGAATGTGGAACATCGCGCCGTCTGCGCCCTTCAAAGCGATAACGCCGGTGGCGCGATCAACCCCTTGAACTTCCGCTGCTACGTTCTGCGGCGACGACGGCATAGTTGAATCCGCTCCATGACTGACGCTGACGACAGCGGTACGGGTCATACGAACGAGCACTTTGTCGCCGGGCCGGATCTGTCCGAGGTTGCTTGTATCGGTGATGTTGAACGATGCGGTCCTGCCCTGCGGATCAGCCACGGTCACCGCATGCGTGGCAAGGTCCACGCCCTTCACCACGCCGTCTGCCTGCAACACGCTGCGCCCGTCAAACGATGGCGGCACTGCGTCCGCCGCCGACGACATGAGCGGGGTCATGGCGATCAGTACGCCGGCGACGATGCCGCCGAGAGTTTTCTTGTTCATGCAATCCTTGGTTGGGTCAATGACGAAAAGAGAATCACGCCGCAGGCGGGGTAACCGAGCAACCGTACCGCTTTCAGCGGAACATCCGCACCGGTTTGTCTGGAAAGGACTCGTGGGGACATGCGCCACAGAGACCAAAGAGGCCGTGACGCGTCAAGTGCGTTGCGTGATTCAAGGCATCGATCAGTTTGTTTTCCGGGATAGACCCTGTCAAGTTTCGTAGTCCGTATTTAATTTAGGATAAGGACCTGAGATAAAGCAATATGTGGCTGTCGGAAAGTCGAAGTCGAATTCGAATTCGTAACGAGACGCGCAACCCGGGCTGGACGCGGCTAGTACTCGATCTCGCTGCTACTGACGCCTGAACACATCATCAGGCCTGCAGGCCACGGGGCATAAAGCATCCGTCGCCTGCAGGCGCCCCGTAACATCCGCGTAAGCTGCGCGCATTCTGCACCACGGCGTTCGGACACCTACACGACGCTTTCACCGCCAGATACCGGTTGACTTCGCCTCTTGCCACTGCCTAAAATTCGCCCACGCATTTAATCGGAATCCCGACCTTGGACAGTAGCAGTTATCGATCTTCGATTGACCTGATCATCTGATCGGCAAGCTCATCGCGCCAGTCTTCATTCTGCCGCCGTCTTGCCATCTGGTCAGACGGTGCGCGCCGCAGTTATCCCCGTGCACTGTATTTCGTCGTTGTGAGGCCGTGAGCCTCGCAGACAGCGTTGCATGCGCGCCTCGAGCGATGTCCTGTGCGCGTTGTCGCGCGCCTTGTCACGCGTCGCCCCTCGCGCACGTTTAGCGGGGATGTCACGTGTGGAGTTCAAACTATGCGTACCAGTACGCCTTGATCCACGAATCACATGACGCTTGAATTTGTCTGCCGGCTCCTTGCCGCGTTCGCCTGCGGTGTCGCGATTGGCATCGAACGCCAGATGCGGCAGCGTACCGCCGGTCTGCGGACCATCACGCTCGTCGCCAGCGGCGCGTGCCTGTTCGTCACGCTCGGCGTGTTGACCGGCAACGGCACAGCCGGCGTCACGCAGATTGCCGCTTATGTGGTGTCCGGCGTGGGCTTTCTCGGCGGCGGCGTGATCATGCGCGATAAAGGCTCGATACAGGGCATCAACACGGCCGCGACCTTGTGGTGCTCCGCGGCGGTCGGGGTTTTGTGCGGTGCGGGACATTATGGCCCGGCACTCGCCGGCACAGTCATCGTGCTGCTGACTAATACGGTACTGCGCGAAGTCAGCCGCAGCATCAATGCGGCGCCGGTGGCCGCTGCCGATCTCGTGCAGGAGTACGTGCTGACCGTTGTGTGCCGCGAGGAGGATGAGGTTCACATTCGCACGATGCTGTCTAACTCGATGTATTCGGCACCCTTGTCGTTTCAAAGCCTGACCAGTGAGGACGTAGCCGGCCAGCCGGGCAGCATGCGCGTTACCGCGACGCTGAAACTGCATCCGAAGGATCAGTCGAAGCTCGAACTGATGGCAAGCCGTATCAGCATGGAAAAGAGTGTCTCGAGCGTCAGCTGGATTGCTAAAGAAGCGGAACCGACGCCCGAGTAGCGATGGCCGTGGCTATGCAGCGGTGCACGCTGAGCGCATGATGCGCCTCGCGTACATCTGACAGATGCACAGGCCACTCCCTTACAGTGGGTAGCTTGCGCCAGGCGGCAGGTTCATCTATAACAACCGTAGCGAAGCATCGATCGGCGCGGCATACGCAAGGGTTGATGGTCCGCAAGCCTGTGCAGCCCAAGACCGAGAACGAAATGAACCAAGCGACTGCGCGTGATGTCTTCCTGCCTCTTCGCCATGGCCGTTGCCGCCAGGTGTCCTCCTCCGCTATTGCGCTGGTGTCGCTCCCCATTCTCCTGCAACACATTCAGACATTGTTAATTCCCCGTCCTGAATATGGACTGCGCCATCCCCTTCGACTAAGCTCTGTCACCGTGAATTTTTCACGCTCAACCATGGAGTCTTGATTATGGAACACGGCATCATTGCATGGCTCATCATCGGCGCGATTGCCGGCTGGCTGGCTGGCGTGCTCGTCAAGGGCGGCGGCTTCGGGCTGATCGTCGACATCATCGTCGGGATTGTCGGCGCGTTCATCGGCGGCTGGCTCGCCGGCGTGCTGCATATCTCGCTGGGCGGCGGCTGGATCGGCTCCATCATCACAGCGGTAATCGGTGCCGTTATCCTGTTGTTCATCATCCGGATGTTCAGGCGAGCCGTCTAGCGCTTGCCGCGTCAGGCGACTTCGGTCGCCTGACGTTTGCCGTCGGCTTTACTTCGGTCTTTCTCCTGTGTCTTTCGTGCGCTGCCGCTCAGGCCAGCGCTGCACCCGGTTCCAGCATCGAGCCGGTTTCGTTGAGCCGTGTATGCCACGCAAACGCCCGCGCCAGGTCGTGAGGCGTCTGGCCACCGTGTTTCAAGGCGTCCCGATAGTAATCGCGCAGCATGTCGCGATACAGAGGATGCACACACTTCTCCATGATCAACGTTGCGCGTTCACGCGGCGCAAGTCCACGCAGATCGGCCAGGCCCTGCTCGGTGACGACCACATCGACGTCATGCTCGTTGTGATCGCAATGCGGGACCATAGGTACAATGCTTGAGATGCGCCCATCCTTGGCGATCGACTTGGTCGCGAAGATCGCGCACGACGCGTTGCGCGAAAAATCGCCGGAACCGCCGATGCCGTTCATCATGTGCGTGCCGCCCACATGGGTCGAATTTACGTTGCCGTAGATATCGAATTCAAGCGCGGTATTCAGGGCGATCAGGCCCAGGCGCCGAATGACCTCAGGGTGATTGCTGACCTCCTGCGGGCGCAGCACGAGTCGGTCGCGGTAGCGATCCAGTTCGCTGAACACCTGCGCATGCCGAGCGGCCGAAAGCGTGATCGAGGCGCCCGATGCGAATGTCACCTTGCCTGCGTCCATCAGATCGAAGGTTGAATCCTGCAGGACTTCCGAATAAATCTCGAATGGTTCGAATGGCGACTTGACGAAGCCAGCCAACACCGCGTTGGCAATCGTGCCAATGCCCGCCTGCAACGGCGGCAAGCGCGCCGGCATACGGCCGTGTGAAACTTCGTGTTGAAAAAATTCGATCAGATGGCCAGCGATCTGCTCCGTCTCTGCGTCAGCCGGCAATACCGTCGATACACTGTCGGGCTTGTTTGTGATCACGATGGCGGCAATCTTCTCTGGCGGGATTTCAATGGCAGAGGTCCCCACGCGATCGCGCGCACCGACGATGGGTAGCGGCTCGCGATGCGGGCGTTTGCCGGGAATCCAGATATCGTGCAAGCCTTCGAGTGCTAGCGGTTGCGCAAGGTTGATCTCAACAATGACCTTGTCAGCCAGGATCGCGAAACTCGCGGAGTTCCCGACCGACGTGGTGGGCACAATTGCGCCAGTCTCGGTGATGGCAACAGCCTCGATAATGGCGACGTCGAGTTTGCCGAGCTGGTTGGCGCGCAACATCTCGACGGTTTCCGACAGATGTTGATCGACAAACATCACCTCGCCGCGATTGATCGCATCACGTAGAGTCTTGTCGACCTGGAACGGCAGACGGCGAGCCAGCACACCCGCTTCGGTAAGCGTGCGATCGACGTCGTGACCTAGCGACGCGCCAGTCATCAATGTGATGCGCAAGGGCTTGCCTTCCTGGCGAACACGCTCGGCGAGCGCAACCGGCACGGCTTTCGCGTCGCCTGCCCGTGTGAACCCACTCGCGCCGACGCGCATACCGTCATGAATCAACAGAGCCGCTTCAGCGGCGGACGTCACCTTGCTGCGCACCGAGGAGCATCGAATCCGATCTTCGTACATAACTTTGAGTCTCTCCACCATCAACCGTTTAGCCCGCTGATGCACACGTCTTCGGTGTGCTTGATACTGCTGTCACGTTGCCGCGCTTCACCGCGTGATGCTGGCACGTGCTATGTCGCCGCAAGATGCGCTCGCCAACGACAGGCGTTGCGATGTCGCACTGCTCAGCTACCGAAGTAGATGTTGCAGAATCCAGCCGGACCCACGCATTCCGAGGCCTTCTTCGACTGAGTAGCAATACGGCTCCGCGTGGTGACGCTACTGGGCTGCCGCACCTCGGGTTGTTGCGCACTGGCTTGCGCAACCTGCTGCGCATCCGCGGCCGGTGCCGGGGTTTGTGCGTGCGCGACAGCGGCAAACAGGGAACCGGCAATCAAAACGCTCTTCAACACTTTCATTTCGTTCTCCACTACTTACGATGCCTGCAAGGCAATGAACCCACTATATGACTGGGTTGCGTGGAGATAAACGGCCGGGCGTGGAATGGATTCTTCCATCTGGAGGAAGGATCCGCCCGAGGTCGTCATTCGGACGGTTTGATGTGGGTTCTTGTGCCGCGGAGTGTGCTTTGGATTGCACTTTGGGCTGTCGTGGTTTGCGACCACGCGCTTCGAACCGGGTTAGCGGGCGCTAAACGGCGCGTCTTTATCGAGTAACGCGGTTCGAATGAAATGCAGGCAACCTAGAACGCGTTGCAGATCGTGCCGTCGTTCACGGTGTCCATGAACTGTTTTCAGTACCTCCCGCATGGTCCCCGTGGCCGCACTAACCGACACGAGCGCCAGTTCGAGACGCACTTGATCGGGACGTTCGAAAAGCCGCCCTATAGCAGCGTTCATTTCCTCGATGCATATGCCCCAACGAGGATGTAGAGACCGCGCATAGGTTGCATGCGTCGTTTCGTTGCGCAGATCAATGACCGCGTGCCCGACCTCGAGCGTTGCAAGCATCCAGCGCAGCGCGTCGTCATGTTGCCGCGTGCGCTTTGTCAACAATGCGCTCAATTGTGCCATCAAATCATGCGTACTCGACTGGAACTCTTGATTCAGACCACGCAACTCGCCCTTGCAGGCGAGCACAACCTGACCGCGCAAATTCCCCTTGATCCTCTCGATCATCCACGGCATCTGCGACGGAAAAATCACCGAAAACGACAGCGATGCCACCAGCATCGCCGCCACGATAGCAATGCCGTTGTTAATCAGCAGATCGGGCTGATACACCACTACGTTATCCGGGCCGGCGAGCAGGCAGAAAAATACCGAGAATCCGACACCGTATCCGGAGATGCCTGGTCGCATCGCCATGAACGCGCCCAACGCCAGGACGGGTGCAAGCGTCGCGCAGAGCAACGGGAAGCCGTCGACGCCCGGGTAGACATGAAAGTTGAACAGGTAGGCCGCTATCGTGGCAAAGACTGCGCCAATGGCCATCTGCAGGCTGAGCCTGGAGGGGTTGGGTGCGGTCGATGTCAAGGCGCACGCGAGCGCCGCACCGATTACGGCCATGCCGCCGCTGGGCCAGTCGGTTTCGATCCAGAACGCACTCACGATGCCCACGACTACGATGGTGCGCAAGAACGTAAAGGCGACGACGTACCCGTTCGTTTTGCTGAAATAACGCGTTGCCGATTGTTCTTTTGGCGGCCTGCTCTGTTCGAGCGATGCGTAACTCTCCATATAACAGACGAATTCGTCGACGAAGCGATACAACAATTCTGCGCAGGTGTCGAAATCAGCCTGTAGGTCAGGCGCCGACGCGTCCAGCGACCGCCGTGTCTGCCTGACGCGACGCGGCAGCGCCGCCTGAAACGTCCGAAGCTCTCCGGCCGCAACGGCGGCATGCGATGCATCACGGATACGTTCGACCTGCCTGTCCAACAACTGCGATAACTCTGCGAAATACGGTTGCATCGCGTCGGCCACCTTCGCCAGATGCTCCGTTCGCACGCGCTTGATCAACTGATTTAGCGCGTGCAGACGCGCGCAGACATCCATGAACTCGCTGTTCAGCCGAGCGAGGCGCGAACCGCGTGAGCGCATGCCCGGATCCTCGAATACGGCGAAGGTACGGGTTGCTTCGAAGCCGACGATCTCATCGACCAGTTTGCTGAAGCGCTCCTCAAAGGCGTCCTGTTTGACCTTGCCACCCAGCACCTGCGCGGCGAAGGTAGTAAAACCGACGTAGCGGTCGAGCAAGGTGCGTAACAGCATGAGGCTTGATCTTTGCGGCACGATCAAAGCGCTGACTGCGCTCGAGCACACAATGCCAACCGAGACTTCCGCCGCACGTGTGAGCGCCGCGAGAAACAGGCCATTGGGCTCGCTCGCCGTGGGAATGCCGATCAGTGCGGCGGTGTAACCCGCGAGCACAAAACCGTACCAGCGAAAATGCCGATAACGCACCGCCGCTGCAATACAGGCAGCCACCCAGGTGGTGAGACCAAACATGTACCACTCTGGCTGCTGAACGAAGACCGCACCCAGCACAAGCGCAGCGATCGTCCCCACGACGGTCCCACAGACCCGATAGAAGCTCTTCGCGAGCACCATCCCGCTCATAGGCTGCATCAGCACAAACACCGTGGTCATCGCGGTTCGGGGTTGTTGCAGGTCCAGCAGCATGGCGATACCGAGCGCGAGCAGCGCCGCCACCACCGTCTTGAAGAGGTGCAGCCAGATCAGCCCGTCGCTTGTTGCCCAGTCGCGGCAAGCGGTCAGTAGCGCACGCCGAAAGACAGGGTAGCGCCGGCGAGGGCCGGGCGTACGCTTGATCACATACTGTTGTTCCACGACGAACCGCGCCCCGGACTATCATTCGAAAAGGCGCCGGCCACGAAAACGCAGGGGCCGGCTGGCAAGGGGCTGATTGTAGGAGCCTGTGACGCGCAAATTAATGCCTCGGGCAGGGAACATTCGTTCCAGATCGAACAACAATCGCGCCGCGCTGCGGGCGGACAATGTGGGTTTTCTCTCGAATACCTAAAGAACAAAGACTGATGGATACGCTACAAAATATGCGAGTGTTCGTGCGCGTGGTCGAAGCGGGCAGTTTTACCGCTGCCGCGCAATCGCTCAATTCGACGACAGGCGCCATGTCGCGCGCGGTGTCTGAGCTCGAAGCCCATTTACGCGCGCGTCTGATGAACCGCTCCACCCGGCGTCTTGCGCTCACTACCGCCGGCGAGCGCTATCTGAAGCGCTGTCAGCAGATTCTCGCGGATGTCGACAACGCGGAAGAAGAAGCCAGTTGCGCGCATGAGCGGCCCAGCGGTGTGTTGCGCATGTACAGCTTCGCCAGCATTGGGCAGCACTATGTGTTGCCGGCCATCTCGCGCTATCGCGCGTTGCATCCCGAGGTGACCGTCGAATTGACGCTGTCGCAGCGCATGCCTGATCTGTTCGAAGGCAGTAGTGACGTGGCCGTGGTCACCGCGTCGACCTTGCCCAACTCGGACCTGGTTTCGCTGCTGTTGGGCGCTACGTTCAATATTCTGTGTGCTTCCCCGGCCTACCTGCGCGCTCATGGCACGCCCCAGCAACCTCGCGATCTCGCTCACCACGAATGCCTGATCCTGCAAATCCCGGCCTTTCCCGCCAACGAGTGGCTGCTGGAAGGTCCGAACGATAGCCAATTGATGGAGGTCACCGGCCCGGTGCAGGTGAATATCGCGGAGTCGCTGGTGGTGGCTATCCGCGAGGGCATGGGCATTGGGATGCTGCCCCTCTATGCGGCGATTGACGGACTCCGTGACGGGTCGATGGTACGGGTATTGCCAGACCGCACGCTGCATAAGATGAATATTTACGCACTGTATCCCTCGCGCAAGTTCATCGACGCGAAGACGCGGACCTGGGTGGAATTCTTGCGTACCCACATGCCGAAAGTGATCGCCCGCGACGAGGCGTTGCTGGCCGAGCTGAAACAGGCCGATCCACTCGCCTCCTCGCTGACCGCACATCCGGGCCCGGTGGTCGAATTGGGAAAGCCGTTGGAACACTAGGTATGCGCTGGTGCAAGGCAAGGGCCTTGTGACGGTGCGTGGATCTGGATTGCTGCATTGCAACTTTCCCGCCGCCCTGTCCATTTTGCCGGCGAATTTGCTTATTCCATAACAAGCTTTACTCGCGACCCAAAGCAACTAAAGTTTATGGTGGCCAGTCCTGTCGTCCCGAATCACAACGGATACGGAGGGGAACATCATGGGCATCTGGAAGCCAGATCCAAGCTTTTACCCGTCGCCACGTCTCGCCGCGCAAGCTCCGCCGGAAAAGCTGGCGTATGTCGCGGCGTTCGATCCGGAGCGGTCGCGGCCGGATTCGATCGCCGTGGTCGATGTCGATCCGACGTCATCGGCTTATGCCAGCATCGTAGGCAACGTGTCGATGCCCAACACCGGTGACGAACTGCATCATTTCGGCTGGAACGCCTGCTCCTCATGCCTGTGCCCGAATGCGCCGCACCCCCACACGGAGCGGCGCTATCTTGTGGTTCCAGGGCTGCGCTCGTCACGCATCTATATTCTTGATACGAAGGCTGATCCGCTGAAACCGGCCATCGCCAAGATTATCGAACCGGAGACCATAGCGAGCCGGACCGGCTACACACGCCCGCACACGGTACATTGCGGCCCCGGCGGCATTTACGTGACGGCTCTCGGCAGCGCCGACGGCGGCGCGCCAGGTGGGATTTTCCTGCTGGATCCGGAGAGTTTCGAGCCGCTTGGGCGTTGGGAAGTCGAGCGCGGTCCGCAACAACTCGCCTACGACGGCTGGTGGCACCTCGGCTACGACACCCTCGTGACGAGTGAATGGGGCACGCCGGATACCTTTGAAAACGGCCTGGTTCCGGAGATCCTGTTAGGCGCCCGATATGGCCGTCGTTTGCATTTCTGGGACTTCACGCGCCGCAAGCATCTGCAGGAAATCGACTTCGGGCCGGAATACCAACTGGTCTTCGAACTGCGTCCGGCTCACGATCCGAGTAAAGCGTACGGGTTCGTCAATTGCGTGATCAGCCTGAAGGATCTGTCGTCGTCAATCTGGACCTGGTATCGGGAAAAGGATAAATGGGCGGTGCGAAAAGTGATTGATATCCCGGCCGAGCCCGCCGATCCCGCACTTTTGCCTCCTGTGCTCCAGTCGTTCGGCGCAGTGCCGCCGCTCGTGACCGATATCGACCTATCCATGGATGATCGCTTTTTGTACGTGTCGTGCTGGGGTACCGGAGACTTGCTGCAATATGACGTCTCCGATCCATTCGAGCCGAAACTGACGGGAAAAGTGAGGATCGGGGGCATCGTCTCTCGGGCGACTCATCCGGGCGCAGCGAATGGTGCCCTCAACGGCGGCCCCCAGATGGTCGAGGTAAGCCGGGACGGTAAGCGCATCTATTTCACTAACTCGCTTTATGGCGCCGTGGATCCGCAGTTTTATCCAGATGGCATAGATGGGTGGATGGTGAAACTCGACGCTGCGCCAGATGGCGGTCTCGCATTCGACGAGAAGTTTTTCCTCGAATGGCCCGAAGGACATCGGCCCCATCAGATCCGGCTGCAAGGCGGGGACTGTTCGTCCGATTCGTACTGCTATCCGTGAGCTGAATGAACGCGCCGACCTCAGTGTGGTGGACATGGCTGGCCGTTGCGGGGCTCGGCACTTTCCACGGCGTGAATCCAGCGATGGGCTGGCTGTTCGCGGTCGCACTGGGGTTGTATCGACGCAGTCGCCGGGTGGTGTTGCTGTCACTCTTGCCGATCGCGCTCGGCCATGCACTGGCGACCGCGGGGATGCTGGCGGCGGGACTGTCGCTCGGGATGGTGATCGACCATACAGCCCTGAACAGGACGTGCGGCCTACTGCTGCTTGGATGGGCTGCGTGGCACTTGTTGCGGGGACACCGAATGCGACCGCGCGTGGGCATGCAGGCTGGCTTTGCCGGCCTGACGGCTTGGTCTTTTATGATGGCAGGCTCACATGGGGCTGGACTTATGCTCTTGCCCGCCTTGATGCCGCTATGCGGCGCTTTGCCTGGTGCTCTCGGGGCGACGCGCGGCGTAACTACCAGCGAAATTGCGGCCATCGCGCTGTGCCTGCACAGCGTGGCAATGCTTTTGACAACGGGCGTTATCTCGCTCGCCGTGTTCGATCACTTCGGCGTTGCCGGGTTGCGTACCAAGTGGCTGAATTTTGATCTTCTATGGACCGGCACACTGGCTGCGTGTGGGGTGATGCAACTGGCGCTGTAGGGGGCTTAACGGATGCGCAGTTGCAAGGAGGGCTGAAGTGTAGACTGGCCGTTACGCGATTGCCCTTCGCGGCCGAGGCTGGTTAAAGAACTAACGCTGCCTGGGGCACTGTTCTGCCGGCGAAACCCTCCTGGTAAGGCGCATCAGGTTGCTCGGCGCGTGCGCGTTTTCGGGGGTGC
>NZ_JBAURZ010000359.1:0-3201 GCF_049581445.1 Paraburkholderia sp. | reverse complement strand
CCGCTGGGCGGTCGCGCTGCTGGTGCTGGCCGGGTTGGGTATCGGCGCGTCGGGGCTGATGCACAGTGCGGCGTTCGGCCTTGTCGCGCTGTGTTGCGCAGCGAGCGGCTTTATCGCTGCGCAGCCGCTGTTCTGGACTTTCCCCACCCGTTATCTGACGGGTGCGGCGGCGGCCGGCGGGATTGCCTTGATCAACTCGCTGGGCGGGATTGGCGGATTTATCGCGCCGACCTTGCGCACCAGCGCGGAGCACGCCTTCGCTTCGACCTCGGCGGGTTTGCTGGCGCTTGGCGCAGCGAGCCTGCTGGCAGCGTTACTGATCGGCACGCTGTTTCGCCGCGACAGTACGCCCGCCGCGGATTCCATTACCCCTTTGATACACCGCGCGCGGTAATCACCCGAGCCGCCGCGACTCACTGTACTCGTCACTGCACTTAACACGGAGCCCCTCTCATGGCCATGCCTACCATCAAGCACGTGCGCGCCTTCATTGTCCGCGGCGGCGGTGCCGACTATCACGACCAGGGCGAAGGCCACTGGATCGACGATCATATTTCGACGCCGATGGCGCGTTACCCCGAGTACCGCAAGAGCCGTCAGTCGTTCGGCATCAACGTGCTGGGCACGCTGGTGGTCGAGATCGAGGCGAGCGACGGCACGGTCGGCTTTGCGGTCACCACGGGCGGTGAGATTGGCGCGTTTATCGTCGAGAAGCATCTGGCGCGCTTCCTCGAAGGCCAACTGGTCACCGACATCGAGAAGATGTGGGATCAGATGTACTACGCCACCTTGTACTATGGCCGCAAGGGCGTGGTGCTCAATACGATTTCCGGCGTCGATCTGGCCTTGTGGGATCTGCTCGCGAAGGTGCGTAAAGAGCCGGTCTATCAACTGCTGGGTGGCCCGGTGCGTGACGAACTGGTGTTCTACGCGACCGGTGCGCGGCCGGATCTGGCCAAGGAAATGGGCTTTATCGGCGGCAAGCTGCCGTTGCAGCACGGGCCGGCCGAAGGCGAGGCGGGTCTCAAGAAGAACCTTGAGACGCTGGCGGAGATGCGCAGCCGTGTGGGCGACGACTTCTGGCTGATGCTCGATTGCTGGATGAGCCTCGATGTGCCATATGCCACGCGTCTCGCACACGCCGCGCATGAGTACGGTCTGAAGTGGATCGAAGAAGCGCTGTCGCCGGACGACTACTGGGGTTACGCCGAACTGCGCCGCAACGTGCCGCGCGGCATGATGGTCTCCACGGGCGAGCACGAAGCCACCCGTTGGGGCTTCCGTATGCTGCTGGAGATGCAATGTTGCGATCTGATCCAGCCGGATGTGGGCTGGTGCGGCGGCATGACCGAACTGATCAAGATCTCGGCGCTCGCCGATGCGCACAATGTGATGGTGGTGCCGCACGGTTCCTCGGTGTACAGCTATCACTTTGTCGTCACGCGACACAATTCGCCGTTCGCGGAGTTCCTGATGATGGCGCCGAAGGCCGATGAAGTGGTGCCGATGTTCACGCCGCTGCTGCTCGATGAGCCGGTGCCCGTGAATGGCCGGATGAAGGTACCGGACACTCCGGGATTCGGCGTGCGGTTGAATCCGGATTGTGCGTTGGTGCGGCCTTATCCACGTTGAACGCGCGTTGAACTGTAGCCGCCGATCAAACGACTGAAGAGGTCGGCGACCCAATATAGGAGATAGATGTGCTGCTTAAGGACAAGGTAGTGATCGTCACGGGCGGATCGCGCGGCATTGGCCGGGCGATCGCGGTGGCCTGCGCGCGCGAAGGTGCGGACGTGGCCATCAACTACTGGGGCGACAACGACGCATCGTACGGACGCCGCTCGGCTGTCGAAGAAGTGCTGGGCGAGATCGAGGCGCTAGGTCGTCGTGCGATTGCGGTGGAAGGCAACGTCGCCGCGCACGAAACCGGCACGGAGTTGGTGAAGCGCGCGGTGCAGGCTTTCGGCAAGGTGGATGTGCTGGCAAGCAATGCGGGCATCTGTCCGTTTCACGCATTTCTCGACATGCCGCCCGAAGTGCTGGAGACGACCGTGGGCGTCAATCTGAATGGCGCGTTCTTCGTCACCCAGGCCGCCGCGCAGCAGATGAAGGCGCAGGGCACCGGCGGCGCGATCGTCGCCACCAGTTCGATCAGCGCCCTGGTAGGCGGCGGTATGCAGACGCATTACACGCCGACCAAGGCCGGTGTGCATTCGCTGATGCAGTCATGCGCGATTGCATTGGGACCGTACGGCATCCGCTGCAACTCGGTGATGCCGGGCACGATTGCGACCGATCTGAACGCCGAAGACCTCGCCGACGAAGCCAAGAAAGCGTACTTCGAAAAGCGCATTCCGCTCGGGAGGCTGGGTCGTCCGGAAGATGTAGCGGACTGCGTGGTGTTTCTCGCCTCCGATCTTGCCCGCTACGTAACCGGCGCGTCCTTGCTGGTGGACGGCGGTATGTTCGTCAACCTGCAATGAGCCTGCAGTGAACCGGGCGGCGTCAGTGAACCGGCAACGGCAGCGCGGCGGCGTTGGCCGCTGCGCCGTCGGGCGGCACATTGGCATCGGGCGTGAGTTTGCGCGAGACGTTGCGCAGCAGTTCGATGAAGTGCAGCGCCGGTTCCGCCAGCGCTTCTTCCTTGCGCACGAGAATGCCGAATCCGGCAAGACTCTTGCCGATTTCGACCGGCAGCACGACCAGCAGCTTGCCGCGCACATGATCGCGGACCACGGATTCGGGCAGCATCGCCACGGCGTCGTAGTTTTCGAGCAGTTGCAGGGTGGCGAAGATCGACGCGCATTCGGTGAGATTGACCGGCGTCGCGAGGCCGGCGCGAGCAAGTTCCTCTTCAAACAGCAGGCGGGCCGGACTGGTCACGGGCTGCGCCACCCACGGCCAGTCGACCAGTTCGCGCAAGGTGATGGCGGTACGGCGCGCCAGCGGATGAGCGGTGCGCACCACGAGCATCAAGGTTTCACGAGCGAGCGGTTCGAAGCTGAAGTCGTTGTGTTGCAGGGGGTCGGTCAGCCGCCCGAGCGCGAGATCGATTTCGCGGCGGTGCAGCAACTGGACCACCTGGTCGCTGGTTTCGCCGAGAATGCGCACGTTCAGCAAGGGCCGTTCAGTTTTCAGCGCGGCGACGGCCATGGCCAGCAGGTCCGGCGCGGCGCCCATGATCGCGCCCACGGTAAGCTG
>NZ_JBAURZ010000358.1:0-65248 GCF_049581445.1 Paraburkholderia sp. | reverse complement strand
CACCCGCACCCGCACCCGCACCCGCACCCGCACCCGCACCGGTGCCAGAGCCAGAGCCAGAGCCAGAGCCAGAGCCAGAGCCAGAGCCAGAGCCAGAGCCAGAGCCAGCGGTGATGCGTACCACCTGCCCCGACACGTAGGCCGAGCGCGGTGAGAGAAAGAAGCGCAAGGTCGCCTCCATCTCGCGTTCGGCGCCTGGCGCGACGTACAGAAGGTTTGACGTGATGCCCCGCCGGGCTTCCTTGCCGAGCGAACGCGTGAGCCCTTCGAGCGCCCGTTGCGCCGTCCATTGGCGCGGTGCTTTGCATGCCTCTGGCGGTCGTCCCAGGACGACGATCCGCCCGCACTTGCCGAGCGAACGCAGTGCATCATGGAAGAACCCGTACAGCGAATCGAACTGCGTGCTGTCGTCGATCCCACTCGCGTCGAACACCAGGGCGGCGAGGCGCCCATGCGAACCGCCCTCAGCCGGCTCGAAGCGGCCCGTCATCAGACCGTGACGTGTGGCAAGCGGTACCCATAGCCCTGCACTTTGATGCGCGACGCTGGTCAATCCGGTGCGTGCAATCACGTCAGCAAGCGCACCGAGCAAATGCGGCTCACGTCCCGCGCCGACCGCGACCAGTCCATCGAATTCAGGCTGGTCCGCGCGATAGCGGCGCAATACCTCGGGCTTCGGCAAGCCGAGCGAGCGCACGAGGCGCGCGCCAAACGGCGAGTTCACGAAGTTCAGGTAAGTGTCGTTCATGTTCCATCACTCCGCTCGCCAATCGGGATGGCGTTGCCCATGGGGATTGCCCGCTTGTCGTGCTTGGTGCGCGAGGCGCGGACCTCCCTCGTTCGTACTCTGCGCGTGCTTTCCTGCGAGTGCGTTAGTGTGCACGGTGCGCTGCTTGTGTAGCAACTTTTCGGGGCGCGTTTCTTACAACGCATTTAATCGTTCATGCAGTAGCTTATGCGGTGCCGCATGCAGTGATTCATGCGGCAACTCAAGCAACGGTTAGCGCGGCAAATCACGCAGCCAGCTGCATGGCCTTCTCCAGCGCCTCCTTGCGCCGCTGCAAACTCTCGAGCATGCCGAAGTCCGCCTCGAAGTCGTCCACTTTCACCAACTCCGCGCCGTAGCGTGCATAGTCGTCCAGAGCCTGCCGCTCGTCGGCGTCGATCAGCCCTTGCTGTTGCGCATCGGCAGTCCATTCGCCGAGATGCGCGAGACTTTGCGGCATCGGTGTGAGCAGACCTTGTTTGACAGCGTCGCGCAGTTTCTGGTCGATCGCGGTGATGCGCGGATTCAACGCGAACAGCAACTCGCCGTAACCGAGCGGGTCGACATCGGGATGCGGCACATACGAGTCGGACACCAGCCGCTCGCGCGCGGCGCCCGGCGTTTGCATCAGCTCGGCGATTGCGCCGCCGAGGTCGTCGGCCGGAGCGCGATACGGCAAACCAAACGGAAACGCCAGCAAGCGCACGAGGCCCGCAACGACGCGGTTCGGATAGTTGACGAGCACGCCATCAATGGCCTCTTGCGCCTGATGCAATGCGTCCTCCACCCCCCAGCACACGAGCGGCAGATCGCTTTCCTGGCGGCCTTCGTCTTCAAAGCGCTTGAGGGTTGCGGAGATCAGATAGAGCTGCGAGAGCACGTCGCCAAGCCGCGCGGAAATGCGTTCGCGCCGTTTCAGATCGCCGCCGAGCACGAACATCGACACGTCCGCAAGTAGCGCGAACACGGTCGAGATACGCGTGGCAGCACGGTAGTACGGCACGAGCGGCGCATAGGCGCGCTGCGGCTTGCCGATGAAGGCGCCTGCCGTGATGCCATAGACGAAACTGCGCACCACGTTCGACAACGTGAAACTCACGTGGCCGAAGAAGGCTTCGTCGCAGTCGCGCAATGCTTTTGCGTGGTCGCTCTCACGGGTCGCAGCCATTTCCTTGAGCACATACGGATGGCAGCGGATCGCGCCCTGGCCGAAGATGATCAGGCAGCGCGTCAGGATGTTGGCGCCTTCGACCGTGATCGCAATCGGCACCTGCTGATAGGCACGCGCGAGGAAATTCGACGGCCCCATGCAGATGCCCTTGCCAGCGGCGACATCCATGCCGTCGTTAATGACCTTGCGGGCGCGCTCCGTGATGTGATACTTCGCGATGGCGGAGATCACCGAGGGTTTTTCGCCGAGATCGACAGCGTGCGCGGAGAGGCGGCGAGCCGCGTCCATCACGTAGAGGTTGCCGCCCATGCGCCCGAGTGCTTCCTGCACGCCCTCGAACTTGCCGACAGCGGTGCGGAACTGGCGACGCACGGCGGCATACGCGCCGGTGCCGCGCACCGCGATTTTCGCCATCCCCACGTTCGACGACGGCAGCGAGATCGCCCGCCCGGCCGCCAGACACTCCATCAGCATGCGCCAGCCGTTGCCGACTTGCGCGCGCCCGCCGATCACCCAGTCAATCGGAATGAACACGTCTTTGCCCGAGTTCGGGCCGTTCTGGAATACCGCATTGAGCGGCCAGTGACGGCGGCCAATGTTGACGCCCGGATGCGAAGTGGGGATCAGCGCGCAGGTGATGCCGGGTTCGTCCTCGGAGCCGAGAAGGTGATCGGGATCGAGCGCGCGGAAGGCGAGTCCCAGCACGGTCGCGATCGGTCCAAGCGTGATGTAGCGCTTGTCCCACGTCACGCGAAAGCCGAGCGTCTCACGGCCCTCGAAGGTGCCCTTGCAAACCACGCCGATGTCGGGAATCGCGGCCGCATCCGAGCCCGCATATGGACTGGTCAACGCGAAGCAAGGAATCTCGACGCCGCGCGCGAGACGCGGCAGGTAGTGGTTTTTCTGTTCCTCGGTGCCGTAGTGCATCAGCAGCTCCGCCGGCCCGAGCGAGTTCGGCACCATCACCGAGACGGCGGCCGCCGAGCAGCGTGTGGCCAGTTTCATGATCACCTGCGAGTGCGCGTACGCTGAGAACTCCTTACCGCCGTACTGCTTCGGGATGATCATGCCGAGAAACCCGCGTTCCTTGATGTATTGCCATGTCTGCGGCGACAGGTCTTGCCAGATCGCGGTGGTTTCCCAGTCATTCGCGAGATCGCACAGGTGCTGGCATTCGACATCGAGAAACGATTGTTCTTCCGCAGTGAGCGTGGCGGGGCCGTGTCCGAGCAACGTGTCCCAGTGTGGGCGACCAGAGAACAGGGCGGCGTCCCACCAGACAGTGCCGGCTTCGATGGCGTCACGCTCGGTCGGCGACATCTCCGGCAGGATCTTGCGAAAGATGCCGAGCACCCGGTTGGAGATCCACAAGCGGCGCAGTGGTTTGAGCGTCAATACGAGGGCCGGCAGCACGAATACGATCGCCAGCACAACGGTCGCGACAGAACCCGCGGCGCCGCTCAGATGGGCGGCGGCGACCCACACGACGAGAAACGCAAGCCACCAGGAGGCGCGCGCCTGTATATAAACAAGCGCTGCAGCGGCGACAACCAGCACAATGAAGAACCATAACATGACGTTTCCTCCCGTTTGATGGTGCGTGCATACGCGTGCGCATGCGCACGATCCCTCAAGGTTCGCGTTCGATCGCGTTTTATGTTGGACAGCAGATACGGTGCCAGGTGCGCCTGGCGACCACCGGGCGGCCAGTGAGCGCCTGACTCACTGGCCCGCTCCGGTTCATCCTCAGCTCAGACCGTGCCGTGCGCGGTGTGCCGCAATGGGCCCGACACGCCGGCCGGTTTGCCCCGACGTTCCGGTGTGCCGGCCGCTACGCCGGGTTCACTTGCCATATGCGCAGCAGGCGGGTTGGCGCCGTCGTGGTCACTGCAGTCGCTGTCGCCGTCTGCCGTGCCATCGGCAGCATCACCGAGTACTGCCGCGAAGTTTGCCAGTTGGCTTGCATCGGGCAGCGGTGCCTTGAGCGCGGCCACCATCAGCGAAGCGAGCCGGGCGATCAGTTGCAGATCGTTCATCGACTTGCCCTGCGAGAACTCCGAGATCAGGCTGTCGGTGTCGGTGCCGGCCAGCACACCGGACAGCGCACCAATCGCAAAGTGCAGGCGCCAGCCGAGTTCTTCTCGCGGCAGATGCGGCAACGCGCGCTGGAAGGCCTCGAAGAAGCGCTCTGCCACCGATGCGTAATGCCCGTTCAGGAAGTCGCGAATGAACGATGATGGATCGGTATAGGCCCGCCCCAACAGACGCAGAAATGCCTTGCCGCCCACATGCGGATCGCGCGAGAGACGCAGCGCCGGAATGAACATCGCGCCAAGCACGTGTTCGCAGGTTAGCCGCGCGCCGAGCATGGCGTCGAAGCGCTCGAGCAGCTTGATCCGCTCCAGATTCAGGCGGTCGAGGCGGCGCGAGAGCATCGCGTGGATCAGCGCTTCCTTGCTGCCGAAGTGATAGTTGACCGCTGCGAGATTGACCTCGGCGCGCGAGGTGATCTGGCGCAGCGACATGGCCTCATAGCCGCATTCAATGAACAATGTTTCAGCGGCGTCGAGGATGCGGGACTTCGTGTCGCCGGCGTGCCGGCCTGTCGAGCGAACTGCCATGTTGCGTCTCCCATTGCTGGTATCCCAGCCGCAAACAAGCGATTCAAGTGCATATTTGAAACGACCGTTTTTTTCAGGATAAGAAGGATGAGGTTCAGGTGGCAAGGGTTGGGCGTGGACGGACTCCTCTAAAAATGCGTGGCTGCGGTGCATCAAAACGCGGCGCGCGCGGGAATAAAAAAAGGCCGTCCCGATCGAAATCGGGACGGCCTCGTCTTACAGTCTGGCGTGGCGGCCTGAGGCCGCCTGTGATGTATTTTCGGTGCTGCAGGTGCTACATAGATGACGCGGGTTCTAGACCGCGGCCACCTCTTTTGCTGATTGCGTCATATCTATGCCGCGCCGTTCACGACTAAACGGAATCAGTACCGCAATTACCACGGCCACGATGCCGATCACGACCGCCATCACGAGTGCATAGTTGTTGCCGTGCTGCTCGGCGAGGCCCGCTTGCATCGGCGCGTTGACGGACGAGAGCAGGTTGCCGAGCTGATACACGAGGCCCGGGAAAGTGGCGCGGATTTCATCCGGCGAGATTTCGTTCAGATGGACCGGAATCACGCCCCATGCGCCTTGCACCGAGATCTGCATCAGGAATGCGCCGACGGCGAGCAGGACAGGTGTGGTCGAAAAAGCCCACAGCGGCAACACCGGCAGTGCAATCAACGCCGCGATGAAGATGGCGCGCTTGCGGCCGATCCGTTCCGACATAAAGCCGAAAAAGAGACCGCCGATGATGGCGCCGATATTCAGCACGATCGTGATCAGCGAGACCGTATGCGCATCGAAACCGTGCTGTATGCGCAAGAAGGTCGGATACAGATCCTGCGAGCCGTGCGAGAAGAAGTTGAACGCCGTCATCAGGATGATCGCGTAGATCGACAGCGCGACGTTCTTCTTCAGCGTGGCGATCAGGCCGGGCCTTGCACGCTTTTCCATGGTCTTGAATGCGGGCGATTCCGGTACATGCGCACGCACGTAGAGCACCAGCAGGGCAGGCAGCACGCCGACCATGAACATGCCGCGCCAGCCGATGTACTGGTACAACACACCGAACACGACCGAGGCGAGCAGGTAGCCGCTCGGGTAGCCCGCCTGCAAGAGGCCGGAGACTATGCCGCGCGATTTCGCCGGTACGGTCTCCATGGTCAGGGCGCCGCCCACGCCCCATTCACCACCCATCGCGATCCCGAAGAGGGCACGCAGCACGAGCAGGGTGGTGAGGTTGGGGGAGAAGCCGGACAGCAGTTCGAGCAACGAATAGCACGCGATGTTGACCATCAGCGTGGGGCGGCGGCCGAATTTGTCAGCGAGCCAGCCGAAAATGAGCGCGCCGACCGGCCGCATCATGAGGCTCAGGGTGATCCCAAAAGCGACGGTCTTTACGTCAGTGCCAAACTCACTGGCGATATCTTTCAATATGAACACCATTAGAAAGAAATCGAATGCGTCCAGTGTCCACCCCAGGTAGGCGGCAATCGTGACGTTTTTCTGCTCCCGAGTCCAACTCATGTGTTTTTTCTCCAAGTCTCCGAACAACCCGTGCCTTACGGCGAGTCGCTTTGCTACCCGCACGCCCCGTGGTGCGGGCTTCGTGGGAGTGTACGCTGAGCGTTAAGCGTCTGCATGCTTGAAATGCGCTTTCTCAGTGAATGTCCCTAAGCTTTGGACAGGACGCGCGCCCGGGGCGGTGTCTCAGTGTTTGGGGAGTGTAATAAATGGGACAAGCCGACATCCAGTCCAGAGATGGCGGCTTGTGGTGTTTTTGGTGGTTTCTAAGGAATCGGTTCGCTGCGCTTGCAGCGAACCGTCCGTAAAGGCCCCGCGGTCTTGAGATTGCTGCCATTACTGGGCAGGTAGTTCGATTCCTAGCTCAGCGAGACTGGAAATAATCGGCTTGAAGTGGCTGCTGAGTTTGTAGACGCAGATCACCTTGCCCAGATGCTCCTGATTGCCGTCGTTGTTGCAGACGTAGATTTCCTTGAAGTCCGGGAGAATTTCAAGAAAAGTATATTTGGGATCGTCAGTATCCAGTTTGCGGACATAAACGTCAGGCATTCCGAAATCAGAATGCAGGTAATTCGACAGCAGTGCGGCATAGTTGGCTTTGTTTTTGTTTTCTGCGACAAACCGATCGTTCAGACCCACCGTGTCGAAGAATTTCTTCTCGGAGAATGCAGCCAATTTTCCGGCTTCCGGCGATGCGATGCTAATGCCGTCGAATTTACTGAGATTTTTCCCGATCTCTGCAAAATCGCCATGATCGGCATGCAGCATCTTGGCGTCCTTCTTTTCGGAAGAGAGGAGGCCAGCGTTGCCGAAAGCCAAAAGCAAAGCAATCCCGAAAAGCAGTATATAGCCTCGCTTTTCAGCCACACCCGACTTTACGATGAAGTCATAAAAATGAACGATGGAGAACGAGATCCCAATGAGCAAGGGCAATTGAAAGCGGTAGGCCACATCCATGATCGGCAATACCGAAAATAGATAGGCGTAATAGACAACACACGCGCCGTAAATGGGGAGGTATTTTCTCGATTCGTTGACGCCGAGCAGAATCGTGGAAATGAGCGCGAGAATAATCAGCGGGGTCAGGTAGCCCAGAAAGCTCAACTGGTATCCCGCGATATAGTTGTACTGCGACCCCGGTAGGCGACCCAGGAGAAGATCGGTTAGGGCGAATTTCAGGCTTGCGGAAAGCGGAAGGGCGGTACCAGTAGAGATCTTGGCTAAAAACAGGGAAAGCAAACCGGCGGCAAGCGCGCCGAGAAGCAACAGACCCCCATGTTTCACGCGCTGGGAAAGGCTAACCGGGGACAGCAGAATGGCGCACAGGAAAAGTGAAAGTGGAAACAGCGGCAAATCGGGCCGCACGAGGGCCATGAACCCCGAAAACAGGCCGAGCCAGATAGATTCCTTGCCCGAAGCTCGGCACGTCCTCAGCAAATAAATGGAAAACGCCACGAAAAAGAGTGTGATTGAAGTTTCGAGTCCGTTGCCCGATGCCACGACAAAATACGGGCTTGAAATGATCGGGATCAACGGGCAGAGCGCTATCCAGCGATTCTTCGAATTGAAATTTCGAATGGACGCTGCATAGATGGTCAATAAGGTGAGAATTGCGAAAATCAGGCCTGTATACGAATTGACAGAAATGACGTTGAACCGGGTGAGCTTCGCAAGCAGGGTGACAAGCGTCAACCACGCCACGCCCGTGGTTCCCTGTACCGGGCCGGAGTTCCTGTTCCATTCATAAAGGAAGCCATCCACGCCGTTTTGGGCGTAACGGTGCATGATGTAGCTGTCTTCAAAATCCGCCGGAAACGGCATGAAAAAACAGGCCATCCAGATGAAGGTTACCAACGCCATCAAGAGCATTAAATATCTGTAATGTATGGCTTTCATTTGGCTTTTCACTTTCTGGTCGGATCTACTAAATCCAGCTCGCGTCTCGGACGGCGGCTGCCGGGGCGGGAATACGTTTTAAGTCATCTCCATGCCATGACAGGAATATGACGGGAAGCGGAAACGTCGCTGCGCTCACTTTTAGATGGAATAGCTGCCAATGCACTATGATGGTGTACAGACGAATACCGGATACGCCCGGCCTGGATAAGGCAGCATTCCATTTTCTGTTCCTCGCCACGTAGTGACATGAATCCGGAGCGCGCCTGTTTCTTCGCGTGATACACACTTAACAATCTAGCAGCATAAAATCTCCAGCAATGTGCGCTGGGTAACGCGTTTTAAAGCACAGCCATTCAGAAGGGTGGCATCATAATCAATTCGAAAGCTTTCTTGAAGAAAGATGTTTGGTTGGCGTCGATGTGGCGGGGGCAGACGTCCTGGTTATGCACTGCTTGCATCAGTGAAGTTTAAAAAGTAATTTGCCTCATGGTGCGGTGCGCAATATTATCTTGAACACCGATCCCCCTGCTTTCTGCCCACGTCATGTCAACCAGCTCCATTCCGAACGGGGAAGCGCCCCGCCAGCAAAGCCCGCTTATCGTATTCGTCAGCGTGACTCTTCTGACGGGCATCGGCGCGGGTCTCGGCGGGATGTTGCTGGCCTTGCTACTCCACTGGATTCAACACGTGGCCTTCGGCTACAGCCTGACCCACGTCGTCAGCAGCGAGAGTTTTCTGGAGGGTGTGACAACCGCTGCGCCCGGGCGCCGGGTACTGGTGCTGGTGGCGTGCGGCCTCGTCGCAGGGCTCGGCTGGTGGACGCTGTACCGGTTCGGGCGGCCGCTAGTCAGTATCAAGAAAGCGGTGAAGTCGGACGATCCACGCATGCCTGTCGTCAGCACGGTAGTGCACGCGCTGCTGCAGATCGTGACGGTCGCGTTGGGCTCACCGCTCGGACGCGAGGTGGCCCCGCGCGAGATCGGCTCGGTTTGGGCCGGCTGGCTGTCGCATCGGGCGGGCTTGTCGGTTGCCGAGAGGCGGATCATGGTCGCATGCGGCGCGGGCGCAGGTCTTGCCGCGGTCTACAACGTGCCGCTCGGCGGCGCGGTATTCGTGCTCGAAGTGCTGTTGGGCACCTTTGGCTGGGCGGCGCTCGTGCCGGCCGTCGCCACCTCGGCGATTGCCGCCGTGGTGGCGTGGATTGGTCTCGGCAATGAACATCAGTATCAGGTGCAGCAACTCGCGCTCGGCACGCCGCTTGTCGTATGGTCGGCAGTGTGCGGGCCGGTTTTCGGGTTGGCGGCGTGGGGCTTCGTCTGGCTGACAACCCGGGCCCGCGCTCACGCACCGAAGGACTGGCAATTGCCGGTACTTGCGCTGGTCAACTTTGCGATCATCGGCGCGCTGGCGGTGTACTTTCCACAGTTGCTGGGCAACGGTAAAGGGCCCGCGGGTCTGTCATTCAATAGCGAGTTGACGATTGGACTCGCGGCGATACTGCTAATCCTCAAGGTCGCCATCACAGCGGGCACCCTGCGCGCGGGTGCCGAAGGCGGCCTGCTCACACCGGGCCTCGCGAATGGGGCGCTGCTTGCCATTGTGCTCGGCGGTGTGTGGAACCTGATATGGCCGGGTACGTCCACAGGGGCGTTCGCGATTGTGGGCGCTGCCGCCTTCCTCGCGGCGTCGATGCAGATGCCGCTGACCGCGATCGTACTCATCCTCGAGTTCACGCGGGTCAGTCATGACTTCCTGATTCCCATTCTGCTCGCTGTGGCGGGATCGGTCTCGACCTTCAAACTGCTGGCGAGCGGCAAGCTCGCTTTCTCGAACAAACCTGCGCAGCCTGCGGTGCTAGTGAAGGCGCGTGCGGCGGCGATGATGGAAAGCGCGGGCGATTGAGCGGGATCGATGTGGGTCGCAGCGAGTGCGGTCAGTGCCACAACGGCGCCAGTTTGGCGCGCCACGCCAGCACGGTCAGCTCGAGCCAGTTGCGCTGTCTGACGGTGACGGTCCATTGACCGGGCGGCAGAGCGAAATCGATAAACAGACTGTCTGTCCGTGGAGGGATCGTGGTCGTCCCGTTCGTCGCATAGCTTTCCAGCATTGATGTCGAGAACTGGTTGATCCGTAGGGTCCCGCCAGCCGCGCACGTCACGGGTAGTTGCAGAAGGTGCAGCGTGGATGGATGAGCCATGGCCGGGTAGCGGCAGCCGTCAGCTTCGATGAATGGACGCGGCGCCGGCAGGATCGTCGAGATGGGAGTTTTGAACACATCGGTGCGGGCCAGAACCGGGTGAAGTGCCGCCGGCAGGTATTCGCCCCCGGCATCTGGACCGATCACCTGGTGGGGAGGAACTTCGCGATTCAACTCCGCATGCGACATTGCGAGCTCTGCGGGCCAATAAGGCGACTTTATGTGAAGTCCGATGCTGGCGAGACGTGCAGCATTCGCCAGCGCAAACAGCAGGATTGCAAACTGCACATAACGTTTGGTACGGGGCTGGAGTTGTCCCAGCAGTCCGGCAACGGCGGCCAGGCAAAGCGGGGTAGCGACCGACAGCAGGCGAAAGGGGAACTGGATGAATTCGAGCGGCCCACCGAGTAGCCAGAATGGCCGCGTGATTTTCATCGTCATGAATACGATGGCAAGACTGATGCAACCCAGCACAAACGCGGCGCGCATGCGCGGATCGGTGACCCGGCGCGCACGGAATGCGTACAACGCCACGCCGGCCATCAACGCAAAGTAAGGCCAGCCGAAACTCGAAAGCGGTGAGGGTGACAGCAAGTCCGAGAGACCAAGCAGATGGTTCTCAACCCCCCCCCCAATGAAGGCCTGGGCGGGAGAGAATTCGGCGCTCCAGAAATTAAATGGGACGTAGAAGAAACCGATGAACACAACCAGCGCGAGCATGGTCGCGATCAGCGCGAGGTACGCCTTGCGTGTCGAGATACACAGATAGACGACCACCGGAAGCAGCACGCCGAACGCCATCGCGGCCACCAGCACGTGCGCAAGTTCGAGTAGGAGCAGGGTCGCCAGCAGCGCCGCGGCTTTCGTCATGCCGAAGCGGCCTTCGCGCGCATCGAGCACCAGCGCGACAACGAACGGGATCAGCGCGGCGGCGCTGTAATCCGCAACAGTGCCGAAGTAGATCTTGAGCATATAGTACGGCGCGAGGACCGACGCCGTGGCCATTGCCGAACTCGAGATCCGGTCCCCTCCTAGCCGTCGCGCGCACAGGTAGATACCGGCGAACAGCGTCGCCGAAAACGTGAGGATCGTCAGCCGGTAGCCGATAACGATGTCTCCGCTGGCGATGCTCAGTGCCGCGCCTATCACGTTTAACAGCTTGTGATAAAAGAACGGCAACGGCGACCCGTAGCCATTCGCATCGAGCGGCGTCCATGTCGATAGCACGTTGAACGACCTGAGTTCGGCGGTCCATACGTAAAGGTGGGAGAACGACAGATAGGTGTCCCATTCGCGCCGGATCGGGGCAAACAGGATGGCGAATACATACGCCGCCAGCGCGATGCCCATCATGCCGACGTACAGCCTGACACCCGGCAAGCGGACGCGTATGGCATCCCCGTACGGCAGGTGCCGTTTGAGGTCCAGCGAACTGGCTTCGGGCGATTGGGACATGGTCAGCGGGTGGCGTTGGTTCGTGTCAATTCGGACGGGCGCTGTGGGACGACCACGGGCGCAGCGCGGAGATGGCGACGCTGGCATAGTGGGGCGCGAGCCGCTGACAGTCTGTTCCCTGCCGCACAAATTCGGAAGGCTGTACTTCAGACCGCCAGCGCTTTTAGCTATCCGAATGGATTTACGTTCTGCTTACCGCGCTACACGGTTCGCCAGAACACAGAACAGCTCCAGAAAACCGGGAATCATTGATGCGCGGAAGATCTGCTTCGGCGATCTGACGTATGTGCTCGCATACATCCCACCGAAATGGAGCTACGATGGACCAGGACAAGCGCTATGGGCAACTCGATGCGCTGCGCGGGGTAGCCGCGTTGACGGTCGTACTCTCGCACTTCGCGCTGCTGGCTCCTTCGGAACTCTTGAGCCGCTTGCCGTGGCGTCTGTTCGGCGGCGGCCGTGAGGCGGTGATCCTGTTCTTCACCTTGAGCGGATTCGTTCTTACCCTGCAGATCTATGGAAGGCGCAGACTGACCTTCAGTGAGTTCGTGATCCGACGCATTTGCCGAATTTATCTGCCTTATCTGGGCGCGGTGGCCTTCGCCTTTGTGTGTTACACCCTCTGCTATCGCGGCACGGTCCCCTGGGCGGGCAAGTGGTTCAACGACGTCTGGCCGTCGACGCTCGCCAACGTCAGTCTGGCGCAACACGTGCTGTTCGTCCTGCCGTTCGAAACCTATCGTCTGGACCCCATCATCTGGTCCCTCGTGTATGAGATGCGTATTTCCTTACTATTCATGCCGGTCGTATTCATCGTGTTCAGCGTACCGGCCTGGCAGGCCATTGGCGGCGCAGCAGCGTTGTCGGTTGCCGTCTGCATTTACGCCGCACAGACAAATCATCCCCTTTTGCAGGCAAGCGGGAACGCCGAATGGCTTCCCACGTTGCACTATCTTCTGATGTTCGTGACGGGCGCGGTGCTGGCCCGGCATCGCGACAGCATCGCCCAGTGGCTGCGCAAAACGCGCGGCGTCGGCGTGATCCTGCTTGCCGGCTCGCTCGTGCTGTATGAAGTGGCGGGGCGGCTCGCCGTTCTCCCGTGGGCCGAGGCCCGGGTGTATCTGTTTGACTGGCTGGTGATGCTTGCCGTCTGCGGCATCATCGCTTGCGCCATTGCGCTGCCGTGGTTTTCCCGGCTCCTCCAGATTCCGCCACTGTCGTTTCTGGGCAAGATCTCATACAGCTTGTACCTGTATCACGCCATTGTGCTGTTCGCGCTCATTCATCTGGTCGGCAATCGCCTGGGTGTGGTGCCGTCCCTGGCGCTCGTCGCAGCGCTGATCGTTCCGGTTAGTCATTTGGGTTACGTTCTCGTCGAACGCCCGGGGATGCGCCTTGGCAGTCGCTTGTCCCGCAGGTTCATTGCAAGAGCCATGCCGCGTAATGTCGCCGCGTCGGATTGACTCTCCGGGGACAGGCGCACTGAGCCAGGCTAAGTGCGCCTTCGTCTGTACTGCTTTCCTACGTCCGCAAGGCTACTCATGAGCGTCGTATCCAATGCCGCCCCCAAGGGCATCAACTGGATTTCCAGTGAACGGCTGGACCGTGTCCTCTTGATGTGCACCGTTGCCATCGCCGGGATGCTGTTCTGGATTGCGCCTCGGCCCGGCATGGTCGATCTGCCCCAGCACGCGGCTCAGGTCGCGATCTGGCGTGATCTTGCAACAGGTACTTCGCGCTGGAGCGATCTCGTCAGGATCAACTATTTCACACCGTACCTTTTGGGTTACGGACTGGCATTGATATTTTCGTTCATCATGCCGATCGTGGCGGCCCTGAAGCTCGTGATGATGCTCGCGTTCTATGGCTACGTGGCAGCGGGCGTCAAGTTGCGCGAAGAATTCAAGGCCGACCGGCGTCTAGACTGGCTTTTAGTGCCTGGCTTTTTTGGTTTCGCGTACCAATGGGGCTTCTATAGTTATCTGGTTGCGACGCCGCTGGCCCTTCTGTTTCTGATTCTGGCGCGCCGCTTTGCGCAAACGCGCAGTGTGTCCGGCGGACTTCTTCTTTGTCTCGCAGGCATCGGTTTGTTTTTCTCCCACGGACTCGTATTCCTGTTTGCATGCGCGACCGGTGCCGCATTTATTCCGTTTATCTGCAGAACCCCCCTACGGGTACTAGCGGCGCTCGCTCCGTACGCCGTGCTTGGGCTGTTGGCGCTCGGATACAACTTTGCGCTTCACCATAACGATCTGCTGGTGCCAAGCGGGGTCGAACTTTCATGGAGCTGGGCCATCTTTGAAGGTTGGCACCGAAGCTTCACGTTCCTGCTCTATACAGTCGCGACGACAAAGCAGGACTGGTACCTTCTGCTGGGAGTGGTTTTTCTACTGGCAGCACCCTGGCTAATGGGAGCCAAACTGAACAGGAAGGATCCCACAGCCTTCGTCATGATTGCTGCCGTCCTGGGCATCTGGTTCGTAGTCCCTTCAGACGCTCTCGGTGTGTCGGCCCTCTACCAACGTTTCGCAATATTTCTCCTGCCTGCGTACGTGTTGGTGTTTCGCGAGGTTGCGCCGGGTGACGTGCCTGTTTCGTCGAAAGGGCGTCAATGGCTCGACAGTTCATGGTTTGTGCGGACCGCAGTTGTGTTGTTCTGCTGGTGCTTTTTGTGCGTTATCGGCATACGGCAACATCGGTTCGCGCTAGCGAGCGCTCCCTTTGAGGAAGTGCTCGCGGCCGCTGAACCGGGCCAGCGCGCACTCAATGTCGTCTTCGCGCCCGAGAGCGCCGACATCCACAACGCGTTTACCTACCTTCACTATCCGCTCTGGTATCAGGTGGACAAGGGCGGTTTCGTAGATTTCAATTTTGCAACCGCTCTGCCGCAAATTGTGCGGTTCAGGCCCGACCGCGTGCCGGCCGCGGTGAATCAGGTACTAATAGAGGGTCCACGGAAGTTCGACTGGCATGCGGTGCAGGGACGTATCTATCGATATTTCTTTGTCCACCATACTGCGCCGCTTCCCGTCGGCATGTTCAATAACGACGAGTGTGAGGTCGTGCTTGTGAAAGACGCGGGGGATTGGTCTCTTTTCGAACGCCGTACTTGCCGGTGAAGCAGCTTGCAGAAAGCGGGCGTGAGAAACTAAGGCCTTACAAGCGATGCTTGTAAGGCCTTTTGGTTTATGAGAGTTTGCCATCACACGATGGACAGTTTGCGGGGATAGAGTGGCTTATCGCTAACATTTAAACCAGCGCAAAACGTTCGCGATCCTGATTAATAAGAAGTGGGATGCAGAGTGTTTGGCGAGCCATGCTACATACTGCAAGTGAGCGAGAAAGTGTGACGATATCGGCGCGAAAAGTTCGTTGCACACTAAACTGTCTGGATAGAGCGAGACGAGCAATGACGAAGACCATCAACATAAAGATTGTGCGGAAGCGAAGCGCAAACATCTCGAGTCCCTGAATGCGAAAGGACTCAAGCAGTTTATAAAAACGGTTCCGATACCGACGGTGCTTGCAAAACACGACCGACACTTTGTCATCGACCATCATCATCTTGCGCGTGCGTTGTCGGATAGTGCCATCCGGGACGCATTCGCCGAAGTCGTCGCAGACCTGTCGGGACTTTCGGACGGCAAGTTTTGGGATGCGGTTATTGAACGAAGATGGGCTCACCCCTACGACGAACACGGCATTCTCCAGGCAAATGATTTAAAGGCGTGGCAAAGGTAGCTCTCAGAGGTGCTGTTGCCCCACAGCATTTCTACTCAGACGCTCGACCCATAGCAGGAACGGCGTTTGCTCGTGTGCGATACCAGTCGCTCGCCTTGCGTGCAAAGGCGAGAGAAATTCAACCTAGGAGGAACGAACAATGGACCCGGTCTCGCATGGAATCATATTTTGGCTCATCATCGGTGGCATCGCTGGCGCCTTGGCCGGTCGGGTTGTCGATGGCGGTGGCTTCGGCATTATTATTGACATCATAGTGGGCATCGTCGGGGCGTTTATCGGAGGTTGGCTTGGTGGAGTGCTCGGCCTGCACCTGGGTGCCGGCATCATTGGGTCACTCATTACCGCCTTTATTGGAGCAGTCATTCTGCTCTTCATCGTGCGGCTCTTTAGTGGTGGCCGCGCTCGTCAGCTCTGACAATCTCGACTAGCTTTCCAACCTGACGTTGGGTACGTCTCGGTGGTTACAAGACGTACCCAACAGTCCTCGCTCGGTTCAATTCGGGCCCGCATCAAATACAACGCCAAAGGGCTTTGTGGCTCGCGGCAGACGTCGTCCGAAACGCTCACCATAACCTCGGCTTGCCAGGAGGCAAGCGTGGCGACAAGCAGGGCCTTGTGCTTCACCTGAATGCCTATCGTCGACTGAGCACGTGACGGGTCGCTATTGTTGCGACGACTGCTGCGCGGATCCATGCTTCTCCTGAGCGTTGGCAGCAGCCTCCTTTTTGTCCTTCTTCGCCGCCTCATGATGCCCAACGGCACATCCTCCTGCCGCACCTGCCGTTGCGTGACCATTGCCCACAAAGTGTCCGGCAGTCCCACCGACCGCGGCGCCCTTCAGGCAGCCCTCGCCGTACGCCAAGCTTGTAATGCCGAATAGCACAGCGGCAACTGCGCCCATGGTTCGTTTCGTATTCATTCTGCTACTCCCTAATGTTGATTAACTCGTCTGGCAATGATGAGGTCGACATTCTGCGGTCACACAGACAGCATTAAAAACGTCTCTCTGGTTTCGGCCGACCCAAGCGCTGCGTGTGATATCCCGCGCATCGTTCGTGCCTGGGCATACGACAACGCTGTCGAGATTGTCAGATCGCAGTTTTGTGCCGCACTTGTTTGCTTACGCAGATGAAGCGCGCGAGATCACGTTTCAATGACCTCGTAAGATTCGCCGCGCTGCGGAAAAATAAAGCGGTAAACCGCACATTTACCTCCATCGAATCCGCGTTCAATAGCCGCTCCGTGGGTCTCATGTGTCGTCGTGCATGCGACGGCGAGTGGACATGGGGACACATTTCTGGGGGAGATTCACATGCTCCTTAACCATCGTGGTGCCACCGCGACACAACTCAATCGTGCCCGCTTTTTTCACGCTTCTTTTCCTGCTTCATCACGCATCCCCGCTTTTCCGCCTTTCCGTCTGAACGCGCGAAGTACACTGCTCTGTACGCTGCTGTTTGCAGAAGTCGTGTGGCTTCCGTGCTCGAATGCTGCTCCGCCGCTGCCGCAAAGCGGGCAGTTCGTCGCAGGCTCGGGAAACATCGCACGCAACGGCGCGAATCTGAACATCACGCAGTCGAGCACGAACGGCGTCATCGATTGGTGCAGTTTTTCGATCGGCGCGCGAAATACCGTCTCTTTCAGCAACGGTACTGGCGCAACACTCAATCGCGTGACAGGCAACGAAATGTCCTTGCTCGACGGCAAGCTGACTGCGACAGGCAGCGTGTATCTGATCAACCCACAAGGCGTGCTCGTCGGGCCGAATGGGCTCGTGACTACGGGCGGCCGTTTCGTGGCGTCGACGCTCGATGTCGACGACAACTCGTTCATGGCAGGCGGCCCATTGACGTTGAATGGCACATCTAACGGTGTTGTTGTCAACCTTGGCCGAATCAGTTCGAGCGGCGGCGACGTGTTCCTCGTTGCAAGCAAGGCAGTGGCCAATCTCGGCACCATTAGCGCCCCGAACGGCACGGCAGAACTCGCCGCCGGCACTCAGGTGTTGCTACAGGATTCATCCACGGGGCAGCAGGTGTTTGTGCAGACCGGCAACGGCAGCAACGCACTCAATGCAGGCACGATCCGCGCAGCGCAGATAGATCTGCAAGCCACGGACGGCAACGTCTACGCGCTCGCCGGAAATCACAGCGTGTTGCGCGCAACCGGCACCACCACGCGCGACGGTCACGTATGGCTCGTAGCGGATGGCGGCACCGTCAACGCGCAGAATGCCGACATCAGTGCGACGAATGCAGATGGCAGCGGCGGAACGTTGGACACCAGCGGCAACACGCTGAACATCAATGGCGCAAACGTCCATGCCGCTCAATGGAATCTCACGGCACCGGTCTTCACGATCGGAGGTGCGACTGCGATTACGCTCGCGGGCAATCTGTCGCGTGGCACCTCGGTCACGGTGAACGCCACGGGCGCGAACGGGGCCACCGGTGATATCAACGTGCAGGACGGCATGACGTGGAACGGTGCATCGACGCTCGCACTCAATGCGTACCACTCCATCTCGCTGGCGCCCGGCATGACGATTGCCAACAAAGGCGCTGGCAATCTGACGCTGCGCGCCGATTCAACCGCCATCGACAACGGTGGCAGCGTGACAAACCTGGGGACGATTGACTGGTCCGGGAGCACCGGCATCGTGTCCGCACTGTACGACATGAACGGTACGTACACGGCTGGCGCAATAGACAGCAACAGCGCCTGGAGCGCCGCGCCGTTTAGCGGTCTTGTCACGCAGGTCACTGCCTATCAACTTGTCAACTCCATTGCCGATCTGGAGGCGGTAAACAACAACCTTGCGGGTGACTACGCGCTAGGGACCAATGTGATTGCGCCGGCAATGACCAGCGTACCCGCGCTCGGCAGCGTGAGCGGCACGCCCTTCACCGGTCAATTCGACGGCATGGGGTACTCGCTCACCATTCCGGCTCTGTTTGGCCAACCCGATGTGAGTACCGTCGGTACAGGCCTGTTCTCTGTGATCGGCACAACAGGCGTGGTGCGCAACCTCAATCTGAGCGCCCTTGCCATTTCCGATGGACCCGACGGTTTGCTTGCGGGAGAGAACGACGGGCTTGTCACGCACGTCAACATAAGCGGCAGGGTGTCGGGCCAAAATGACGCCAACGTCACGCCCGGTCCAGCGGCAGGAGGCATTGTTGCGATCAATCGCGGCACAATCGAGCAATCGTCAGAGAGCGCGTTCGTATCCGGCGTAGGCATCGCTACGGGTGGCGCAGTCGGTGAGAACTTCGGCACCATAATCCAGGTCGCTGCAACCGGGACCATTTTTTCCGGGATTACCGGCCCGACCGGCGGGCTCGTCGGGCTCAATGCGGGTACCGTCAACGAATCGTATTCAACGGGGACGGTTGGCTCGGAGGCGGTCCGCGGGGGCCTCGTCGGCGAAAACACTGGCACTATCCAGCAGTCCTACACGGCGTCGCCGCAAGTGGTGGTCGTAGGCATAGTCGGCGGCCTTGCTGGCTCGAACCAGGGCACCATTGCAAACGATGTGTATTGGAACATTTCCGTAGAGCCGGGCCTTGAGCCGGGCGTTGGTTTTCCGGCCGGTGGTGTCGGATCGGGCACCCCTGTGCCAGCGTCTAGCACTTTGACGACCGCGCAGATGAGCACGGCGGCGAGCTTCGGGCCAACCTGGAACTTTGGAGCCGGCGGCGTGTGGGCGTTGCCCGCGGGCGCTGCGTCGCCGGTGCTGCAGTGGCAGCTAGCACAGCCTTGAGCTTTAGCGCAGCGCGCTAGTGCGTTAGCGGGGAAAGGGAATGCGAGCGGTCACTAGCTAGCTTCATTCCCGTTTTCCCGCCGCCATCACCTCAAGCCAATGTTCAAAATCATTCGCTGCGGCTCCGGCAGCTTTGCGGCGTCGTAGCTTTGTGAGTGCAACCGGCCAGTATCAGCCACAGCTCCTCTCCGGGTACATCGTTGACACCCGGAGAGGAGCTGTGGCTAAGTGCTAATGTCGCAACACTCCGGGAGATGTTTCTTATTGATACCCGTTAGCGCGGGCTGAATCGTGGTGATTGCGACAAAGCGGGGATCCAGCGGCCAGACTGTGCCGGTCACTTCACGGGAACTGTGCCGGGCGGGTGTAGGCCCGAAATAGAAGGGGGAGCGCTGAGGGACAGTCGTTGCGCTCCCCGAGGCGATTACATCTTGCTGGACGTCGTCACGCTCGTCTGCGGACCCACCACGACGGTCGGAGCCGCATCGCCGACGTACTTAAGCGTCTGAATTTCCGACTGCGCGGTTTCCGGGTAGTCGAGCGTCGGCGTGATGTGTCCAACCAGCACGCCCATGCTGACTGCCGTGCGCACGTACTTCGTCTCGCCGGCCTTCAGGTTGAACGTGATCGTCTTTGTCACCTCTGTCGCGGTAGCGACGGTATAGCTGCCCGCCGGTTCGTCGACGTAGAAGAAGCCGCCAGCCTTCGAATGGCCGACCACCTTGTCATTGAGCTTGATCTCGGGTTGGAGCATTGCGCCTGCAAACGAATCCGAGCGGAAGAAGTAGATTCGGCCATCGTCAGGCGCGAGCGTCGGGATCGACGACGCCACGTCTTTGTATTGCGGCCCGGACGCGCAACCGGCCGCGAGCAGCGCAGCGCCGCCGGCGAGCAGCAGGGTTCGATAGAAGCTTTTCATGCGAGGTCTCTCACGGGGATGAATGTCGACGGACAGCCGAAAGGCATAGCCTCCCGTCGCCTATTCCAGCCGGCGAATAGCCGGACGGACTTTCTGAAGATCTTTTGAATTGGCATGGACGCCATTGCTTGCCTTTCCTTAGGCAATAACGTCAGCGTTTATGAAATCTTTAGAAAGTATTTAAGGCGACATTCGGGTTGTGCTGAAAAGATGCAAAAAAAGGCTTTACTTGAATTTCGCCGCATTGGTTGGAGGAGCGGGGCACGCCGCTCCGGGCCGGCGATTTCCGTCGCGGTGAATCTCTCGCCAATCCAGTTTGACTTGCCGGACCTGGTAGCTCGTGTCGACGCGCTGGTCGACGCTGCCGGGGTCGATCCGTCTCGCCTGATGTTCGAGATCACCGAAACGGCAGCGATGCAGAACATCGAGAAGACGAGCCGCACAATTGAACGATTGCAGTCGCGCGGCTATAGCGTCGCCATTGACGATTTCGGTACCGGATATTCGAGTCTCGGCTATCTGCAGCGCTTCAGATTCGATCAGATCAAGATTGACGGCTCGTTCATGCGTGATCTTGACACCGGTGGCCAGCGCGGCAGTGCATTACTATCCGCCGTCGTGACACTCGCGCGCGCCTTGCAAATCGAGGTTGTGGCGGAATGTGTGGAGACGGAGTCGCAGTTACGAACGCTCAGCGAACTTGCCTGCGATCAGATGCAGGGCTTCCTGATGAGCCGGCCGTTGCCCGCTGCCGAGTTCCTTGCGTTCCTGCGTTGCGCCGCGGACCGGATCGTCGTCACAGGCAGCGCCTGCGCCACGCTAGCGGGGTGAGGACGTGCGCCGGCCCCAGTCCTGGTTCGATGCCTGCCCCGATATCCTCAGCTCCGCCAAATCGTCTAAACCAGACAATGGTGCCCCGGACGGGATAAGCACCCGCACGCCTCTCGGCGCTACAAGCTCAAGATAGCGGGTCTACCAATTCCGCTACCTGGGCAAAGGGGGCTACCGGGTAGCCCGACTTCCAGCACGACGTTTCTTGACTTGCACGCCATTGGCGGACTCGCCAGGCAAGCCCTCACGTAAGGCTTTCTTCAACGCCGCCAGAAAGTGCTGCACCGACGTCGGCAAACGACGCTCCTTCATAGCAGTGACCTGGAGATGCCGCTCATTCAATAATGGTTCGTCAATTCGCTTTGCGAGCCACGAGCAATCCCCCTGCATGCCTCGAAGAGAGATAGCACTGCCAAGCGTAATTGTGTCTGTCAGCGCGGCAAAATGATGCATCGCACTGGAGTTGTTGCTCGTGAGTAACGGTTCAAGGAGTTTCTCCCGAGCTGAGCAGCACCAATCTAGCAATTGGCGAACCGTTGTTCCGCGCTCAAGGATCGCAACGGGATAAGCAAGCAGATCATCGAGCGAGAGGACGTCCTTCTGCGCCAGGGGATGCGACGAGCGCAGCAGCGCGCACACGGGCGCGTTTGTGCTGTATTCAACGTTTAAGGCTGTCGACGTAGAAGTAGAGAAAGCGACGCCCAGGTCGACTTCGCCTAACGTGACCCAGTTCTCGACCTGAGCGGGCGTGCCAGACTTCAAAACAAACCGTGTTCGAGGATGTTCGGCATAGTAGGCGGCCAACACGCCTGGGAGAAAGTAACGTGTGAACCCCTCGGTGCAACCAACGCGGACGATTCCCTTCCCGAGAGCGTGTGCTTCCGATATTTCGTTGATAACTGCGTCACCGTCCATGAGTGCGCGCCGTGCATGCTGAGCCAGGAGTTCACCTGACTCGGTCAGGACCATGCCGCGCGCCGTTCGCTCGAAAAGGGCGGTTCCTACTTCCTGTTCCAGCTTGGTAATCTGCCGACTGATGGCGGAGATCGCAACGTGCAGGTTCTCAGACGCTGCTGCGAGCGAACCGGCGCGTGCGACTTCAACGAAATACCTCAACCCAATCCCATGTAGCAATTTCACCTCTTGGAGCATTGCCATTTCGGCAATGCTATCCGCAAATTTTGAAATTGTGGCGAATTTTTGGCGTTTCTAAAATCTGGCTAACCCTCACCAGACAGGAGATGTTGTGAAGGAAGCTGCGAACACCCGTGCCGCTGCAATTTCGACGGCTGTCCGAACGCTGGATTCCGGCGCCTTTCTCGCAGACCTTCGGAGAAGAGTCGCGTTTCGCACCGAAAGCCAGAATCCGGCTCAGTCCCATTCACTGCATGCCTACCTTTCGGATGAAATTGCTCCGCTCCTGGCGGCGATGGGTTTCGCAAGCCGTATCGTCCTAAACCCTGCTTCCGGAACCGCGCCGTTTCTCATCGCCGAACGTATTGAGGGGCGGGAACTGCCGACAGTGTTGACCTATGGACATGGCGACGTGGTGCGCGGTTACGACGAACAATGGCGTAGCGGACTAAAGCCTTGGGAAATCGTCGTCGAGGGTGACCGATGGTACGGGCGAGGCACGGCTGACAACAAGGGTCAGCATTCAGTCAATTTCGCCGCCCTCGCCGCGGTACTCGACGCGCGCAATGGAAAACTCGGCTACAACGTCAAGGTCATCTTTGAAACAGGCGAAGAAATCAGCTCGCCGGGCCTCAACGAAGTATGCGCAGCCGAAAGTGAAGCGCTTTCCTCAGATGTCTTCCTCGCGTCCGACGGGCCACGAGTATCAGCAGAGCGGCCGACCCTCTTTCTGGGGTCACGGGGGGCGGTGCCGTTCGACCTGATCGTCGACCTGCGGGAAGGGGGCCACCATTCGGGCAACTGGGGTGGAGTACTGCGCAATCCAGCGGTCGTTCTATCGCATGCAATCGCGAGTCTGGTCGACCGCAACGGCCGCATCGTGGTCGACGGCTTGCGCCCGCCCGCAATCACGGATGCGGTGCGCGAAGCGCTCGCCGATATCGAACTTGGACGAGATGAAAGTTCTCCTGAAATTGACCCCACCTGGGGCGAACCAGGATTGACGCCGACCGAGCGGGTCATTGGATGGAATGCGCTCGAAGTTCTCGCCTTCAAATCCGGCAACGCCGACGCACCCGTGAACGCAATTCCACCGGTCGCGAAAGCGGTCTGCCAGTTGAGGTTTGTCGTCGGCACGGACTGGGAACATCTACGCGAGCATCTCGAGACGCATTTTGCTGAACTGGGGTTCAAAGAGGTTCAGGTGAAGGTATCGCCCGGGACGCCGGCCACTCGACTCGAGCTCGACAATCCGTGGGTTAGCTGGGCACTTGATTCGATGTGCAAAACGACGGACAAAAAGCCGGCGCTCTTACCGAATCTGGGTGGCACCGTCCCGAACGACGTATTCGCCAGAACGCTCGGTTTGCCAACGCTGTGGATACCGCACTCATTCCCCGCCTGCAATCAGCATGCACCCAACGAGCACCTTTTGGGTTCCGTTGCCCGTGAGGCGCTCGCAGTCATGGCCGGAATCTGGTGGGACCTCGGCGAGAGCGCACCCGGATCGCCGTAACTGCCTGACCCTTCTTTTCAGATTACGTGGGTCTGCGGAGGAGCACGGGCATACCCGGGCTCCCTGGGCGATTGCGCCTAAATCCTTCATGTCGGTAAGTAATGTTGAAATTAAGAAGGGGTAGCTCAGACACGTCTTTCTGCGCCACCACGTAAGAAAAACCTTCGGACTTCTGGTTTTTACACGCGCTTTTCGGTCAGGTGCTGAAACGGGCTCGCCACGTTGGACAGGTTGGCACGCCCCCGGAGACGCCATCCGCCGTCATCGGCCGGGATATCAACTTCCTCGCCGTGGTCTTGGCCGTTCGAAGGTCCGCGAATTGCTTTGTCGGCAAGTTGGGGCTGGTAGCGATTAGCCCACTCAAGTTTTAGTTTTTCGGCGGCAACCCGAATTTAATGGGAGTAATCATGCATTTCCTCATTAACGGCAACGAAGTCGAACTGGACTTTGACCCCAGGACATCGCTCCTCGATATGCTCCGCGAACAACGCCACCTTTTCGGTACCAAAAAGGGCTGTAACCAGGGCGCATGTGGCGCTTGCACCGTGTTGGTCGACGGAACACGCATCAATAGTTGCCTCGCTCTCGCCGTGCAGTATCAGGATCGCGAGATCACTACCATCGAAGGGTTGGGCGCGCCAGGCAATCTTCACCCGCTACAGGAGGCCTTTGTCGAACACGACGGTTTCCAGTGCGGCTACTGTACCCCCGGCCAGATCTGTTCGGCCGTCGGCATGGTCGAGGAGTTAAAGTGCGGCGTGCCAAGCTACGTCAGCGAAGACATAGCGGCGGAGGCTTTTGCACTCACAGACGCAGAACTGCGTGAACGAATGAGTGGCAACCTGTGCCGCTGCGGCGCCTATAACGGCATTGTCGAGGCGATCCAGGATACGTTCGGTAAGGTCGGGACCGAGCCCAGCAACCGCGAGGCAGCCTGATGAACCCCTTTACCTATGAACGCGCTTCGGACCGGCAAACGGCGTTGACACTCGGTGCCCGACCGGGAGCCAAATACCTGGGCGGGGGCACCAACCTCGTCGACCTTATGCGGGAAACCATTGAGCATCCGGCGGTACTGGTCGACGTCACAGGCCTGGCGTGCGCAATAGAGGAGACAGGCGAAGGCGGCCTGCGGATCGGCGCCGGCGTCAAGAACACAGCGTTGGCGGCGCACCGGCGCGTGCGCGAGCGCTATCCGCTGCTGTCCGAGGCGATTCTCGCAGGTGCTTCGGCTCAGATCCGCAACATGGCGACCGTGGGTGGCAACCTCCTGCAGCGCACCCGCTGTGGCTACTTCTATGACGATGCCGCGCACTGCAACAAGCGCGCACCCGGAACCGGCTGCGATGCAATCGAGGGCTTCAACCGCATGCACGCCATCCTTGGCGCGTCCTCTGCGTGCGTCGCGACTCACCCCTCCGACATGGCCGTGGCGCTAGCCGCCCTCGATGCGGTGGTAACAGTGGACGGACCTAAAGGCACCCGCGACATCCCGCTGACCGATTTTCACGTCCTGCCCGGCGAAACGCCACACATCGAAACGGTACTGGAGACAGGCGAACTGGTCACCGCGGTGACGCTGCCACCCGCCCTGGCAGGCCGTTCCGTCTATCGCAAGGTGCGCGACCGCGCCTCCTATGCCTTCGCACTGTTTTCGGTGGCCGCGGCTCTGGAAGTGCAGGACGGCGCCGTGAAGGAAGTGCGGATCGCCCTCGGTGGCGTCGCTCACAAACCGTGGCGCGCCAACGCGGCCGAGGCGGCCCTTAAGGGCGGCCCGGCGACCGAGGCTGCGTTCCGGGCAGCGGCGCTGGCGGAACTCGCTTCCGCTCAAGGTCTTCGCGACAACGCTTTCAAGATCGAATTGGGTCAGCGTGTGATCACTGACACGCTGGTCAAGCTGACTGCTCTTCAGGAGATACGCTGATGGCTATCCTCAAGGACGCCGTGCAGGCGGTGATGAAAAAGGCAATTGCCCTTGCCCCCGACAGCTTTATACCTGGCGGGGAACCAGATCCATTGATTCGCCAAAGGCACGGCCTGATCGGTGCGTCGATAAGTCGGATCGACGGGCCGTTGAAGGTCTCCGGTCGCGCGGCTTTCGCCGCAGAGTTTCCAAAAGAGGGAATGACCTACGCGGCGCTCAAGTATTCATCGATCTCACGCGGGCGTATCGTCGACATGGACACCACGTCGGCCGAGGCCGCGCCTGGTGTCGTACTGGTGATGACTTACCGGAATGCGCCTCGCCTCAAGCCTATGCCCGCGTTCATGACTCAGCCCAAGGCCGCAGGCGGCGATGACCTGCCGATCATGCAGGACGACCAGGTTCACTGGAACGGCCAGCCGGTCGCGCTGGTGCTGGCCGAGACGCAGGAGCAGGCGGACCACGCCCAATCCCTGATCCAGGTCACCTATGAAGCGGGAAGCGACGGTGTGACATCCCTGAACGCGGCCAAAGCAAAAGGCTCGGAGCCTGGCGTCTTCCAGGGCGAGCCGCTGAAGCTTGAGATCAACGATGCCGAGGCCATGCTGGCCGCCGCGCCCCACAAGATTGACGTTCGCTACACAACCCCTCGCCACAACCACAATCCTATTGAACTGCACGCAGCGACGCTCGCCTGGGAGGGGGATACGCTGCGGATCCACGACACCGTTCAGGCGGTAGCCCACGACGCGTGGACCATCGCACAGGTGTTCGGTATTGACGAGAAAAAGGTGCACGTCACTTCGCCGTACGTCGGCGGTGGGTTTGGCTCAAAAACGCTATGGCAACATCAGGTGCTTGGAGCCGCGGCGGCGAAGCTGGTACAACGCCCTGTGCGGATCACGCTGTCACGCGAAGGCGTCTTCCGCATCGTCGGCGGCCGTACCCTGACTGAACAGCGCGTTGCGCTGGGTGCGCAAGCCGATGGGACCCTGGACGCCCTGATCCACACGGGCACAGTCGCAATGACGCCTCACAACAATATGCCGGAGCCATTCATTCTGCCGGCGAAAAGCGCGTATGCCTCTCGAAGCTTCCTGCTCGACGTTGAGACCGTCAAAATGAATATGACGGCCAATACCTTCATGCGAGCTCCCGGTGAGGCGGTCGGAACCTTTGGGCTGGAATGCGCCATTGATGAACTCGCTCAAGCCATGGGCATGGACCCCATCGAATTGCGGATCAGGAATGAGCCAGAGAAGGATCCAACAACCGGGCTGCCTTTCTCTCAGCGCGGCATTGTTGAGGCCTGGAAGGCTGGTTGCGAACGATTCGGCTGGGCAGCGCGTGGCGCGCCGGGCGCACGCCGAGACGGCGATTGGCTCGTCGGCGTGGGCTGTGCGACGGGCACTTATCCTTATTATCGGATGCCGGGCGGCGCGGCACGGATCACCTTGACCAACCAGGGGCGCGCCACAGTCAGTATCGCCGCGCACGAAATGGGAATGGGCACATCGACCGCCCAGACCCAGATCGCTGCCGAGCGCCTCGGGCTGACCATGGATGATGTCGATTTCGATTACGCCGACTCCAGGTTGCCGGGCGTAGTGCTCGCGGGTGGTTCGCAGCAGACGGCAGCCATCGGCGCCTCGGTGATTGCGGCCCATCAGAAGCTCGTCAAGGAACTGCTCAGCCTCGCCGGCAGCAACTCGCCGCTCTCCGGCCTGTCGCCGGACGAGGTCGGTGGCCGCGACGGCGGTCTCTGCGGTCTCGAGGATGAGCGCCGATTCGAGAGCTACGTCTCGATACTCGAGCGCGCCGGTCAGAAGGAAGTGACTGTCGAGGCCGATGCTTCGATGCCGTTTGAGTTGCAACACTGGTCAATGCACAGCCACAGCGCGCTCTTCTGCGAGGTGCGGGTCAATGCCGTCACCGGTGAGACTCGCGTAAGCCGCTTTCTTGGTTCATTCGACTGCGGTCGGATCATCAACGCCAAGACCGCCGCTAGCCAGTTTCGCGGCGGCATCATCATGGGCCTTGGTCTTGCACTGATGGAGGAAACCCAGTTCGACGAGAGAACCGGCCGCGTCATGAACCCATCGCTTGCTGACTATCACGTGCCGGTGCATCTCGACGTGCCGGAGATCGACATAATCTGGAACGAAGAAGCTGATCCGCACACACCGATGGGGGCCCGCGGGGTTGGAGAGATCGGAATCACGGGGGTCGGCGCGGCTGTCGCAAACGCGGTGTTCAACGCAACGGGAAAGCGGATTCGCGATCTCCCCATCACGTTGGACAAAATGATTCGTTCGTTTGAAGATTGACGCGACGTGGACTAAGCAACGGAAGTCTCACGAGCGCCACCTTTACCGGCGGTCCCGCAAGACAGCCGAGTGATCGGTTGGGCCGAAAGGGCTGTCGAACGCAGGATACTAAGCGTTCAGATATGACTGCCCTTTGTGACCAGGTGAATTGGACGCGCAATACCTGTCTCAACGTCGACGCCGCTGGAAAGCCATTTGATGGCATCTGAGGTTCGGTGGATCGAAGGCGGCTAGTACGAAACACAAACCAGCATCAGCGCACGTCCTGGAAAAGACGCGACGATGAATTTTTTCTGTCGCCCAAGACAATTTTGTGGATATTAGCCGGATACACCCAGTCGCGAGCCTGGCGCTCGACGAGATCCATAAATGCCGGGGGACCACTGCAGTAGATCTCAGTGTTCGCATGTGCTGGGCTCATCGCGTGCGAAATTTTCTGCTCCAATCGGTCAACATCCGAGCCAAAATGGTGATAGACCCCACCTTCGCCTTTAAGCGCGTCAAGTTCTTCCCGGAAGACTGCACGTGCAGGTGATCGAGCGAAGTTGTGCAGTTCGAATATTTGACCTGCCGAGGCAAGCCGATTCGCGATTCCCGCGATCGATGCAGCGCCAACGCCTCCAGAAAAAAGTATCGATCGTGTTCGACCGCCTAAAATAACTGTAGGACTCTGTGGCGTTGCGATAAAAGCCTTGTCTCCTTGGCTCAACGAGATGCCAGCTGTTTCTGTGTCCGAGGCGCCATCATCCTGTCTCACAGCGATTACATATGCACGCGGCCAAGACGTAAAACAGCACAGAGGATATATTCGCTCCTTGTTGATGACGCTATCGAGAACAAGTGTGACGCAAGCTCCATGGTCAAACGACGGAAGCTCCGACCGGGACTTGGTTTGAAGTTCAACGGCATGGTAACTCTCGGCAAGTTGCCATTTCCGTGTAATGATGACTGAGAGGAGTTTGTCGTGCATGTGTTCTCCAATAGGACCTTTGTCTTCCGAAATCGGGCGTTCCTCGATGCATGGATTGCGCGATATGGCCGGCCCAGGAAAAGTGGGAAGGACCGCTGAATGTCAGATTCAGGTTAGGGCGGAAGAGATCCACCAGCAAGGCGTTCAACGCGAATACCGCGTATATAACCAAGCTGATAGAGGGTGGCCGTAGGCTCGGTGCCGCAAGTGGTCTAAACCGCGGGCTTAAAGTCTCCGCCGGACTGTCGTCAACCAAGCCCGCTACAATGACTGCCAGCTAAAGGACGAATACGACCAACCATGCATCTTCCCTCAATTCCTCGAGCGCGGAAACGAACAGTCCGGCCAGTCTGGATTGCTGTGTGCATCACGCTCCTTCTGTCGCCGCCAGCCCTCCTTGCCCAGGACGAAAAGCCGGGTATTGCCTTTTCCACGCTCGAGCCCGACGCACCCCTGCCGGCGGGCTGGAAGAACCTGCCGGTCGTGCACGGCAAGCCCATGACACAATACACGCTTGTTCACGACGGCCACACCACCGTCCTGCAGGCGGACGCGAACCACTCTGCTTCTGCGCTGATGCACGAGGGTAATATCGACCTCGCCCGCACGCCCGTCGTGGCATGGCGCTGGAAAGCAGAGGGGCCGATTGAGGGCGCCGACAACCGCGTTGGATCGAAGGAAGACGCGCCAGCGCGACTGGTGTTCGCCTTTGACGGCGACAAAAGCAAGCTGTCGCTTTTCGAGCGGGCCAAGATGGACCTGGCAAAGCGCCTGGGTGGCGAAGAGTTGCCCTATGCCACGCTGATGTATATCTGGTCGACCAACGCTGCGCCAGGTACCGTCATTGCCAATCCTCACACGGGCCGCGTACAGATGATTGTGGTCTCAGGTCTGCCCGGAGATGCCGGTCAGTGGCAAAGCCTGCGCCGCAACATCGTGCAAGACTATGAGCGCGTCTTTCACGAACCGCCAGGGCGAATCACCGGTTACGGGTTGCTGACCGATACCGACAATACGAGCACCGTGACACGCGCCTGGTACGGAGATATCCAGTTCCTGCCCGGGCCTTGATAACGCAATGCCGCCAACGTTTCGGCAAGCTCGTGGAACGCACCAGACCCACCGGAGCGAGGCCCGGCATGGCAGCCACTTCGGCGATTCCCGGCGCGGCTCACGCCTCAGTCGAGCAGCAGCTTGACGGCCTCTGCTGCCTCGTGCCGCAACGCAAGGAGGTCGAGCCCCGGAATGACGCCGTCCTCAACCACTACGCGCCCATTCACGACGTTGTAGCGTACCCGCGCAGGTTCACCCGCCGCCACGGGCGCCACGGCCAGATCGTGAAAGCCGTTAAAGCGCAGATCGCCAACGTCATACAACACCAGATCGGCCGCCTTGCCCGCTTCGAGCGTGCCGACTGCATCCAGCCCTAGTACACGCGCGCCGCCAGCGGTGCCCCAATGAATCGTTTCTTCGATGGTCGTCGCGGACGCGCCTTGCGCGGCGCGATGGACGAGCCATGCGAAATGTGCTTCGTTGGTCATGCTGCCAGACTCGTTGGATGCCACCCCATCCACGGCAAGTGAGATTGGCACGCCCGCAGCGGCCAGTTGTGGTGCGGGCGCTATGCCGCTGCCGAGTCGTGCGTTGCTCACAGGACAATGCGAAACGCCGCTGCCGCTTTGCGCCAGCAGCGTTATTTCGCTGGCTTGCAAATGCACCATATGCGCAAACCAGACATCTGGGCCAAGCCATTCGTGATCGGCGACGAACTCGACCGGCAACTGGTTGAAGCGCTCTCGGCAAAAGTCGACATAACGGGTCGTCTCCGATAGATGAGTATGCAAACGCAGCCCCATTCCGCGCGCGGCGCGAGCGACCTCGGGCAAAAGCTCGGGTGGCAGCGAAAAGGTTGGCGTGGTGGGAGCGACCACCACGCGTCGCATCGAATCCGCGCTGGCGTCGTGATAACGTGCTTTGAGCCGTTCTATATCGGCGAGCATCTGATCGAGCGTTTCCGGCTTCAGCGCCACCTTGGAAAAACCCGGATGATCGCCTGCTGCTTGCAATGCTCCGCCGCGACACAGCACGAAGCGCATGCCGAACGCCGCAGCTTCTTCGAATAGCAGATCGCCGGTTTCGGTCGTGCCGTCTGCGTGATACAGGTAGTGGTGGTCCGCACAGGTTGTAACACCAGACAGCAGCAGCTCGGCGAGACCCAGCCGCGCGGCGATGCGCGTGAGCGCTGGCGTAAAGCGCGCAAGACGCGGATAGGGCACGGCGGCGAGCCATTCCTGCAGATCCGCGTTGATGCCGGATGGCACAGCCTTCAGCAGATTCTGAAACAGATGATGGTGGGTATTGACCCATCCTGGATAGACGACGCACGAACGCGCATCGATGACGCGCTCATCCGCGCGCGGCATCAAGCCGGGCGCGATGGTTTCGATGCGGCCGTTGCGAATGCGCAGGTCGACCTTGCCGAGCCGCGCATTCGCGCCAGGCAGCCCGCTCATCACCGCGACCGGGTTCTTGATCAGCAGCGCCTCAGTTTGCATGCTCACGATTTCATATCCTCTCTGGTTCCAACCGGGCAGTCACGGACGGCTCGAAACCGTGCGTGACCGTAGGTGTTGTCAACGGACGTGTTACACCGCTTTCGTCTTCTCGCTCACCATGGGGTGCTCGGTGACGGTCTCAACTTCGGGTGCGCCGTTTAGCGCGGCGTTCAGCAGTACCGAGACGAGGCATGCCAGCACCACACCGCTATGCAGGAACGGCTGGGTCCAGTCGGGCATGCGTTTGAATACCTCGGGTGCCATCACCGGAATCAACGCGGTTGCCATCGTGAAGCCGACGATCAGCACGTTGTAGCGGTTCTTTTCAAAATCCACTTTGGCGAGCGTCTGGACACCGGCGGCCACCACCACCCCGAACATTGCAATGCCCGCGCCGCCCAGGGCTGCTGCGGGCGTCGACGCGACCACTGCGCCGATCTTCGGCACTAGCGCCACCGCGCACATCAGCACGCCGCTGGTCGCCACGACCCAGCGACTGCGCACGCCGGTCAAAATAACCAGACCCACGTTTTCCATGAAGGCGATAAACGGAAACGCAGCGAACATGCCCGCTATGGCGCTGGCGAGACCGTTGGCGCGCAATCCGCGTATGACGTCTTCCTCGGTGACGTCCTTATCGACGATGCCGCCGATCGCAACGAACAGGCCCATCGATTCAACCATCTGCACCACCATCACGACGATCATCGTGAGTACCGGCACGAGCGAGAACACCGGCGTACCAAAGTGAAACGGATAGGGCACGGTGAACCAGGGCGCATCTGCGACGCTGTGGAAGTTGCCCATGCCGAGCGCACAGGCCAGTACGCCGCCCGCAATCAGACCGATCAGCACGGAGAGATTGCGCACGAAGGCATTGGCGAAGCGATTGATCGCGAGAATAACGAGCGCGACGAACAGCGTGACGCAGAGATACGGTAGCGCGCCGAACCCTTCTTGTGCGGCACTCCCGCCGCCCGTCCACTGATAAGCCACGGGAAAGAGTTGCAGGCCGATCACTGTCACGATGCAGCCGGTCACTACAGGTGGAAAGAATCGTCGTAAGCGACCCACCAAAGGGGCCGCGACCATCGTAAAGAGACCTGCTCCGATCACTGCGCCGCACACACCGGCGAACCCGACAGATGGACTCGTACCGATAGCGATCACAGGTCCGACACTACTGAACGCGACGCCCTGCAAGATCGGCAGGCGCACGCCGAATTTCCAGGCGCCGACCGTTTGCAGGATCGTGGAGATGCCGGAGCAAAACAGAGCCGTGCTGATGAGTACGGTCGTGTCGGCGGACGACATCTTCAGCGCCGATGCGACGATCAACGGCACGGCAATCGCGCCGATGTAAGCCACCAGCATGTGTTGCAAACCGAGCGTGATCATCTGACGCTTCGGCAAAATCCTGTCGACGGGGTGTGTGGCGGTATTCATCGAGTGTCTCCAGATTATCGTTTCGATCGGAGCGCGCCGCGGGACGTTGCCCGCAGCGTCACATCGCGCGCCGAGCATTGCACCCGTCAGGCCGCAACCGGCACGGCAAGACAGGCGTGGAAGCGGTCGGTCAACGCGGCGCGATCGAGATCGCGGCCGATGAAAACGATGCGGCAGGTGCGCGGTTCGCTGTCCCATGCCTGCGCCGCACGCAACTCAATGACGGCATGCACGCCCTGCAGCACGTAGCGGTATGGCTGGCCTCGCACGGCAAGGATTCCCTTCATGCGGAACAGATTCGCGGCATCGCTGGTGCGCAGTTCGGCCAACCATTTTTGCAACGCATGAATATCTATGTCGGCGTCGACCTCGATTCCGACTGAGGACACGCTCGCGTCGTGCACGTGGTCGTCATGGTCCGCGTGCGCGTGATCATCGTGATCGTCGTGTTCGTCATGGCTGGCATGCGGTTCGTGTGTGTCGTGATGAGCGTGGCCATCGTCGTTGTGCTCATGATGATCAGCGCCGTGCAGCCCGTCCGTCTCCACCAGGATTTGTGAAAACTCCGAGGCGCCCACACCGAGGATCCGGTCCAGATCGATCTGCGCGTAGCTTGACCTGACGATCTCCGCGGTTGCGTTGAGCCCACGGATTCGCTGCGTCAAGGACACGATGTCGGCCTCGGTCACCAGATCCACCTTGTTGATCACAATCCGGTCCGCGCAGACAAGCTGATCGACGGCCTGGTTGTCCGTCCCGTCGAGCACCAGGTCATCGAGGTGCGCCGCGATATGCTTTGCGTCGACCATCGTCACGACCGCATCGAGCGAGACTTGCTGTGCGATTGGATCGTCGATGAAGAAGGTCTGCGCGACCGGATACGGGTCGGCGAGACCACTGGTTTCCACAATGATGTGATCGAGCCGCTCGGGACGGTCGAGCAGCGTCCGGACGATGCGCACGAGGTCCTCGCGCACCGCACCGACACAACAGATACAACCATTTGTCATCTCGTAGATCTCTTCGGTCGACTCCAGCACGAGGCCGCCATCGATGCCGATTTCACCGAACTCGTTCTCGATCACGGCAATCTTGCGGCCGTGCTTCTCGCGCAGGATGTAGTTCAGGAGAGTGGTCTTGCCGGCGCCGAGAAAACCCGTCAATACCGTGACGGGAATCTTCGGGACATCGTGGTGGGTGGTGTGAATATGCGTCATGTCTGTCTCCTGTGTCGACCAGACTTAGCGCTTTAGCGCTTACTCCGGTCCCATGTGTGGTTGCCGCTCATGTTCGAACTACGTGCCTGCATTCATACGACGGCCTGTTCGTGCTTGCCCCAACGCCGAACCACCCCTGCCTCCAATCCGAACAGGTCGAGCACCCGGCCAAGGGTGTGGTCGATCATGTGATCGAGCGAAAGGGGGCGGGCATAGAAGGCTGGCACCGGCGGCGCGACAATACCGCCCATCTCGGTGACAGCGCTCATGTTGCGCAAATGCGCCAGCGTATAAGGGGCTTCACGCGCCAGTAACACGAGTGGGCGGCGCTCTTTCAATGTCACATCCGCCGCGCGCGAAATGAGGCTCGACGACATGCCGGTCGCGATTTCGGCCAGCGTTTTCATCGAGCACGGTGCGACGATCATGCCGAGCGTGCGAAACGATCCGCTCGAAACGGCCGCGGCCATGTCGTCGCAACGATAGGTGAAATCCGCGAGCGAGGTGACGTCGGTTAGCTTGTAATCCGTCTCGTGGACCATCGTCAGCATGGCGCTGCGCGAGATCGTCAGATGCGTTTCGATGTCGAGTTCAGCCAGCAATTGCAACAGGCGTACGCCATAGATGAAGCCGGATGCGCCGCTGATGCCCACCACCATCCGGCGCGTGCCGTGATAAGAGCGGGCGTTCATCGCTGGGCTCCGCTTGCGTTGGTGTTTGTATTCGTGTTTGCAATGTGCGCCAGAATTTCCTTAGCCTGATGCATCGCACGCTCACTGATCCTTGCGCGGAGACCTTCGAATTGTGCCCCGCGTGTGGCATCGATACCCATGCGCGAGGTCGTGCCGGTTGCGGATGAAGACGGGTCGAGCGGACTGCCCGGCAGCCCATCGATCATCAACACGTCCTGGTGTGGCTGGAAATGCGTGGCGATGGCCCACAGCACTTGCGCGTCATCGGTGATGTCGATATCGCCATCCACCGCCACCACGTTCTTCAGGTAAGGATCCCAGCCAAGTAGCGCCAGCATGATCTGGCGTGCTTCGCCGTCGCGCGTCTGATTCAGCGCAACATAGCAATGAAAGTGTGTGCCGGAGTTCGGATAATGCAGCGCAACCACCGCAGGAAAGCGCGCTTTCAGTTTCTCGCTCATTTCCGCTTCGCGCGGCAGACGGGCGAGTGTCAGGTGCTCGGCGTAAGGACCGCCGACCACGTCGACGAGCCACGCATCGTTGCGCCGCATCATGGTGTCGACGCGCAGCACGTTGTTGGTGGAGCGGTCCGACGAGTAACCGGTGAATTCGCCGAAGGGGCCTTCTTCAGCATGTGCGTCGGGATCGATGCTGCCTTCCAGCACGAACTCGGCCGCAGCGGGTACGCCGATGCCGTAGCGCGGCGTACGCACCACGTCGAGCGGCGCGCCGAACAAACCACCTGCAATGGCCCGCTCGTCGGTGCCAAACGGTACACGAGCCGACGCGGCCAGCATAAACAAAGGATGCGCACCCACGACCATCGCCACCTTCAAGGTGTCGCCGCGCGCTTGCGCTGTTTGCAGCATACGCCACAGGTGTCCGCGTGAATGCAGGCTCGTCGCGAGGGCATTGCGCGCGTGTCGCATCGAGCGGTGATAGCTGAGGTTGGCGATGCCCGTCACCGGGTCTTCGGCGACAATCACTGCGTTGGTGATGTAAGGACCGCGGTCGCTATCGAAGTGACGGATCATGGGCAGTTGCGTCAGATCGACTGCATCGCCTTCGATCACCTGATCGAGGACCGGGCCGCTTGCGACAATGCGCGGTGCCAGCGGCGCATTGGCACACTGCTGGTACGCCTCGAACAGACTGGATGCCGGGACGCCAAACAAGCGGGCAATCCGTGTCCGTGAGGCAAAGAAGTTTGTCACAAGCGGCGTATCGATACCGTTCACGCGCTCGCACATCAGCATCTCATGACGACCGCGGGCCGCGAGTTCAGCCACCACGGCGGTCACGTCCTGATCGGCGGACAGTGATCCCTTCAGCGTCAGGACGTCATCGGGAAACTGCTCGCGATACGCGTGCGCGAAACGATGAAAGTCCTGCGTTTCGCGGAAAAGGCTATTGGCCATAAGAGGCTCCATCTAAAGCCGCACTGCGTAGGCGCAGGCCAAGGGAAGAGGCGCAGCATGGGCCGCGCCTGCCGGACGACGTCAAGCGGGCTGGGTCGCTTCGCTCACGTACGTTGCCTTCAAACGCTTCTCCGCTTCCGCGAGATCTTTGGGCGGCCTGGTCGGCTCGATGCCTACCAGACGGGCAATGTTGTTGCCCATGTAGTCTTCGAGGCCGTCTTCGTCGAGATCCATCCCTTGCGGTGCGGGGCCGCACAGCATCTCGAGTTCGCGCAACCACATGCCAGGCTCGTTCGGCGGCGAGTCGGTGCCGAACACAATCTTGTTGCGCGGCAGTTCACGGGCAAACTCGACAATGCGCGACTGAAAGCACCATCCTGATTCGCAATACACGTTAGGCGTGTCCATTGCCATCCAGAACGCTTCGAACGAGTAGTTGCCGCCCGTCTGGATGCCGAAGTGACCGATAATGAAATTCACCATCGGGAACTCGCGAATGATCGGGTAGAACTGCGTCGGTATCGTGTACGGCCCGTCGCCAGTGTGAATCAGCACGACTACACCCAGTTCCGCGCATTTCTTCATCGCCGGACGCAACCAGTCGAGCGCGCGGTCAGGACGGTAACCGTGCATGTTTGCGTGCAGCTTGAGCATCTTGAAGCCGTACTCCTTCACATGGAATTCGAGTTCGGCCGCGCCGTTTTCCGGGCCCCAACGCGGGTTGTAGGTGAAGTTGCCGATGAAACGATCGGGGTACTTCTGCGTCAGTTCGGCGATATACGACATATAGTCGCGAATGCCTTCGCGGCCGCGGCGATTGCCGTCGCGATACCCCGTGTTACCAGGCGGCGGCTGGATAAAGCCCATGTCGATACGGCGCGGCTTGCCGTTGATGATGTACGGACCGTCCATCATCTTCAGAAGGCGTTCGCCGGTGAACGGTTCGCCGGTATGGCGCCACGCTTCGTCGACGAGGTTGGTCGGATGCAGGTGAGTGTCGATGATCATTAGCGGGCTCCCGCGTAGGCTGCCTGGGCCTGCTGTGTCGCGAGGCCGGCATGTTGTTTCAGATAGGCTTGGGCTTCTTCAACGCTCCGCGGCGGCGCGCTTGTTTCTAGACCGATCATTCGCGCCAGGTTGTTGCCGAGGTAATCCTCCAGCGTGTCTTCGTCCAGGTTCAGACCCTGCGGCGGCTCGTGGCAAAGCACTTCGAGCAGACGCAGCCACATGCCGGGTTCGTTCGGCGGTGTGTCGGAGCCGTAGAGAATCTTGTGCGTCGGCAAGACCTTCGCAAACTCGACGATGCGTGATTGCAGGCACCAGCTCGATTCGCAGAACACGTTCGGGGTATCGAGCGCCATCTGATACGGCTCGAAACAATAGACACCACCCGTCTGTACTCCGAAGTGCGCCATGATGAAATTCACGGACGGAAATTCGCGGATCAGCGGATACCATTCGGAAGGAATGCTGTACGGGCCGTCGCCGGTATGCAGCTTGACCAGTAGACCGAGGTCCGCGCATTTGCGCAGCGCAGGGCGCAGCCAGTCGAGTGCGCGGTCTGGACGGTATGCATGCATGTTGGCCTGCAGTTGCACCATCTGGAAACCGTGCTCTTTCGCATAGAACTCAATCGCTTCGGCGCCGTTCTCAGGACCGCAACGTGGGTTGTAGACGAAGCAGCCAAGCAGGCGGTCGGGATATTTCTGCGTCATTTCCACCGTGTAGGCCATGTAGTCGTCAATCGACTCGCGCCCCGAACGTTCGCCATCGGTCCACGTATAGATCGTATTGCCTTGCGGCGGTTGAATGAATGCCTTGTCGATGCGGCGCGGCTTGCCGTTGATGATGTATGGGCCGTCCATCACTTTGATCAGACGCTCGCCGGAAAATGGCTCGCCGTCGTGGCGCCAGGCGAGGTCGACCAGATTGGTCGGATAACAGCTGGTGTCGATGATCATGTACTCGATCTCCTTGAGAGGAACTGGCGTATCCAGTTACCGGATCGCGGGCAGGCGCATCGATGGAACGGAGCCCTGACGGGCTTGCCCATGCGGCCCTTTGCAAGGCGCAGTGTTGGTGCGCCTTCCCCTCGCCGGCATCGAGTGTCACACTGATGTGCACTGCTGCTTGAGATGCAGTCTCACAAGATAAAAACGCTCTGTACAATATTTTTTAACCACGATCTTGATACGTTCCCGATATGGACATCCGGCTGTTGCGTTATTTCGCGGTGCTTGCCGACGAACTGCATTTCGGCCGCGCAGCCGCACGGCTGCACATTTCCCAGCCGCCTCTCAGCCAGCAGATTCGCATTCTGGAAGAGGAGATGGGCACGGCACTGTTTGTCCGCTCGCAACACCGGGTCGACCTCACGGAAGCAGGGAAAACACTTAAGGAGCAGGTGCCGCTCATCTTCGCCCAGTTCGAACGTGCGATCGATCTCACTCGTTGCGCGGGGCGCGGCGAAGTGGGGAGTCTGGAGATCGGCATCATCAGCTCCGTGATGGTCGAGCCGATTCCGCGGGCGCTGCGCGTATTTGCAGAGAAGCATCCGCAGGTGCGATGGCGCCTGCATGAGATGACTCCCGCCGCGCAGATTCTGGCGCTGAAAGAGCACCGGCTCGACGTGTGTTTCTTTCGGGTCTCGCATGAGGATCCGGAGATTCGCAGCGAAGTGGTGATGCGAGAACAGGCCGTGGTGGCGCTGCCTGCCGATCACCCGCTCGCGGGGCGCAAGGAGATTGCGTTACGCGAACTGGAGGCGGAGCGTTTTGTTTCGTTTGGCTTGCAGCAGTCGCAACTCGCGCGTTTTCTGCAGGACTGCTGTGTAGAGGCAGGGTTTACACCTCGGATCGAACAGGAGGTCGTCGAGGTACATACGCTGCTGTGTCTGGTGCGGGAAAACATGGGCGTGGCACTGCTGCCGTCCTCGGCGCGGCAGTTGTCCACCGGGGGCGTGGTGTTTGTGCGTCTCGCTGAACCTGCACCGCAAGTGGCGTTGCATGCGCGGTATCGCGCGGATGACCGCTCGCCGGTGTTAGGGATTTTCCTTGAGACGGTGCGCGAAGCGGCGGCCGCGCTGCCCGCGGTCCACCCGGCTCCTTAGGTTCTTTACGCTCATCAGGTTCAGTGGGCTCATTCAGTGCCCGTCGTTTGCTGGACCAGTTGCCGGACCGCTTCGATAAGCGGTGCGACGCGATCGGTCCTGTCACGCGGCCATACCGCGTATAGGTTGTAATGCGTGGGGATGGCAATGGAAGTCAATGCGATCAGCTTGCCGTCGCGTTGTGCATCTGCAGCAAGCAGGCCGCGGGCGAGGCCGGCTCCCACGCCTGCCGTGGCCGCGGCGATTAAACTCGCGGCATTGTCGAATACGGCGACCGCATGCGGCTCAACTTCCGGCATATCGGCGGCAGCCAGCCAGGGAATCCACGAGCGCTTCGTATAGCCCAGCAGCGGCAAAGCAAGAATCTGCTCCGGTGTGAGCGGCGCGCTCATGCCGCGCTGACGCAGCAACTCCGGCGAGCCCATCACGGTTAAGCGATCGCCGCAGATCAGCGCGTTTTCGAAACCGTCCCATTCGCCGTAGCCATAACGCAGCGCAATATCGACTCGTTCGAAGGCGCCGCGCTCATGGCGTGGTGTGGACAGCAACGTGACCGGAACCCCCGCGAGCGCGTCAAGCAAAGCCGGCAAGCGCGCCACCAGCCAGTTTTGCGCGAGTTCGGGGTCCACGTCTACGGTGACAGGCTGCGCGACTTTGCGTTCTTTGACGGAAGAAAGCGCGCGGTCGATCTGTTCGAAGCTATCCGCCAGTTGATTCGCCAACAGCACGCCGGCGTCGGTTAGCACGACGCGGCCGCTTTCGCGCGCGAACAACGGCTGGCCAACGAATTCTTCGAGCGTGCGAATCTGCTGACTGATCGCACTGTGCGTAAGCGAGAGCTGTCGTGCCGCGCTCGAAAAGCTGCCGACCTTTGCTGCATGCAGGAAGGCTTGCATCGACTGGATCGACGGGTAGCGTTTGAACATGTCTGTTAGCCGGACTTACGGGTGAGTGAAGAAATCGTCGCTGGCGTGTCGTCGCCTGACTTTCAATAATGGACGCAGCCGCACGGCCGTCCCTAGGGCACAAGGTGCAACGTTAAGTCCTACGGAGTGTGATGCACAACGATACCTTAGGAGACAGCACATGATCGAAATCGTGGTCAACGACACGCGACACTCGCTCGACAATGTACCGGAAGACATGCCCCTGCTGTGGGTGCTGCGCGACCGGCTGCACCTGACCGGTACAAAGTTCGGTTGCGGGGGCGGCTTCTGCGGCGCCTGTACAGTGCATCTCGAAGGCGAAGCGGTCCGGTCGTGCCTGTTGCCGATCGCGGCAGTGGCGGCCCGGCATATCACCACCATCGAAGGGCTGTCGCCGGATGGCACGCATCCGTTGCAGCTTGCCTGGGTAGCCGAGGACGTCCCGCAGTGCGGCTACTGTCAGTCGGGGCAGTTGATGTCGGCGGCGGCGTTTCTCAACGGCAAGCCGAGCGTCAATGACGACACCATCGCCGCCGCGATGTCGGGCAACATATGCCGCTGCGGTACGTATTCGCGGATTCGTCGCGCGATCAAACGCGCCGCGTCGAGTGAAACCAAAGATACGACAATGAGTGGGGAGGCTTGAATGCGCAACGCCTCTCTGAAGCTGGACCGTAATCCCGATGCCGCGCGTCGCCGCTTTCTGAAGCAGGGTTCCGCGCTGCTGGCCGCCGGCATTGCCGTGGGCTTTCATTTGCCCGATGCGCAAGCGAACATTGCATCGACGAGTGGCGATCCCGCGCCGCAACCCGGTGAGTTCGAACCGAACGCATGGGTCCGCGTGCTGCCCGACGATACGATCAAGCTGGTGGTCCACAAGCACGATTCAGGCACCGGCACGCGCACGGCCCTTGCGGCGCTCGTTGCGGAAGAACTCGATGTCGATCCGTTTCGCGTCGACGTGATCACGCCGGAGAATCCGTTTTACGCGGCGTACATTCATCCATTGTGGAAAGTTTTTTCGACCGGCGGCAGTACGAGCGTGGCGCTCGAATACGATCGTCTGCGACACGCAGGGGCCACCGCTCGTGCAATGCTGATATCGGCCGCGGCGAAGCAATGGAACGTGTCGCCCGCCGATTGCTCGACTGATAACGGCTACGTCGTCAATCAGATCACGGGCAGGCGCGCGAATTACGGTTCCTTCGCACAGCTTGCAGCCAGTCTGCCTGCGCCGGCGAACGTGGTGCTGAAAGACCAGGCACAATTTAAATACATCGGCAAGATACAGAAGAAGCGCGGCGCAGCCGAGAAAGCGCGCGGTGCGTTTCCATACAGCATCGATGTCGCGTTGCCTGACATGCTGGTCGCTGTGGTCACGCGCGCACCGGTGATTGATGCGCGTGTGCGCAGCTTCGATCCGAAGGCTACGCTCGCCGTGCCCGGTGTGCGTCAAGTGCTGGAGATTCCCGGAAGACCGGACCTGCTGGGCGGCAATCAGGCTGGCGTCGCCGTGCTTGCCGACGACTACTGGTCCGCTCATCAGGGCCGGGCCGCATTGCACGTTGAATGGGAAGATAGCCCGTTCGAAACCTTCGACAGCGGCACGCTTGCCGAGCGTCAGGCTGCATGGCTCGACGACCCCACCGCGCATGTCGTGCCGACGATTTGCAATGGCGATGCGCAAGACGCGTGGCCGCCTATGGCGCATCTGGTTGAAGCGTCATACTCGATGCCCTATATGGCGCAGAATCCGCTTGAGCCGATCAACGTCACCGCATGGGTGAAGGATGGCGGCATTGCATACTGGGGCGGCATACAGGTGCCGTCGACCGCGCAGGAGGCCGCTGACGTCATCGGTGGCATTCCGGTCGAGCGCGTCACGATTCACGAGTTGGTATCGGGTGGCAGCTTTGGTTCGCGCGAATCGAAGTACTGGTTGTTCGAAGTCACGTGGCTGGCGTTGAAGACCGGCAGACCGGTCAAGCTGATGAATAGCCGTGAAGATGAAATGTGCGCGATGTTTTATCACTCTGCGAGCTATCACCGCGTGAAGGGCGCACTGGATGACCACGGGAATCTGATCACACTGCAACTGCGCGCCGTGATGCCCGCTTCGCCGGAACAGTGGGAGCCCGGCTATTTCGATCGACCCGACCGGATGGACTACAGCACCACCGAGGCGATCAACCGGGATGAGTTTTCGTACCGAGCGCCGCATCTGGATATCGGCTGGGTTCGGCATGAGACTGGCGTGCCGACCGGCTGGTATCGCGCGGTTAGCTATATTCCGAACGTGTTTGCAGTCGAATCGTTTATGGATGAAGCCGCGTATGCGGGCAAGCGTGACCCGCTCGAGTTCCGGCTTGCGCACATGCACGACCGCCCGCGTCACGCTGCCGTGTTGCGTGAAGCAGCCGCCCGTGCGGGTTGGGGCAAGACGTTGCCGGCTGGCGTCGCGCTCGGCCTTTCGACCAATCAGGCCTACGACAGTTACGTTGCCGTCGTGGCGCAGGTGGCGCGCAAGGGCAATGCGCTTGTCGTGGAGAAACTGACCTGCGTGGCCGACTGCGGGCTCGCGGTATCCCCTGGCGGCGTTGAAGAACAATTGTATGGCGGGTTGATGTGGGGGCTCGGGCATGCGAGCGCGGATCGTATCGACATCCGCCACGGTCAGGTCGTGCAGAAGAACTTCGACACGTATCGAGTGATGCGGATGAGCGATATGCCAGAGATCGAAATACAGATCGTGCAGGGCGATTTGAGCAAACCGGGTGGCGTGGGAGAACTGTCGAGTCCCTCAGTTGCGCCCGCGGTGGCGAATGCGATCTTTAGACTGACCGGCAAGCGCTTGAGGTCGACGCCGTTTGATCTGCAGAGCGTGTGATGCGGGCTTGGGCATGCGTCCGGCCAGAGGGCGGACGGCCACGCTATGCGGCCCCTGGCTACCCTTATTCTTTGAGCGGCGACCAGATCTCCACGCAGCATACCGATGCTGGCTTCGCAGCTGTATTGCGCGGACGAGGGCCGCGCGAAACGGGCGAGGGCGGGGTGGTATGCAACGCGCCAGCCTGAAGGTACAGTCGTTTAGCGGGCCGCGCGATGTCACTGCCAGGCATCCCGACCGGTCCGTGATGGCACCGCCGCAATCTACACGCGCTTGCACTGAGCGAATTCGCCGCATGCAGCTTAGGAGAGCCTCAACGTTCGTATGGGCTCTGCGTCCACGAAGAGTCATCCACAGCACGGTCGGTGCGATTTTGCACGGAGACCGCTGGCCGGAGGGTATGTCACCCGAACATCGCGCTGGTTAAAACTGCCAGCTGCGAGATGGATCATTTGAGCGATATCGATTTGCTACAGTGCTGAAATGATCAACCAGATGTTCGGATGCCCTTAAGGTTCTTCCCCAAATGGTCGATACACGGTTGCATGGTCGATACACGGTTGCAATTTGTAGTTTCCGGAGCCCCTGATCATCTGAACGCAATCCTGGGCAGCAGTTGACGCTGGGTTAGCAGTGCAGGTGACAGGTAAGACCGGACCGATGCCCCCACTTTATATTTGTCATATGCCAAATCAATCAGGCGCCGCACGGACACCAGGGTCAGGCCATGCGGTTTGTCCATAAAATCAGGTCGTTGGAGCGGGACATCACCTTTCATGATGCTTCCGAGAAGCGGCTGTTTTGGCGAAGCTCAGCTCTCGGCCTGCGCCATCTCGCCGTTCGGGTGCAGATTTTCGGAATTTTTGGCTGGATGTTGTCGAGGGTTTTCGCGAACCCCGGCACCACGTTTGACAGAACGTATACGGTCATTGCGTTGACTGGGATGCTGATCGGTACGGCAACGACGTATTTCGCGCGGCAAGTATGGGTCAATTCGATCGGCTGCTTCGTGTGTGCTGCGGCTGTAGCATTTGGCTTCCACAGCAATGCTAGCGGAACACTGAATCCTGACATCTGGATCATGCCAATGGGTATTTTGATTACGGTAGGCATGGCTCCGGTGTTCGCCGATTACTATAGTTACCTTGCGAGCGCGGTTGCGGTCTGGTTCATCATTTCTTATGGCAGAGTTGGTTTCATTACCAACTCCAGGGACTCGGGCTGGATAGTTCTTTTTGTTTTGTCGGGGATCGCTCTCGGGTTATTGCTCAGTTGCCTTTTCGTCCGGGAAAGGAAACGTACATTTCTGGTTCAAAGAGAGTTGATCAAGCTTGCGTTTAAAGACTCGCTGACAGGGATCGATAATCGTCGAAGCTTGATGGAGGCCATGCGGGATTACCATGCGCGCTCGGCGAATAATGATTTCTATTTGCTACTGATTGACATCGACGATTTTAAACGCATCAACGACACCTCGGGTCACGACGTTGGAGACGAGGTGCTGGTGGCCGTTGCCACTCTTATCGACCAGCACGCGCAGATGCATGCCCATGGACGCCTTTTGGAGGCGAAGAATTCGGCGTCGTGTTTTCAGGTGGAGAAGGCGCAGCGTGCGCTTTTGCGACGCATCTCTGCGATAGCGTTGCGAAGCTACGGATTTCGACTCACGTCGTAACCGTCAGCATTGGAATATCCAGATTTAACAAGACGCTAAGTCTCACTGAAATCTTCAAGGTCGCCGATCAAGGACTTTACGAAGCTAAGCGTCACGGAAAGAATCGCTACGTTCTGGTTTCCTGACGGGGTCTAACACGACGGTGGTTCACGCAGTGCGATCTTTGCGCGTGAGTGAACGGCTGAACCGATGGATAAGGCGGGCACTCGAGTCGACATGTCTAACGTCCGAATAGGTCGTTTGCGGAAGTTAGCGTGATGGTCGTGGAAGACTCCGGCCCGATGAGAGATTCCATCTTCTGCAACCGGCCACCTACGGACGTTGGCTCGCGCTTTCATGCAGACGTTCGAACGTCTGCTCCGTCCAGGCAATGGACTTTCGTACGCCCACGGTGTCCGTCGCCTCGGCGACCGGTGCGGCGGCCAGTTTCGGCCTCCTATGCCAGTTTCGATGGCCCGCAGGCAATATAAAAACGAGCCGGGCGCAGCGCACAATCAATATACCGCTGGCATGCCCTCTGGACGATGTTTGAAGCGTCGATGCACCCAGTAATACTGGGCAGGGAATTTCAGTATCTGGGTCTCGAGAAACGCATTCATGGTACGCGCATCATTTGTGTCGCTTCCCGATGGGAAATCGCTGAGCGGCGCAAAAACGCTCAACTTATACCCTTTGAAATCCGGCAGTACCTCTGTGACAAACGGCACAACGCGCGCCCGCCCGATTGTCGCAAGTCGCGAAACAGAAGTCAGCGTGCACGCAGGGACGCCAAAAAAGGGCACAAAGACAGAGTTTTCGATACCATGGTCCATATCCGCAGCAAGCATGACCGACTTGCCCTCGTGAAGGAGTCTCACGATCTTCCTGGCGCTTGTCGAACGCTCGATCATCTCTGCGCCGAATCGGCCGCGCTGCCGTCGGGCCAAATCGCAAAGGCGCGTGTTTGACATGTGCGTGTACAAGGAAGCGGCAGGCATCTTCAGTGAGTAAAGCAGGCATCCGATCTCGATACCCACGAAATGAAACCCCATAAAGATCGTGGGCGGGGCATTCCTGTCTTCGAGATCAATCGCGCTTTCGACCTGGACGAGCTTTCTGATCCTTTCTGCGCTACCAAACCATTGAACGCCTCGTTCGAGATAGCTGCGAACCACATGCCGGAAGTGTTCCCTCGCAAGCTCATCGTACTCACGTTCCGACTTTTCCGGGAAGCAGAGGTGCAGGTTGACAAGGACTATATGTTTGCGGCGGCTGGGAAGCGCATATAGGGCCGAGCCGATCGCGCTGCCAAGCCTTGCGACCAATTGGTACGGAAGTATCGAGAGAGTGCGCACCAAAGCTACGACGAGCAGATGACCAAATTGTTCCACGAGAGGTTCCTGTGTGGCCGTCGGCCCGTATCAGGCGAGTGTCCGGCGACAATCGCTTCTGCCGCCGCGCGGCAATCTTAGTTGAAGCCAGACAGGCGGACCAACAATCCGAAGTCGACCTTGCGTGAGCGGATGACCGAATTGCCTTGGAAGCCGTCGTCATGCTAGCACGGTCGCGTATGACTGCAGAGGGTCGCCTTCCGCCGAACGCCGACAGGCCGAAAACGCCGGGCCGCAACGCGCATTCGCAGCGGTCTTGTGCGTTGCCCTTGACTCGGCCCTCACGACGCAGTCATTTCGAAGACGTGATAGCTCCACGCCGGCAGGTCCAGGTAAAGACCGCGCGAAACGAGCTCGTTTCCGTCGCGATCGAAGCAGGGCGGCCCCATCATGTCCGCGAGCCGCACCGTGCGGCCGGCGAGGTCGGCAAACGCGATTCTCACGTAGCATTGGCTCCGGTTGCCGGCGTAGTTAACGACAACGAGTCGCCGTTCACCGTCATCACACTGCCAGGACCACGCAATGAAGGATTCCGAGGTCCAGTTGCCTTCCCACGCCGCCTCTCGTTCAAGCAGGGTCCACGTGCCGTCTCGAAAGACCGGCTGGCGCAACACCGCTATCAGGTTCTCATAAAAGCCGTGCATCCTTTCGTCGACTGGCTCTTGTGGCGCCCGGACGAGGTGCGGTGAAATGCGTTTCCTGCGACCCTCGAACTGCCCCTGCTGAAAGAAGCGCACGCCAGGTGAGAGATAGGTAATGATGGCCGCGGCCTCGTGCCTATCGGCATCGAACGTCGCCGCGGTCCGGGGTTCGTCGTGGTTTTCAAGGAAGCGGGCCAGCTTGTCCTGGTAGTCGAGCCCGGCGCGCAGATGCTCGCGCACCGGCGGTGCGTGCGCATCGCGCAAGCGGTCGTAGAGCTGCTTGTCGTAGACATAGTCGAAGCCCTGCTGCTGCATCGTCCATTCCAGGTCCCAATACACTTCTGCCATGAACCGGAAATGTGGATGCTCGCGCCGCACGGCCTCGGTTGCCTTCGGCCAGAAGGGCTCCGCCCGGATGCCCCAGGTGCGTTCGAACACGTCGGGCAACGCCAGCATGGCCATGTCGCAGCGCACGCCGGCGCATTGCCCGGCAATGCGCTCCAGTTCGCCGATCATCGCCTGCTGCAAGGCCGGGTTGCCGTAGTCGAGCTGCAGCGTATCGGGCCAGCCGTCGAAGCCGGGGTCCCGGCCGTAGGCGAACACCTGCGGTCCGTTCCTCGTCTGCACCCGGCAGTAGTTGCGCGGCGAGCGAGCGAGGTCCGCCTCGCTGCCGTGGACAAAGTAATCCGGATGCTCGTCGACCCAGTCGTGATCCGGCGCCATGTGATTCGGCACGAAGTCGAGCATCAACTTCAGTCCGCGTTCCTGTAGCCGCCGCCTCAACCGGACGAGCGCCGCCGGACCTCCCAGATCTCGATGGACCGTGTAGCTCTGGATGGCGTACCCGGAGCCGGCGATGTCGTCGTTCGTAAGATCCGGCAGCGTATCGGCGAACTCGCGGCCCCATTCGGCATGCGCACGCGAGATCGCCTGCGCGGCCGGGCCGGTCTGCCAGACGCTCAGCAGCCAGACCCAGTCGAAGCCTCTCCCGGCGATTTGAGCCAGCTCGGCGTCGGGAATGTCGTCGAGCGTTGCGCGCCGGCCGAGCGTGCTGGACAACTCGGTCAGCCAGACGCGCGTGTTGATCTGGTAGAGCATCGGGTAGCGGACGTCGGCCATTTTCCTTTCCTCACTTCTCGCCTGCTTCTTCGCCTCCCACCTGTTCCCTGACGACCCGTGCTATCACGCGCCCTCGGTCGGTTTCCAGGACTGTGTTCGCGTCTACACGCCCGAACAGGTCAAGGAGCGGGGCGACGAGGCCCGTCCAGCCCGTCTGGTGACTGGCCCCGAGACCCGCGCCATTGTCACCATGGAAGTACTCGTAAAAGAGGATCAGGTCGCGCCAGTGAGGATCGTTCTGGAACTTGTCCGTTCCGCCATAGACCGGCCGCTTGCCGTCGGCATCGCGCAGGAATGTACCGGTCAGTCGGCGGACGAGCTCCTGTGAGACTTCGAAGAGCGTCATCCGTTGCCCGGACCCGGTCGGGCATTCCACCTTGAAATCGTCGCCGAAAAAGCTGTACAGATTCACCAGCGCGCGGACGATCAGCAAGTTGATCGGCATCCACACCGGACCGCGCCAGTTGGAATTGCCGCCGAACATGCCGGTATTCGATTCGGCCGGCAGGTACTGCACCTTGTACTCCTGTGAGCCGACCTGAATCACATACGGATGGTCCAGGTGATAGCGGGAGAGCGAACGGATGCCGTGCGGCCCCAGGAACTCGTTCTCGTCGAGCATGTAGCCGAGCACCCGTTCGAGCTTGCGCTTGTTCAGGATCGACAGAAGCCTGCGCTCCTTGTAGCCGATAAAGCCCGCGTCAGTCGGGGCAACGTGCGCGATCAACTCGGGGTAGCGCTTTCGAAACTGCGCGATTAATTCCGCAAGTTTCGGATAGCGCGTAACGGACTGCGCTTCGAACACGGTCGTCGCACACAGCGGCAACAGCCCCACCAGCGACCTGATCTTCAGACGCGTCGTCCGGCCGTCAGGGAGGCGCAGCAGATCATAGAAAAAGCCGTCCTGCTCGTCCCACATCTCGTCCTCATGTTCGCCGCGCCGGTCCATCGCATAGGCGATCCACATGAAATGCTGGACGAACTTGAAAGCGACTTCCTCGTACATCGAGTCGTGCTCGGTCAGATTGATCGCCATCTCGAGCATGGTCTGGCAGTAGAACGCCATCCACGCCGTCCCGTCCGCCTGCTCGAGCGATCCGCCGGTCGGGAGCTGCGCGCTGCGATCGAACACGCCTATGTTGTCGAGACCCAGAAAGCCGCCGGCGAAAACGTTGCGACCTGAAGGGTCCTTGCGATTCACCCACCAGTTGAAATTGAGCATCAAGCCCTGAAACGCGCGTTCCAGGAAACGCGGGTCGGCCCGTCCCAGTTCTTTTTCGTACTTGTACAGCCAGAGCGTGGCGGCGGCATGCACCGGCGGATTGACGTCGCTGAAGTTCCACTCGTAGGCTGGAATCTGGCCGCTCGGATGGACGTACAGGCTGCGCAGCATCAGCAGCAGTTGCTCCTTGGCGAAATCGAAGTCGACGAGCGCCAGCGTGATCGTGTGGAAGGCCAGGTCCCAGGCCGCATACCACGGATACTCCCACTTGTCCGGCATGGAGATCACGTCAGCGTTCAGCATGTGGAACCACTCGGTATTGCGCACATCGCCCCGAGCGGCGTCGAGCAGCGGATGACTTCCGTGCTCGCGCAGCCAGTGTTCGAGGTCGAAGTAGTAGTACTGCTTGCCCCAGAGCATTCCAGCCAACGCCTGGCGGTGCACCCGGCGCTGATCTTCTGTCAGCGAATTGGGCGCAATGCGCTCGTAGAACTCGTTAGCATCGGCGAGGCGGCAATTGAACGTCTCATCGAAGCCGCCGAATGCGTCGTCCAGTCTCGATGCCGCCAGGCGCAAGCGGACGATCGCGCTGCCTCCGGCGGGTATGTCGCACATGTAATGGGCCGCGGCCTTGGTCCCCGTCCTGGCGGGATTTACGGCGTCGCGCTGCCCCGAGATGACGTAGGCGTGGAACGCATCCTTCACATAGGGTGACGCGTTCGGCTGATTCCATAGATGCTGCGCATTGCTCTCATTTTCGGTGAAGAGTGTTTCCGGCGCGCCTTCGCAATGGAGCCAGTACTCGCCGAGATCGTGATGCGTGGCGCGAATGGCGCCGGGACCTTCCTCGTGCAGCGAGGGCTTACGATCGTCCTCGCCCCACGACCATGTATTGCGGAACCATAGCGTCGGCAGGACCCGCAGTCGCGCTGCTTCCGGTCCGCGGTTGTGAATGGAAATGCGCACGAGGATGTCTTCAGGAGCCGCCTTCGCGTATTCCACGAACACATCGAAATAGCGGTCATCGCTGAAGACGCCTGTGTCGAGCAATTCGTACTCCATTTCCCCTCGCGATCTTTGCCGATTAGTCTCGACCAGATCGCGGTACGGGTACTCACGCTGCGGATACTTGTAGAGGTACTTCATGTACGAGTGCGTCGGCGTGCTGTCGAGGTAGAAGTAATACTCCTTCACGTCCTCGCCATGATTGCCCTCACTGTTGGTGAGGCCGAAGAGACGCTCCTTCAATATTGCGTCGTGTTCGTTCCAGAGTGCCAGCGCGAAGCACAGCCGCTGTTGGTCGTCGCACACCCCGCCCAGGCCGTCCTCACCCCACTTGTAGGCGCGTGAGCGCGAATGGTCATGAGTGAAGTAGTTCCAGGCGTCGCCGTTATCGCTGTAGTCTTCTCGCACCGTTCCCCACTGCCGCTCGCTGAGGTAGGGCCCCCACTTCTTCCACGGCACTTGCGCCTCACGAGAGTCGTTGAGGCGTTTTTGCTCCGCTACGTCGATGATTACAGGGCACATGCTTCTCCTCCGTTACGGCTGAATGAACTCGACTCGACCGGGCGCACGAGGGCGCAACTCGAGCATCGACGGTACATCGGCATGGGTGGCGTTCTGCGCGTTCGTCTCTTTAAGGCTTCGCAGCGTGTTGGCGGTATGTCTGGATCGACTTCGAAGTACGATGATGCCGTCAGGCCATTTTGCATTTGTTGTTGACAATCCCGTGCTTCGACACATACGGCGAATCGCGAGATTTCGCGGAATTCCCTTCCCAATGTAGGCGCCAGCACGAAACCATATTCAATGATTCGTCCGATTGCGACGAAACTGCGAGCCGCCGGCTTGATGTAATCAGGCAAGAACACCAAGGAGCGCCACTTATAATGTCAAACTACCGTGAACCCTTGCTTGACCCGATTGACAGAGTGTGCGAGGTCGTCTTTGGTGTGCTGATGGCACTCTCGTTCACGGGCGCTCTCAGCATTGCGACTGCTGGCCACCAGGAAGTCCGGACGATGGTGCTCACCGCGCTCGGCTGCAACCTCGCCTGGGGGCTCGTGGATTCCGTCATGTACCTTATACGCACGGCAACCGAGCGACGCAGGAAAAATACACTGCTTGCGCGGCTTCGGACGACACATGATGCGTCTGAAACGCACCGTTTGATTACAGATGCGCTCCCGCCACTTTTCGCAGCCATCGTCCAGCCCGCGGCGCTTGACGCATTGCACCAGGGGCTGCTGACTGTACGCGAGCCGACGGTCCGACTTGGCGGGAGAGACTATGCCGCTGCATTCGGCGTCTTCGCTCTCGTCGTCCTGGCGACTTTCCCGGTCGTAATTCCATTCATCTTCATTTCGAAAATAGTACTGGCATTGCGCGTCTCCAACGTACTGGCAATTGTCACGCTGTTCGTCGGCGGTTTTGCACTCGGCCGCCACACTGGCGGAAGGCCGTGGGTGACCGGTCTTGCAATGTCCGCAATTGGCGTCGTGCTGCTTGCGATCATCATTGCTCTTGGGGGCTGATTCCGGTCCTTGCGAACGGACCTACCCCCTTGCTCAAGCCTGCTCAGGTGCACCTCCGGCTACAGATCTCAAGACGACCAACAGGCGCCGCTAGCATATGTTAGTCGCGATGGAAGCCTCACGCCCGTTTCACCGCGCTCGTGCGGCTAGGCGCGCAATGATCCGATCAGCCATCGCGCGGTCTATGACTTCGAATGAGCGACTCGCACGCAAATAGCCATACATTTCGCCAGTCGCGATGTCGAACCACCAGCCGCTCAATACCAGCGCGCCGGCAGTGACCTGCTGGCGGACGATCGGGTAAGTCATTAGATGCTCAAGCTGCACGAGTACATTGAGTTGCGACAGCTGGTTGTGTGGTTTCAGCCTGTCGTCGAGCGGGCCTTCCTGTTCGAGGCGAAACGCCGCGTTGTTGGCGTGACACAGCCATTTATCGAGGTTCGGCGTTTTTACCTTCGGGTCGCGCTCGTACACGGCTTTCATCGCGCCGCATTCAGAATGCCCGCACACGACGATATTCGCGACTTTCAGCACCAGCACAGCGTACTCGATTGCGCTTGCCTCCGACAGGTCGCCTATAGACGCCCCTTCCGCGGTCGCCGGCGGTACCAGGTTGCCAACGTTGCGCATCGTGAACAGATCGCCTGGATGGGTAGAGGCGAGCAGGTCAGGTACAACCCGGCTGTCCGAGCACGTGATGAAGAGCGCATCAGGCGCTTGCGAGAGCGCCAGTTTGCTGAACTGCTTCGCGTATTGCGGCAGCATTTTCTCGCGGAATTCGACGATGCCCATTATGAGTTTGCGCATGGCTTGCCTCCGAAATGGCTAGTTGTTCGCCGTCGAGTCCACCGAACTTCCAAGCCATTGCGAGTCGGGGATGCGGGCCAGCGCCGCTGGAACCTCCAAAGCGTCCTGCTCTTGCCGTGATGCACGACCCCACCGGCGCAAGGTCCGCAGCGTCGCTTCTGTCAACCCCTGCGGCGTCGGAGGGCCAGTACTGCCTGATCACGCGAGTCGAGGCCGGATGCCACCGAACTCGGCTCCCTCGATAAACCGAATACGCCGTTCATAGGCCGAGTTCCGCTGGCGCTGACCAGGCTGCGGACACGTGAACCCTCCCGATACACTATGATCCTTGGACCACAGGCCGGACAATGAGACCTTGGTCCAATATTGGCAGGGACGTCGAGTTTTTAGGATGGCGCGTCGACTTACGGCCTATTCTCGACGGCTCGTGGAGACCGCATCAGATCCGAAAGACAGACTGAGACTGTTCTGGAATGAGCATTGCCGAGGACCAATTTGTCATTCGGCTCACGGGGGTCGAAGGGCGGTTGAGGGTCGAACTCAGTCGATCGTCTCCTCGGATGCGGACGTCACCCGGACTCGCTACGGTGGCCGCGACTCAAGCAGCGGCGAGGAGGCTTACCGCGATATTTGATCGTCATGACCGGCCTAACCACCAGCCAGGCTGTCTGTAATTTGGGGCGGTCGATTTCCGCGTTTATGGTCCGCAATTCTCTTGCGAGTGCTTCGGGCGCTTAAATGCAGAGCGGATCCTCGTAATAATCCGCCACATCAGTATCTTCCTCGAGATTGGAGCCGCGCCAGGACCAGCTATCTGCTGGTGCGCTCGTCCCCGATGACCAGCAGCGCCAATCTGTCAGAACGCATCGGTCATTTGACCGATGTTGGCAATGCAAGCCGAATGCCATTATCTCCACCGCTGCAGACTTTTTCTCGCGATGACGCTCGTGCAGTTCTGCCGACAACTCATCGAAGCAAGAGCTTGGCGCGTCGCATCAGGCGTCACGCCAGGCAAAAATTTAAAGGATTTTCGATGGCTACGCATCTTTCGGATACGGCTCGTCTTCAGGATGAGCGGTGGCTCAGATACTATTACTTCACCCGTGCCGCGTTCTCTGTCGTCTGGGTCGCGCTTGCGTTCATCATCGGACAGCACGTCACGGCGATCGGCGCCGCACTGCTGATCGTCTATCCGGTATGGGATGCGCTGGCTAATTACGTCGACATGTCGCGTAGCGGTGGGATGCAGAAGAATTTCACTCAGGGTTTCAATGTCTTCGCGAGCGCGGCAATAGCGATTGCTGTGATTGTCGTGTTGCACGTCCACGCAAGGGCGGTGCTCGATGTATTCGGAGTCTGGGCTGTTATGTCCGGCCTGCTGCAACTCGCCACGGCCGTCCGCCGCAGGAAGCGCTTTGGTGCGCAATGGGCAATGATTCTGAGCGGAGGCCAGTCAGCGCTGGCGGGTGTGCTTTTCATCGCGCAGGCCCATGCAGCGGTGCCTGCCCCGATCGTCAAGGTGGCCGGCTACGCGGGTGTCGGGGCGATCTATTTCCTTGTCTCTGCGTTGTGGCTGTCTGCCGGCCAATTGCGGCGCAAGTTTGCATCGACGCCTTAAAGAACTGGATAGACTCGCCGGGCGGCTCGATGGAGTGAATGACCGGTATGCTCTGGAACGTCGTCAAACGGTGTTCTATCGTAGGCCTTTTGCACATCGCCACGCTTGGCGTGCGCCGGTTGCGCTTCCAGTACATCAATATCCATACCGAGTCGTTCTCGTCCGACCGTACGAAGCATGCCCCTGAAACCGTGGGCCGCGTGTTTTCCTTGCAATCCCATTTCCCGTAATGCTTTGCTCAATGCATCGCGATGTAAATGGGGCGTCTTTTGGCGGGCAGGGGAAGGAAAGACGTAGCGCCCCTTGCCGGTAAGTGATTGCAACTCGTTCAGGACGGCGATCGCCTGCGTTGGCAGTGGCACGATGTGATCGTGTCGTATTTTCATCCGGCCGGCTGCGACATGCCATTCAGCTGTCTTGAGGTTCACCTCGTCCCACGGCGCTGCGGCAACCACGCCAAGGCGAAGGCCGCGCTCGCGCGGTTTGGCGACACGAAACATCACTTCGGGCTTCGGTTCGGCGTGTTTGGGCATGGGTTGGCACCTCGATTCCGTGTATACGCAAAAATCGTCGATGCCACCGGTACATGACAGCAGTCCGCAGAAACAAAAAACCCCGTAAGACGTTGATCTTACGGGGTTTCTCGAATTTCTTCGGCGTACGCCGGAACAACTGATGGTGCCCAGGAGAGGACTCGAACCTCCACGGTGTTGCCACCGCTAGGACCTGAACCTAGTGCGTCTACCAATTCCGCCACCTGGGCACGTTTTCAAGCTAGACCCTTATTTTAACGGGATGATGCAGCGTGTCAATGGGTCTTGAGCAATCGCTTCATTCAACCGTTCGGCCCTCAAATATCGAACTCTGTTGAACTCCGTTCGATACTGATTGGCCTTCCTGCCAGCACCCGCAAATCATCCGATAATCGCCAAATGAACCGCAGGCCTTCACCCAAAAAGTAAAGCCGCTCGGAAGCGGCTTTACTTTTGAATCTGGTGCCCAAGAGAGGACTCGAACCTCCACAGTGTTGCCACCGCTAGGACCTGAACCTAGTGCGTCTACCAATTTCGCCACCTGGGCAGGTGTCTGTACAACAGAGACCGCTATTATAGCGACAGATTCGAGTCTGTCAAGCATTTCGGGAAAGCCGCGAAAGCCGCGCCGATTGCGCCCCTTTGCAACTATTGACACGCGCTGTGGCACGCAATACGGGTGTTAGAATGCCTCGCAGTAGTTCGTTGGCACGGTGCACAAGCCCGTCGGACTCAGCCTTGAACGAGCCAGACCCGAGCAGTCAATCGCAGGTGCAACAGAGCCGCTTCACAACGCCGACCGACGTCCATGCAACGAGAAAAAATCATCGATAAGCCCTTGAGCAAATACCCGTATCCGATCCCAAGCCGCGAAGAGATTCTCGGCGTGCTCCGCACGAGTGAAGCGCCGCTTGCAGCGAACGACATCGCCGAAGCATTGTCGATCAAGCGCCAGGAGCGCGAAGGATTTTTCAAGCGTCTCGCGGCCATGGAGCGTGACGGTCAGATCCGGCTTGATCAGCGCAATCTCTACCAGCTCACGCACCCCTCCAATTTTGTGGGTGGACGTGTGCAGGGCCATCGCGACGGCTACGGTTTTCTCGTGCGCGACGACGGTCAGGACGACCTGTTCCTGCCCACCGGCGAAATGCAAAAGGTCATGCATAACGACCGCGTGCTCGCGCGCATCGTGGGTTACGACCGGCGCGGCCGCCCCGAAGGGCATATCGTCGAAGTCACCGACCGCGCCAACAAGCGCGTGATCGGGCGCCTGCTCAACGAGAACGGCGCGCTGATCGTCGCACCGGAAGACAAGCGCATTGGCCACGACCTTCTGATCACGCAGAACACCAAGAAGGCCAAGGTGGGTCAGGTAGTGGTGGTCGAGTTGACGGATTTTCCGAGCCGTCACTCGCAGCCGCTCGGCCGCGTGGTCGAGGTGCTGGGTGATATCGACGATCCCGGCATGGAGATCGAAATCGCGGTACGCAAGTACGGCGTGCCGCATGAGTTCAGCCAGGCCGCGCTCGATGACGCCGCGCGTCTGCCGGACGAAGTGCGTCCCAATGACATCCGTCATCGCATCGACCTGCGCGACGTGCCGCTCGTCACCATTGACGGCGAAGACGCGCGCGACTTCGACGATGCGGTCTACTGTGAGCCGGTGGCGGTGGGCAAAGGCGAGGGCTTCCGCCTGATCGTCGCGATTGCGGATGTGTCGCACTACGTCCATCCGAACAGTGGCCTCGATGTGGATGCGATCGAGCGCAGCACGTCGGTGTACTTCCCGCGCCGCGTGATCCCGATGTTGCCGGAGAAGCTGTCCAACGGTCTGTGCTCGCTCAACCCGCACGTCGATCGCTGCGTGCTGGTGTGCGACATGGTGATCACCGCACGTGGTGAGATCAAGGCCTATCAGTTCTATCCGGGCGTGATGCATTCATCTGCACGCCTTACCTATACTGAAGTCGCCGCGGTTCTGAAGAACACCAAGGGTCCGGAAGCGGCGCGGCGCGCTGCATTGCTGCCACAACTGCAAAATCTCTATGGCGTGTACAAGTCACTGTTTGCCGCGCGGCAAAAGCGCGGGGCAATCGACTTCGATACCACTGAGACTTACATCGTCTGCAATGCGCAGGGCAAGATCGAGCAGATCATTCCGCGCACCCGCAACGACGCGCACAAGCTGATCGAAGAGTGCATGCTGGCGGCTAACGTCTGCGCGGCCGACTTCATGAAGCGCAACAAGCATCCTGGCCTGTACCGCGTGCACGCGGGCCCGACAGCCGAGAAGCTGGAGAATCTGCGCACCTTCCTGCGCGGCATGGGCCTCACGCTGGGCGGCGGCGACACGCCGCACGCAAGCGACTACGCGGCGCTCATGGCGCACATTCGCGACCGGCCCGACGCCCAGATGCTGCAGACCATGCTGCTGCGCTCAATGCAGCAGGCGGTCTATAGCCCGGACAATATCGGCCACTTCGGTCTCGCGTATGAGGCGTATGCGCACTTCACCAGCCCGATTCGCCGCTATCCCGATCTGCTGACGCACCGCGCGATCTACGCAGTCCTGCAAGGCCGCAAATACACGCCAGAAGCTCCGCATGGGGTTGACCTGAACACGGCGCTGTCGCCGCGCGCCCGCGCGATGCAGCAGGCCGATGACGAGAAGCGCAGCCGCAACCGTTCGAACACGGCGATCTGGGAAGAGCTCGGCCTGCACTGCTCGGCGAACGAGCGCCGCGCGGACGAAGCCTCGCGTGACGTCGAAGCCTGGCTCAAGTGCTACTTCATGCGCGACAAGCTCGGCGAAGAGTATGGCGGCATGGTGAGCGGGGTGACCTCGTTCGGCATTTTCGTGCAGCTCGATGCGTTGTTTATCGAAGGCCTCGTGCATGTGACCGAACTTGGCTCCGACTACTTCCAGTACGACGAGATCAAGAACGAACTGCGCGGCGAACGCACGGGCATTCGCTACCGTCTCTCGGACCGGGTGCGTGTGCAGGTGAGCCGGGTGGATCTGGATGCGCGCAAGATCGATTTCCGGCTGGTGCGCGATACGCCGATCAAGTCTCCGGGCTCCCGCGCCGCGCTTGCCGACAAGGCGGTTACGGAAACCGGCGGCGCCCGGGTGCGGGCACTTGCACCGGCAGAAGGGACGTCGGGTGCGCGTCGCAAGAAAGCGGCTCCGGCGCCCACGCTGGCGGTCAAGGAAGCCCGCGCGGCACGTGGCGCGGCGCGCAAGCATGGCGGCGCTTCGGCGAAATCCGCTGCTTCGCCCAAGGCGCAGACACGCAAGAAGCGCTAGCGCTCGCCGAAGTCGCGCGAAAGAGGTTCGCCGCGCGTAATCTGGCACCTGAGCCGGCACAGGTTCAGGTGCCGGATTGCGCGCGGTCTGCATTTCGCTTGTATTCATTCCAGTAGCGCATCCCGCACCCGGGGCGCTCAATCAAAGGTTGTTTCAGTCATGTCACGTCTCAAGGTTCTATACGGTTTCCACGCAGTGACCGCCCGTCTGCGGCACGACGCGTCGACGGTCGAAGAGATTTACTACGACGCCACGCGCAAAGACCGTCGTATGACGGAGTTTCTGCATGCGGCGAAGGAAGCGGGCGCGCGTCTGATCGCGGCCGACGAAACGCGTCTGTGGGGGCTCGCGCATACGGAGCGTCACCAGGGCGTGGTAGCGCGTGCTGGTGACCTGCCGCTCGCGCAGAATCTGGCGGAACTGCTTGACGGGATCAACAGTGCGCCGCTGATCCTCGTGCTCGATGGCGTGACGGACCCGCACAACCTGGGCGCGTGTTTGCGGGTAGCTGACGCGGCCGGCGCACATGCGGTAATTGCGCCGCGTGATCGCGCGGTGGGTTTGAATGCGACCGCGGCGAAAGTCGCAAGCGGGGCCGCGGATACGGTGCCTTACATTACGGTAACGAACCTGGCGCGCGCGCTGCGTGAACTGAAGGACGCTGGCGTGTGGGTCGTGGGTACGGCGGGCGAAGCCTCCGCGAGCCTTTACGAGACCAAGCTCGATGGTCCGGTGGCGCTCGTGATGGGTGCCGAAGGCGAGGGCATGCGCCGCCTGACGCGCGATACCTGCGATGTGGTGATGCAGATTCCGATGGCAGGCAGCGTCGAGAGCCTGAACGTGTCGGTGGCGAGCGGAGTTTGCCTGTTTGAAGCAGTGCGGCAGCGTTCGGTCAAGGCCTAAAGCCTCTTGTCAGGCGGGGCTTGCGCCAGTCGACACGCCCCTTACTTGCCGGTTTGCGCCAGGCGGCGCATGCTAGTCCGGTAAACTGATATTTTTTCCGCTTCCCTGCAATCGCCATGACTCAAGACGAACTCAAACAACTGGTCGGCCAGGCTGCCGCCGACTACGTGAACGCGAACGTGCCCGAAGGCACCGTGATCGGCGTCGGCACCGGTTCGACCGCGAACTGTTTCATCGACGCGCTCGTCGCGACGAAACAGCGTTACCGTGGCGCCGTGTCCAGCTCGCTTGCCACAACCGCCCGCCTGCAGTCGCACGGCTTCAAGGTGCTGGATTTGAGCGAAATCGAATCGTTGCCGGTCTATGTGGACGGCGCCGACGAGATCGACCACAGCGGCGCGATGATCAAGGGCGGCGGCGGGGCGCTCACGCGCGAGAAGATCGTGGCCTCGGTGTCGGACGTGTTCGTGTGCATCGCTGATGGGACCAAGCGCGTCGATGTGCTCGGCCAGTTTCCGCTGCCCATCGAAGTCGTGCCGATGGCGCGCACTGCAATCGGTCGGCGCGTGACCGGGCTGGGCGGCATCCCGATGGTACGCGTCACCAAGGACGGCGCGCCGTTCATTACTGACAACGGCAATGAGATCATCGATGTCAAAGGCCTGAAGATCAGCGATCCGCGCGCGCTTGAAGCGCAGATCAATGCGTGGCCGGGTGTTGTCACGGTTGGCCTGTTCGCACAGCGCCATGCGAATCTGTGTCTGCTCGGCACCGATACGGGCGTTGAGACGGTTCAATACAAGAACGCTTAGGCGTTGATTCGCCAGCGGCATCGCGCGCCGCCCGAGTGCCGCGCGATGCCGTAGCTTTACCTCCAGACAGCGCGGTGCTGTCCGCCATCTTCTTCGACATTTCCCCTGCAGGCGCTACGGCGCCTGGCTTCTTCATCCGGCCGCAGCGCCATCCCCGAACAACGAAATTAACGCGTTAAGCGCGCCCTAAGCGGCCGCCTAAATTGTTCGTGCACTGTCATGCGTGGAGTGTGGTCATACGCACGCACGCCATTTGATGCTCCCCTTACACTGCCTGCATGGCGGTGGGCCGCCCTCTACAGGTGTCGACATCATGAAAGTGGCGATTGTGCACGATTGGCTCGTCGCACCAGGCGGGGCTGAGAAAGTTCTGGAGCAGATTATCCAGTGCTTTCCGGATGCCGATCTGTTCAGTCTCGTCGATTTCCTCGAGGACCGTTCGCCAGTGTGCGGCAAGGACGTGACGACCTCGTTTATTCAGCATCTGCCGCTCGCGCGTCGTCGCTATCGCGCGTATTTGCCGCTGATGCCGCTGGCGATTGAACAGTTCGATCTGGCGAGCTATGACCTCGTGATTACGAGTTCCTATGCGGTCGCCAAGGGCGTGCTGGTCGGTCCGGATCAAACGCATGTCAGCTACGTGCACTCGCCGATGCGATACGCGTGGGACCTGCAGCATCAATATTTGCGTGAAGCGCGCCTCACGCGCGGGCCGCGTTCGTGGGCCGCGAGAGCGCTACTGCATTACTTGCGGGGTTGGGATGCGAGGTCTGCCAATGGAGTGGATCGGCTGATCGCCAATTCGCATTTTGTTGCCCGTCGCGTGATGAAGACCTATCGGCGCGAAGCTGCGGTGATTCCGCCGCCGGTCGATGTCCACAAGTTCGATGTAGTTACGCAGAAGGACGACTTCTATCTGACGGCGTCGCGTCTGGTGCCGTATAAGCGCATCGATCTGATTGTCGAGGCGTTTACGGCAACACCGCACCGGACGCTGGTGGTGATCGGCGACGGTCCGGAAATGGCGGCCATTCGCAGCAAGGCCGGCCCCAATGTGACGATTCTTGGGTATCAGGCATTCGCCACGCTTAAGGATTACATGCAGCGCGCCAAGGCATTCGTTTTCGCTGCGGAAGAAGACTTCGGCATTGTCGCGATCGAAGCTCAGGCGTGCGGCACACCCGTGATTGCATACGGCAAGGGCGGTGCGCTGGAAACCGTCGTGCCGCTCGGCGAAGCGCGGCCCACTGGCGTGTATTTCGCACGCCAAACGGTTACGGCATTGCTCGACGCAGTTGAAAATTTCGAGCGGCAAAAAGCGGCGATTACACCCGCAGCGTGCCGCGCGAATGCAGAGCGTTTCTCTGCAGCGACATTCAGGCACTCGTTCATGATCGAGGTGACGCGGACCATCGCGGCGGCGGGGCCGCGGCCGCGTATCGAACGCGTCAAAGCCGATGCCGATCTCGCATGGCCCGGCGATGCAGTCCCTCGCTAAGGCCTCAATGCATTAAGGCAGGTTGCTGGGTTGTGCATGCTGTGTCGTGTTTGTAGTGAGCGTGGGGGGCGATGCGAGGTAGCGGGCAGCATCGGCTGAGGAGTCGATCTCGGCGGCTTGCTGTGCGTTGCGCGCATCACATTACACCATTGATAATACTTTCGACCAGGGAAAATAGAAGCACATGAACGCTGATCGTCTCTCGGGGCATTTCCCCGACATCGTTGAAGCCTGGACAACATTGCAACAAAAGGTCTTTCTCAAGCCCATCCGTGATGAGAAGGATTACCAGGCAATGCAACTCCTCGCGAAGGACCTGTCAGACTATCTCGGTGGCGAAGAAGAGAATCCGCTCGCCGATTTGTTAGAGGTGGTTTCCACCCTGATTCAGGTATGGGAAGCGCGGAACGTCAGCATTCCTAAAGCGGAGCCGCGTGAGGTGCTGCGCCATCTGCTGGAGACGCATGGTCTCAAGCAAAAGGATCTCGCGGGTATCGCTTCGCCGACAGTCGTTAGCGACATTCTCGCCGGACGCCGGGCAATCAGCAAGAATGTGGCCAAGGGTCTGGCCGCGCGATTCCATGCGGATGTGAGCGTCTTTCTTTAAGTCTTGGACGCTTCGGGCCGCTGAAAGCGGTCGCCCGTTTCCCATTGCCTGGTGTTACCGAGCCGCGCCGAAGCATCGGTGGCGGCTGTTCGTTTTTGCATGGCGCTCGCGCCAGTTCGGCGGTTCGGTGCCGAAGGGCGCTCAAGGGTATTCAGTGGTGCCCAGCGCAGACTCAGATCGCGAGCAGCATGCAGATACCGCACAGAGCGATGACACCGACACTCACGCGATCCTTGAAGGGAACACGATCGGATCGTCGTGCATCTTGCTGAGTGCGAACGAGTAGGCGAGTGTGGCCGCAAAATAGGCCGCCAGCACGGCGCCGAATTTCCATGGCAGCGATACCGCGAGTCCCACTGCACCGGCGAGCAGCAATACGGTAAGGACTACGCCGAACGACAACGGCAATCTGCCTGATGCGAACGGCCGGTTACGCTTGCGGGTATGCCGGCGGTCGGCATCCAGATCGAGCATGTCATTCAACAGATAGAGCACCAGCGGTATCAGGCGGCGCTTTTGCTCAAAGAGAACAATTGCCGCGTTGACCTTGCGGGTAGCCGCGGCGATGCGCTTGTCGCCGACCACAGTCGCGCGGCGTGCCTGGCGCCATACCGGTACGTCGGCCATGGCGTCGCCACAGTAGTCAAAGCCCCCGTCGCCGAATTGATCGACGAGCGCCTTGGCTTTGCTGCTGCCGAGCAGATTGCGCTCCTCTGTGCTGGCGAGCACACCGGTAAAGAGTCCAAAATGTGCCGCGATCTGCGTGGCAAGCCGGTGATTGGTCGCCGTGCACAAATAGAGCTGCCGTCCGCTCGAATGTTCATCGCGCAGATAGTTGAGCAGCTCGGTGTTGTAAGGGGGGCACCCCGACGTCGATAGTCACGCGCCGGGCAATCTGTTCTTTCAGGTAGGCGCGTCCACGCAGCAGCCTGCCAATGCACAAAAAGACCGCGCAGGGGTTCTGCTTGAAGAGCACAAAGAACGCTTCGAAAAGCAGATCGGTTCGGGTTAGCGTGCCGTCAAGATCAACGCACAACGGGATCGATGGGCCTGCCGGGGTTGCCATGATCAGTCTCCGCGCCGGGGAAGAGGGTACTGTGCCGGCAGCAAGATTGCGGACGTATGGGGATGGGTCAGACAGATCGAGTACCTGAGCCCGGTTGAATGTTAGGTCTCGCGAGACGAATAATCTGTGCGGCAACGTACGACGCTCTCATGCGGGCCGAAAAGCTTGTCGGCGGCACGTCGTGATGTAACCAACGGGCAGTTCCATTTCGAGTGCCGCGCCTGCAAGCGGTGAACCTTCCGAACTATTAAGTGTGTTGCCCGCCGTAGTCTCAACTTTTTGCAACGGCGATCACTTGCGTCAATTGCTGCAGATATCGATCGAGCGTGAAATGCTCACGCACGTCCTCGCTTGCCTGATCAGTCAGGCGTTGCGCAAGTTCGGGCTCCGCCCGCAAGGTCTCGATGGCTTCTACATAGCCCGCTACGTCGCCGGGTTTCACGAGCCAGCCGTTCTCGCGATGCCGGACGATTTCGAGGACGCCACCCGCCGCGGCCGCTACGATCGGCCGGCCGGCGGCCATGCCTTCGATCACCACTCGCCCGAACGGCTCCGCTTCGGTCGAGGTATGCAAGATCAGATTCATTGCCTTCATCCATGCCGGCATGTCGTCACGAAGGCCGGCGAAATGCACGCGGTCCGCGACGCCGAGTTGCTTAGCCTGATCCCGTAGTTGCAGCGCGTAGGCATCCTCTCCAAAGAGTGCTGCGCCCACCAGAACGAGGTGAACATCCGGCAAGTGAGTCATGGCCTCAATGGCGATGTGCTGGCCCTTCCACGGCGCGAGACGTCCGAACAGGCCTGCCAGACATGCCGTCTCCGGCAGGCCGAGGCGACGCCGCAGCGCGACCAGGTCAGTCGCATCGACCGCAGCAAATGTGGATGCATCAACGCCGTTGTGCACCACCGGTACCGCCTGGGCGGGCAGGCCTGTCAACGCAATCAGCGCATCGGCGCTGGCTCGCGAGTTCGCCACCAGGCGATCCGCGGCATATTTCGCAAGCCACCGCACGATGCGAAGTTGCATGCGGCCGAAATGCTCGCCCGTCATGACATCGTGCACATGCCAGATGACGGGGCGACGATGAAGCGGCTTGCCGAGCGCGCCGAGCACGAAGGCCTTCTGCGTGTTCAGATACAACACGTCGAACTGTCTTGCCTGCGCGGCGATTGCGCGGATCTGGCCGAGGATTCCCGGTATAGCCCGCAACCAGCCAAGCCGTAGCGCCTGTTTGCTGATCGCTGCGACGCGGGTGTTACTGGAGACTCGAACACGAACGCCAAGTGCTTCGAGACGGGCACGAAAAGGCCCCTCCGCCAGTAACAGCACTTCGCTGCGTGCAGCACACAATCCAGCGAGAGGCAGCAAGCACAACTCGGCGCCTCCAGGCTGCCCGCTCTGGTCGACAAACAGCACGGTAGGCGTTCTGCTTGTGGTAATGGCAGCGGCATCGGACGCATCCGCCGGGAATCCCTGGAGCGCGGTCGTCTCAACGGATGGAAAGGCTTGGGTCAGTTCGGGTGAATTCATCAGCTTGGATCTCGGCGAGCGAAGAGAGCAACGCCGTCAGCGGAAGCTGTGCGGCTAACGCTCATTATTCGCGTCCGTTTGCCAAGTCTGTGTGGGGCCGCGTACGTAATCCATGCAAGCCTCGCGGCTGCTGCAATGGGGCGGCTTTACTGCGCGATACGCGAGTTCGAGATGCCTCGAACTCGCGTATCCATGCCCTGCATTGTGTGATGTTCTAGTTCCGGTTGATGTCCTTCGCCGAGTCTCCGGCGGAGTAGGTGTACGCATACGCATAGTCGTACGTGCCGTAACGTCCGCCGCTCTTTAACGGCACGGCGTTCATCACACCGCCGATCACCCGCGCCCGAGCCCGGCGCAGCTTCTTAAGGGACTCACTGATGTTGCGCTCGGTGTGTGCGCCTGCGTGCATGACCAGCACCGTGGAGCCGGCGAAGTTCGCGATGATCGCGGCATCCGCTGCCGCGAGTAGCGGCGGCGTGTCCACGATCACAATATCGAACTGTTGCTCGAAACAGGTGAGCACTTCGTTAAAGCGCGTCGAAGCCAGAATCTCAGAGGGGTTCGGCGGATAAGCACCGGCGGCGATGAAGTGCAGACCTTCGACGCCTGTCGCGCGCGCTGCGACATCGAGATCGACCTGACCGGTAAGCAGTTCGGTGAGTCCACCCTTGGGCGAGCGTCCAAGATACTGGGCCAGACGTCCGCGTCGCAAGTCGGCGTCGATCAGCAGCACACGCTTGCCGGTCTCCGCGAGCAGCGCAGCGAGATTCGCGCACAGGAAGCTCTTGCCGTCGGCAGGCGCAGGGCTCGTGAAGGCAATGATGCGATTGGGCGCGTTGATGAGGCCGAACTGCAGCGTCGCGCGCAGGCCGCGCAGGCCCTCGACGGAGACATCGAACGGATGGGTTTTGACGAGCAGGGGCCGGACGTGCGGATGAGTCGAGGGCATGATCGTCTGTGTGCCCAGCGGCACCGCAGCTGGCATCGCAGTTGGCGCCGGTGCGGGCGCGGC
>NZ_JBAURZ010000357.1:0-20307 GCF_049581445.1 Paraburkholderia sp. | reverse complement strand
GCGCGATTTCGTGCTCGGCGCGGTCATCATGAACGGCCACGGCCAGGTGCTGCACTTCGGCGGGCAGGTGGTGAAGAACGTGGCAGGCTACGATGTCTCGCGACTGATGGCTGGTTCGCTCGGCACGCTTGGGTTGATCCTTGAACTGTCCGTCAAGGTGTTACCGTCCCCGAAGTCCGAAACCACGCTCAAATTCGACATGAACGGCACCGACGCGGTCCGAAAACTCAACGAGTGGGGCGGCCGCCCATTGCCGATAACCGCCAGCGCATGGCGGCACGGCACCCTGGCCGTGCGCCTCGCGGGCGCCGAAGCGGCCGTCAAGTCGGCACGCTCGTCACTCGGCGGCGAAGTGGTCGATGCTGTGGAAGCGGAACGCTTCTGGGCCGGCTTGCGCGAGCAGACTGATCCGTTCTTCGCCGGCATCGGACCGAGGACGGCGCTGTGGCGTCTTGCGCTGCCTTCCATCACTGAACCGCTGCAACTACCCGGCGCGCAGTTGATGGAATGGGGCGGCGGCCAGCGTTGGTGGATCACCGATACCGACGCGCAAACCGTGCGTATCAGCGCGAAACAGGCCGGTGGCCACGCCACCATGTTCCGCACCGGAGCTGGCTATGACCGCAGCGCCGGCGTATTCACTCCACTGCCCGCCCCGCTAATGAAAATCCATCGTGGTCTGAAGGCCGCGTTCGACCCAGCCCGCATCTTCAATCGCGGCCGGCTGTATCCCGATTTCTGAGCGACGCGATGCAAACCAACCTCGCGGACTTCATTCGCAACACCGCTGACGGCGTCGAAGCCGACGCCATTCTGCGCAAATGTGTGCATTGCGGCTTCTGCACCGCCACTTGCCCCACCTACCAGCTACTCGGCGACGAACTCGACGGGCCGCGCGGGCGTATCTACCTGATCAAGCAGATGGTCGAAGGCGCCGAGGTGACGCGCAGCACACAGACTCATCTGGACCGCTGCCTGACTTGCCGCAACTGCGAGACGACGTGTCCGTCGGGCGTGCAATACGGACGGCTGGTGGAAATCGGCCGCAAGATCACTGAAGAAAAGGTGACTCGCCCATTCGGCCAAAGACTGCTGCGTCGCGCACTGGCGAGCTTCGTACCGAACACCGCACTCTTCACGCCGGTCATGCGTCTCGGCCAGCACGTGCGTCCCCTGTTGCCGCGCAAATTGCGCGACAAGGTGCCGGCACGTCAGCGCCCGCTCGAATGGCCGACTGCCAAACATGCGCGCAAGATGTTGATGCTAGCGGGCTGCGTGCAACCGTCGATGATGCCGAACGTCAACATTGCCACTGCGCGCGTGCTCGACGCCCTCGGCGTCGAGACCATCGTGGCGCCCGAGGCGGGTTGCTGCGGCGCGATCCGTCTGCATCTGGGCTACAACGACGAAGCCCTCGATGACATCCGCGCCAATATCGACGCCTGGTGGCCGCACGTCGAACAAGGCGCGGAAGCAATCGTGATGAACGCCTCCGGCTGTGGCGCGACGGTAAAGGAATACGCGCACCTGCTGCGCAACGACCCGGCCTACGCCGACAAGGCGCAGCGCATCGTCGAGCTCACGCGCGATATCTCCGAGATCTTGCCGGAATTCGAAGAGGCGCTGGTCGCCGTGACGCGCCGCCGCGCCGTGCACACGGTGGCGTTTCATCCGCCCTGCACGTTGCAGCACGGCCAGCAACTGCGCGGCAAGGTCGAGCACGTCTTGGCCGCGCTTGGGATCGACGTGCGTCTGCCGGCGGACAGTCACCTGTGTTGCGGATCGGCCGGCACGTATTCACTGACGCAGCCCACCTTGTCCTACGCGCTGCGCGACCAGAAGATCAAGCAACTGCAGGCCCAGGAACCGCAGGTCATCGTATCGGCCAACGTCGGTTGCATCGCCCATTTGCAAAGCGGGACGTCGACGCCGGTCGCCCATTGGATCGAACTCGTGGAGCATATGTTGTCGAGTTAGGCGGGCTTGAGCGAAGGCAACGCTGCGCGGCAGGGTCCGTATAATCGGATATCTCGCCTTTGTGCAGCTTCATCGCTACGGTTCATGCCCGATCTCATTCACAACCACCTCGACGCCGTGCTCCAACGCATCGGCCGCGCCGCTGAGGCGGCCGGTCGCGATCCGCGCTCCGTCACCCTGCTCGCGGTTTCGAAGACATTTCCCGCCGAAGACGTGCGCGCAGCCCATGCGGCCGGACAGCGTGCGTTCGGCGAAAACTACGTGCAAGAAGCGCTGACGAAACTCACCGCGCTGGCCGACCTGCGCGCGTCGCTCGAATGGCATTTCATCGGACCGCTGCAATCGAACAAGACCCGCCCCGTCGCCGAAGCGTTTGACTGGGTCCATTCGGTTGATCGTCTGAAAATCGCGCAACGGCTCTCGGAACAGCGTCCGGAGAATCTGCCGCCGCTCAATGTTTGCCTGCAGGTGAACGTGAGTGGTGAAGCCTCCAAGGCCGGCGTGACACCCGCAGAAGCGGCTGAAACTGCCCGCGCGATCGCCGCACTGCCGCGCTTGCGCCTGCGCGGGCTGATGTCGATTCCCGAACCGGGCGACAGCATCGAACTGCAACGAGCGCCGCATCGGCAGTTACGGGAACTCTTTGAGCAACTGCGCGCCGGTGGACTCGAACTGGACACCTTGTCGATGGGCATGTCGAGCGATCTCGAAGCGGCCGTGCTCGAAGGCGCAACGATGGTGCGCGTCGGCACAGCGATCTTCGGCGCCCGCGACTACTCTCACTAAACCTTCCCGAAACATCATGAAAATTGCCTTCATCGGCGGTGGCAACATGGCCGCCGCAATCATCGGCGGCCTCGTCAAAGACGCTGTCGCCCCGGCTGACCTCTATGCGATCGATCCCAACAGCGACGCCCGTCAACGCAACGAGCAGGAGTTCGGCATCCGCACCGGCGCAACGGCAGACGCCGCGCTGGCGCCGTTCGATGCCATCGTGCTGGCCGTGAAGCCGCAGATTCTCAAGGACGTCGCACAAGCTTTGGCGCCATACCTCGGCGCGAAGCAGGTGGTGATCAGCATCGTGGCCGGCATCCGGACCGCGGATCTGTCGCGCTGGCTCAATGGTCATCAACGCATCGTGCGGGTAATGCCGAATACGCCCGCGTTGATCGGTATGGGTGTGGCGGGCCTCGCCGCGACGGGCAGCGTCGACGCGGCGGACCGCGAGCTTGCCAGCCAGGTGTTGGGGGCGGTCGGACAAACCATCTGGTTCGACGACGAAGCGAAGATCGACGCGGTCACTGCGATTTCCGGCAGCGGCCCGGCCTATGTGTTCTATTTCATCGAAGCACTGCAGGAAGCCGCGCGCCAGCTCGGCATGGACGAAGCGCAGGGCCGCGCGCTGGCCGTAGCGACCTTCACCGGCGCGGCGCAACTGGCGGCGCAATCCGATGAGCCGCCGGGTGTATTGCGTGAACGCGTGACGTCGAAGGGCGGCACGACGGCTGCGGCGCTGGCCTCGTTCGCCGCAAGCGGGATTAAGGATGCGATCGTGCGTGGCGTGCTATCGGCGGATGCGCGCGCGAAGGAAATGGGCGACGAGTTCGGCAAGCAGTAATCCGTAACCCGGCAGCGCCCTCAGAACAACGCGGCAGCGTAATGTGCGGCGATGCCCGCAAACAGCGCGCCGCCAAGCCAGTTGTTGTGCCGGAAGGCCGCGAAACATGCCATACGTTCGCGGTTGCGGATCAGCGTGTAGTGGTAGACGGCGCAACCTGCCGCGATTACCCAGCCCAGCCAGTACAGCACGCCAAACCCCAGCGTCAGGCCAATGCGGATGTAGATGCCGAGCGTCAACGCATAGCACAGCATGATCGCAAACACATCGTAGCGGCCAAAGGTCAGCGCCGACGTGCGAATGCCGATCCTGATGTCGTCGTCACGATCGACCATTGCATACTCGGTGTCGTACGCGACGGACCAGAATACGTTGGCGAGCAACATCAGCCACGCGAGCATCGGCACGTGACCCTGCACCGCGGCGAACGCCATGGGAATCCCGAAGCCGAAGGCGATGCCAAGATAGGCTTGTGGAATCGCGAAAAAGCGCTTCGTGAACGGGTACGAACCGGCCACAAACAGCGCCACGACCGACAGTTCCTTGGTCAGCGCGTTGAGCGGCAAAATCAAAAGAAACGCTAGCAGCGATAGCCCCGCGGCCAATGCGACCGCTTCCCACGCCTTGATCTTGCCCGAAGTGATCGGACGATTTTCGGTGCGCTTCACATAACGATCGAAGTCGCGGTCGGCATAGTCGTTGATCGCGCAACCGGCCGAGCGCATCAGAACCGTGCCCACCGTGAAGATCACCAGTAACGACAGCGACGGACGCCCCTCCGTTGCAATCCATAACGCGTTGAGGGTCGGCCACAGCAGCAGCAGGCTGCCGATCGGCTTGTCCATCCGGACGAGGCGCAAATAGAGGGGGAAACGGGCGAACATGGGCGGCGTCATCAAGAGCAGTGCGGTTATTTTAAGGTATGCGTGCGCAACCCATGGTGAATGTCGCCCTCTTCGCAAGAAGGCCCGCGCGAAACGGCTTCGGGCATCGGAAAACGCGAGGCGGACACCCTCAAATAGTCAAATAGACAAAAAGACAAAGGCCCCGTTTCCGTGGCCTTTGTCACTCACCAGCAATGCGGACGCTTCGTGCGTCCAAGCCCGCCTTAAGCCAGCATCGAACGCAGCATCCACGCGGTCTTTTCGTGCGTCTGCATGCGTTGCGTAAGCAGATCCGCGGTCGGTTCGTCGTTGGCGGCTTCCGTGGACGGGAAGATCGCGCGTGCAGTTCGCACGACGGCTTCCTGCCCTTCCACCAACTGGCGGATCATTTCTTCCGCTGCGGGTACGCCGTCCGCTTCCGGGATCGACGACAGCTTTGCAAAATCCTTATAGCTGCCCGGTGCATGCACGCCCAGCGCGCGGATCCGTTCAGCGATCGAATCCACTGCCAACGCCAGTTCCGTGTATTGCGTCTCGAACATCAGATGCAGCGTATTGAACATCGGACCCGTAACGTTCCAGTGGAAGTTGTGAGTCTTTAAATACAGCGTGTACGTGTCGGCGAGCAGGCGCGAGAGTCCCTCGGCAATCTTCTTGCGATCCTTGTCGGTGATACCAATGTTGACGTGTTGTACGGCTTCTTTCTTGGCCATGATGACTCCGTTGAAGAGTGATGCGAACCGGTGGATAGAGCGCGCCACGTTCATAGGCAAGCCATGAACGCGCAAACGTGCCCTAGTTTATCGTAGAAGTATGTGTGCTTTGAGCCACGCGGGCTCACGACACACCGGCACTTGGTATGGCCTTTACGCTTTAGCGCTAGCCGCCGAACGCGTGCTGCAGGCCATGCGCGAGCAACACCGCATAGCCGCTGCTGACAATCGCGAGTCCCAACACCTTGCGCGCAAGCGCGCCGCTGCGCAGCTGATTGCTGTCACCCGCCAACGTGGCGCCGGCCATACTCATCACCATTTGAACCATGATTGCTCTCCTACGGTTACTTCGCGCCTTAGTTGAGCGCGGCCATCGCAGCACCCTCTTCGCAGCTACGCCGGGGGTACACGGCGGTAACGCTGGATCCGGCACGCAACGATCTTCTACGGCACGCCGTTAATGTGACGCACGACTCGAACGGCGTCTTATGCACTCAACGCGCGATCAACTAGCAGGGAAAACGCAACGGTACGCATACCGGCCATCGAAATGGCGAAGCGAGCTGTCAAGGAAACGTCTTGAGTGGAAACCTGCTGGGAAAACTGCGGTTGAGGCTGCGTCATGATTTCCTCCGTGTCTTTGGGATCGGGCGACCCATGGAGGAAACTATATCAATACTATTGATATTTTTCTTTTAATTAATTTTATCTATTCGATAGGAGCTGCCCGCATCAGGCCGGGCAATACGTGAACCGACGCGCCTCGCGCGCCGTTCAAATCCTGGCAAGTCGCTCAGTTCACGGCGACCGGCAGATCCAGCTTGAGTACGCCGGGCAGATCGCAGGCGTTGATGGCGTCGCAGATTGCATCAATGGCTGGCATGCGGGTGAAGCTCTTACGCCAGGCCAACACCACGCGGCGATCCGGCACCGGATCGTCAAATGCAACGTAGCTCAGCAAGCCCGAATCAACGCCACCGGCCTGCGGCTTCACTTCCTGCACCGACATGCGCGGCAGCACCGTGATGCCCACGCCGCTCGCCACCATATGACGAATGGTTTCCAGCGACGAACCTTCAAAGGTCTTCTGGATGCCGTCCGCGTTCTGCGAGAAGCGCATCAATTCGGGACACACGCCGAGCACGTGATCGCGGAAGCAATGGCCACTACCGAGCAGCAACATGGTTTCCTGCTTGAGATCGCTCGGATCGATCTTCGAACGGTTCTCCCACGCGTGACCGCTGGGCAGAGCGACGACAAACGGCTCGTCATAAAGCGGGCGCAACATCAGGCCGGTTTCCGGAAACGGCAGCGCCATGATCGCGACGTCGATCTCGCCTTGCTTCAACAGTTCGATCAGCTTGAGGGTGTAGTTTTCCTGGAGCATCAACGGCATCTGCGGGACGCGCTTGATCATCTGTTTGACGAGCGTAGGCAGCAGATACGGTCCGATCGTGTAAATCACGCCCAGACGCAGCGGCCCGACCAGCGGATCCTTGCCCTGCTTGGCAATTTCCTTGATGGCGAGCGTCTGTTCGAGCACGCGTTGCGCCTGCGTGACGATTTGCTCGCCAATCGGCGTGACGCTGACTTCGCTCGTGCCGCGCTCGAAAATCTGCACGTTCAGTTCGTCTTCGAGCTTCTTGATCGCCACCGACAGCGTCGGCTGGCTGACGAAACACGCCTCGGCCGCGCGGCCGAAATGCCGCTCGCGGGCAACCGCGACGATATATTTCAATTCAGTGAGCGTCATTGGGGACCAATCAGTGCGGTGAATTCGATAGGTTTCAGTTATACACCTATGGGGCCAATTCGCCAACCTCAGCGGGCACAGGGAATGCCCGCAAAGGTTACGGAACGTGTCACGCCCACTTCTTCGTTCATGCCTTGAGATATTGCTCGCGCGTGCCGAGCCAGCGCAGGAGATGCTGCGTGACGACTTCCGGGAATTCCTCTAACAGACGCCCCGCGGCCTCGCGCGCCGGCTCGATCAGCCAGCCGTCCTGTTCCAGATCGGCGAAGCGCAGCATTGCCGCGCCCGACTGGCGCGCGCCGAGAAACTCACCAGGACCGCGGATTTCGAGGTCGCGACGGGCGATTTCGAAGCCGTCGGTCGTTTCGCGCATGGTTTGCAGGCGGGCACGGGCAGTCATCGACAGCGGTCCAGTGTAAAGCAGCACGCACACGGATGCCGCGCTGCCCCGCCCTACCCGTCCGCGCAACTGATGCAATTGCGCGAGGCCAAAGCGCTCCGCATGCTCAATCACCATCAGCGACGCGTTTGGCACGTCCACGCCCACTTCGATCACCGTGGTGGCGACCAGCAACTGCACTTCATTGCGGGTAAATGCGTCCATGACCGCGGCTTTTTCCGCAGGCGCGAGGCGCCCGTGGACCAGACCGACCTTCACTTCAGGCAAGGCTGCAATCAGCGTTTCATAGGTTTCGACGGCCGTCTGCAATTGCAGCGTCTCACTTTCCTCGATCAGCGGACACACCCAGTACACCTGACGCCCCGTCAGCGCAGCCTCGCGTACTCGGCCAATCACTTCTTCGCGGCGAGCATCCGACACGAGTTTGGTGAGGATCGGCGTGCGTCCGGGCGGGAGTTCGTCGATGGTCGAGACGTCGAGGTCGGCGTAATAGGTCATCGCCAGCGTGCGCGGGATCGGCGTGGCGGACATCATCAACTGGTGCGGCTGGAAGTCGTGTGCACCGTCCGCCGCATTCTGCGCTTTGGCACGCAGGGCGAGCCGCTGCGCCACCCCGAAACGATGTTGTTCGTCGACGATCACGAGGCCAAGTCGCGCGAACTCAACCGCATCCTGGATGATGGCGTGCGTGCCGATCACGAGCTGCGCAGTGCCGAGCGCGGCCGCTTCGATCGCCGCGCGCTTGTCCTTGGTCTTCAGACTGCCGGCCAGCCACGCGACGCTCACGCCAAGCGGCTCCAGCCATCCACGCAGCTTGCGCGCGTGCTGTTCGGCGAGGATTTCCGTGGGCGCCATCAGCGCGGCCTGGTAGCCCGCGTCGATCGCCTGCGCGGCAGCGAGCGCAGCGACGACGGTCTTGCCGCTGCCCACATCGCCCTGTAGCAGGCGCTGCATCGGATGCGGCTGCGTCAAATCCAGAGCAATCTCGCCGCCGACCCGCTGCTGCGCAGCCGTCAGCGAAAACGGCAACGCTTGCAGTAACCGCGCAACCAGCGACGCGGGATCGTCAGCCGTGCGTCTTGGCATGACCGGCGCCGCACGCGTGCGACGTTCCTCGTGAGCGCGTTTGAGCGACAACTGCTGCGCGAGCAATTCCTCGAACTTGATGCGCACCCATGCCGGATGCGTCCCGTCCATTAATGCCGTTTCGTCCGAGTCCACGCCGGGGTGATGCAGCATGCGCACCGCCTGCATCAGCGGCGGCACGCCGAGCGGCTCCATATACGTTTGCGCGATAGGCTCCGGCAGCAGTTCGGGCAAGACCGTGCGCGACAGCGCGTTGTCGATCGCCTTGCGCAGATACGCCTGCGTCACCCCGGCCGTACTCGGATACACCGGCGTCAGTGCTTGCGGCAACGGCGTGTCGTCGTCCACCACGCGCACCGCTGGATGCACCATCTCCATGCCGAAGAAGCCGCCGCGTACGTCGCCACGCACGCGCAGGCGCGTGCCGATCGCCATCTGCTTGACCTGCGATCCGTAGAAATTCAGAAACCGCAGCACCAGTTCGTCACCAGCATCATCACGTAGCTTGACCAGCAACTGGCGGCGCGGACGATAAGCAATCTCGTTGTCGAACACGACCCCTTCGGTCTGCGCGATACCGCCGGGCAGCAAGTGGCCAATCGGCGTAAGAGAGGTTTCGTCCTCGTAGCGCATCGGCAGATGCAGCACGAGGTCAATGTCGCGCGTCAGGCCGAGTTTGGCCAGCTTGTCAGCGGTCTTGGTCAGTGCGGGCGCGGTCTTATCTGCTGTCTTCGGCGCTTTGGCGGCTTTGGATGCCTTAGCCGCTTTGCCTGGCGCACTCGCTGCGGCGTGGCTTTCCGGCCCGGTCCTAAGCAGTTCGCCACCCTTGCCACGGGCGGCGGAGCGCTTCGGTTCGGCGCTCACTTCGTCGGTAGCAGGGGGCAGGCGGCGTTCGGACAAGGGCATGGGTCGCTTCGCAAGTACAATATCGGCTTTCAAAGGTATCGCGGCCAGGCAGCGCAGGCTCGCAGCGTCAATGCGACGCGCACGGCACGTTGCCACGCGCGGCGCCTCCGTGGCGTGCCGCAGGCCATACAGTTGGCCGCTGCGGCGTTCCGCAATCATAGCCGGACGCCGCCAGGCTTCGGGGCAATTCACCCCGGCTCAGGTTCAATTCGGTCCCTTTTCACCACCCGCATCCAGTCCGTCCGCATGTTCACGCTTTCCGATTTCGATTTTGTCCTGCCGCCCGAGTTGATCGCGCAAACCGCCTTGCCCGAGCGCAGCGCGAGCCGTCTGCTCGAAGTAGACGGCCTCGCCACGCCCGCGCGCTTCGTCGATCGCGGCTTTGCGGAACTGCCCGAGTGCATCGCGCCGGGCGACCTGCTGGTGTTCAACGATACCAAAGTCCTGAAGGCGCGCTTCCTCGGCCAAAAGGCCAGCGGCGGCAAAATCGAGGTGCTGGTGGAGCGACTGACCGGTGAGCGAACCGCGCTGGCGCAGATTCGCGCCAGTAAAAGCCCTGCGCCGGGAACCACGCTGCGTCTGGCCGATGCGTTCGACGTCACAGTCGGCGAGCGGGCCGAGCCGTTCTACACGCTGCACTTCCCGCAGGACTGCCTGACGCTGATCGAGCAATACGGCCGCCTGCCACTGCCGCCCTACATCGAACACGACCCCGACGCGACGGACGAAACCCGCTACCAGACGGTGTTCGCGCAGAATCCGGGCGCAGTGGCCGCGCCCACCGCGGGACTGCACTTCGACGACGCGCTACTGGCCCGCATGGACGAACATGGTGTCGAGCGCGCGACGTTGACACTTCATGTGGGCGCCGGCACATTCCAGCCGGTGCGGGTGGAGAACCTCTCCGAGCACAAGATGCATAGCGAGTGGTATCAACTGCCGCAGACACTGGTAGACCGGATCGCCGCGACCAAGGCGCGTGGCAACCGTGTGATTGCGGTGGGCACCACCTCGATGCGCGCACTCGAAGCCGCCGCGCGCGACGCCGAAGCCGCCGGCCGGCCGCTCGCTGCGACTAGCGCGGAGACCGACATCTTCATCACACCGGGCTACCGGTTCCGCGTGGTGGACCGGCTGGTGACGAACTTCCACTTGCCCAAGTCGACACTGTTGATGCTGGTGTCGGCGTTTGCCGGCATCGACACGATCCGCGCAGCGTACCGGCACGCCATCGAAGAACGGTACCGCTTCTTCAGTTATGGCGACGCGATGCTGCTCACACGCAAGGACGCCTGATACAAGCGTCCGCGGCCGGATCGCCAGAGCACCGCGCGATAACGTTGCGTGGAGGCGGCGCTCGGAGTAGTCTGCCGCACCTTCCTGCGCTGAATGCACAGGACCGCAGCGGCTGCTTCAGATTTCGCCCCCAGTTTTGCCTTTAAGGTTTGTTTAACCCGCCGCCGTGGCATGCCCGGCGACATTGATTATTTGCGCCGGACTGTTCTCCGGTTGCAAAGGAGTCCCCATGACCGACGGTCATCAGCACGATACCAGTGCCGCAAGCGCGGCCTGCGCAACTTGCGCCAATCCCGTGGCGAACAACGGCGAACGCCCCGCGAACGGCCTTCAATTTGACCTGATCACGACAGACGGCCAGGCACGTCGCGGCCGCCTCACGCTGAATCACGGCGTGGTCGAGACGCCGATCTTCATGCCGGTCGGCACGTACGGCACGGTGAAGGCCGTGCAGCCGCGCGAACTGGAAGAAATGCACGCGCAGATCATTCTCGGCAACACGTTTCACCTGTGGCTGCGCCCCGGGCTCGAGACGATCGCCGCGCACGGCGGCTTGCACAGCTTCATGGGCTGGAAAAAACCCATCCTGACCGATTCGGGTGGCTTTCAGGTGTTTTCGCTAGGCGATCTGCGCAAGATCACGGAAGATGGCGTCACGTTCGCGTCGCCAATAAACGGCGACAAGCTCTTCCTGTCGCCCGAAGTGTCGATGCAGATCCAGAAGGTGCTGAACTCGGACATCGTCATGCAGTTCGACGAATGCACGCCCTACGCGACCAACAACATTCCGACGTCACACAAGGAAGCAGCCGATTCGATGCGCATGTCGATGCGCTGGGCGAAGCGCTCCATCAGCGAATTCAACGGTCTGGTTAATCCGAACGCGCTGTTTGGGATCGTCCAGGGCGGGATGTTCGAAGACCTGCGCGACGAGTCGCTTGCCGGTCTCGCCGAAATGGACTTCCATGGCCTCGCGATTGGCGGCCTGTCGGTCGGCGAGCCGAAAGAGGACATGATGCGGGTGCTGAATCACATTGGCCCCAAACTGCCGGCCGACAAGCCACACTACCTGATGGGCGTCGGCACGCCGGAAGACCTGGTGGCGGGCGTGGCCGCCGGTATCGACATGTTCGACTGCGTGATGCCGACCCGAAATGCGCGCAATGGCTGGCTGTTCACACGCTTTGGCGACGTGAAAATCCGCAACGCGATCCACAAGAACTCGCTGCGCCCGCTCGACGAAAGCTGTGGCTGCTACACCTGTCGCAATTTCACGCGCGGCTATCTGCACCATCTGCACCGTGTCGGCGAGATTCTTGGCGCGCAGCTCAACACAATCCACAATCTCCATTACTACCTCGAACTGATGAGCGAAATCCGCGCATCGATCGAAGCACATGAATTCGAGGTCTTCCGCAAACGCTTCCACGAAAACCGCGCGCGCGGCGTAGAGCAGGCGGCCTAGCAGCACGCGTCAAGCCTGGCGACGACCCCAGCCATGCGGCCGCTGGCGGTTTCTTCCGAAGAATCCGCCAGCGCAGCAACCTGACAATTACAATGCGCGTCCATGGCAAGCCGATATGGCCTTAACAGCTTGATCGGTAAGCCCATTTGCCTCGCCGCCGCAACGGGTGCCGGTGGTAGAATAACCGGCTGCTTTTTTTGATTGTTATAAACGGAGATACCAACGTGTCGTTCCTTTCCAATACAGGCGGTGCAGAATCGAGCCTGATGAGCTTTCTCCCGCTGATCCTGATGTTTGGCGTGCTGTACTTCATCATGATTCGCCCGCAAATGAAGCGCCAGAAAGACCATCGCAACATGCTCGCCGCCATGGCCAAAGGCGATGAAGTGGTGACGAACGGCGGTATCGTCGGCAAGGTGACCAAGGTTAGCGACGCGTATGTCGGCGTCGAAATCGCTGAAGGCACGGAAATCACCGTGCAAAAAGCGTCGGTCACGACGATTCTCCCGAAGGGCACGATCAAGTCGCTATAAGGCCTGCTCTCTCGCGTCCGGCGCGGCCTCGCGGAACTGAAGCCAGAATGTCCGAAATCTCATCAGACTCGCTTCACCTGCCGCGCTCATCGCCGGACGCATCGCTTCCAAGCCAACCTTCCCGTTGGACCACTCCATGAATCGTTACCCCCTCTGGAAATATGTCGTGATGGTCGTGGCGCTAGCCATCGGCCTCATCTACACATTGCCCAATTTCTTTGGCGAAGCGCCGGCAGTGCAGGTGTTGAGCGGCAAGGCAACGGTCAAGCTCGATTCGACAACACTGTCGCAAATCGAAGCCGCACTGGCTGCCGATAAGATCACACCGTCAGACGTGACGTACGACAACTCGTCGACGAACGCGAATATCCGCGTGCGTCTCACGGACACCGACACGCAATTGCGCGTGAAGGACCTGCTGTCGAAAACGCTGAATAGCGATCCGAACGATCCGAACTTCGTCGTCGCCCTGAACCTGCAAAGCGCGTCACCGCGCTGGCTCACTGCCCTGCATGCGTTGCCGATGTACCTCGGCCTCGACCTGCGCGGCGGGGTGCACTTCCTGCTGCAGGTCGACATGGCGGGCGCGCTGAACAAGAAGCTCGACTCCGACGCCTCGGACGCCCGCACGCTGCTGCGCGACAACAACATCCGTGACGGTGGCGTTAACCGCGTCAACCAGACGGTGGTGATCAATTTCGCGGACAAGGACACGGCAACGGCCGCGGCCACGCAACTCTCGCGCAGCGTCAGCGAACTCCAGTGGGCTACTGAGACGGCGCCTGACGGTGGCTTCCAACTGGTTGGCACCTTCACGCCAGCGGTACAGAGAATCGTTCAGGACGGCGCCCTCAAGCAGAACATCACAACGCTGCATAACCGGGTGAACGAACTGGGTGTGGCCGAACCGGTGATCCAGCAGCAAGGTAGCGACCGCATCGTGGTCGAACTGCCGGGCGTGCAGGATACGGCGAAGGCGAAGGACATCATCGGCCGGACGGCAACGCTCGAAGCGCGCCTCGCCGATCCGGTGAACCTCCATCCGAACCCGGGTGACCCGGTGCCCCCGGGTGACGAACTGTTCACCGAAGGCAACCAGACGCCGGTGCTGCTGCGCAAGCAGATTATTTTCACCGGTGATCGCATTATCGACGCCTCGGCAGGCTTTGACGAACATCAGCGCCCGTCCGTGAACATCCGTCTCGATTCGGCCGGTGGCCGTGCCGTGGCGAGCGTGTCGCGCGACAACATCGGCAAGCCGATGGCCATGGTGCTATTCGAAAAGGGCAAGGGCCAGGTGCTGACGGTCGCGACGATCCAGTCGGAACTGGGCGACCGCTTCCAGATCACGGGTCAGCCGAACCCGCAGGCCGCCGCCGACCTCGCGCTGCTGCTGCGAGCCGGTTCGCTGGCTGCACCGATGGACATCATCGAAGAACGCACGATTGGCCCGAGCCTGGGCGCCGATAACATCAAGAAGGGCTTCCACTCGGTCGTATGGGGCTTTGCCGCCATCGCCGTGTTCATGATCGCCTACTACATGCTGTTCGGTGTGATCTCGATGATCGGTCTGTCGGTCAACCTGCTGCTGCTGATCGCGATCCTGTCGATGCTGCAGGCCACGCTCACGCTGCCGGGTATCGCCGCTATCGCGCTCGCCCTCGGCATGGCCATTGACGCGAACGTGCTGATCAACGAGCGTGTGCGTGAAGAGTTGCGTCACGGGGCGCCGGCACAACTGGCCATCCAGAACGGTTACGCGCACGCATGGGCAACCATTCTCGACTCGAACGTCACCACGCTGATCGCCGGTCTCGCGCTGCTCGCATTCGGCTCCGGCCCGGTGCGCGGCTTTGCGGTCGTGCACTGTATCGGCATTCTGACTTCGATGTTCTCCGCGGTGTTCTTCTCGCGCGGCCTGGTCAACCTTTGGTACGGCGGCAAGAAGAAGCTGAAGTCGCTGGCGATTGGCCAGGTGTGGAGGCCGGAGGCCGCCAACGGCGCAGCCGCCGCTTATCTGGGTAGCGAAGACGCCGACACGGACACCGCACGAGCCATCAGCAACGTTAAGGGCAAGCCGAAGGCTGCGGCCGCTGCGCAGGCCCGCGCCGGCAAGCCGACGGTACGCCGTCGCAACAGTCCCAGCAACACGCCGCAGAAACCGGGTTCATCCCGCTGAGTCCCGGAGAAGAAAACCATGGAATTTTTCCGCATTCGCAAAGATTTGCCGCTCATGCAGCGCGCGTTGGTGTTCAACGCGATCTCGCTGCTGACGTTTATCGCTGCTGTGTTTTTCCTGCTGCATCGCGGGCTGCATCTGTCGGTGGAGTTCACCGGCGGCACGGTCATCGAAGTGCAGTATCCGAACGCGGTGCCGCTCGAACCGGTGCGCGCCACGCTCGGCAAGCTCGGCTACCCCGACGCGCAAGTGCAGAACTTCGGTACGTCGCGTGACGTGCTGATCCGCCTGCCGGTCAAGGCGAACCTGACCTCGGCTCAACAGAGCGATCAGGTGATGGGCGCGCTGAAGGGTGAAGACGCTCAGGTGCAGTTGCAGCGCGTCGAGTTCGTCGGCCCGCAGGTCGGCAAGGAACTCGTCACCAACGGCCTGCTCGCGCTAGCCTGCGTGGTGGCCGGCATTGTGATCTACCTGTCGTTCCGCTTCGAATGGAAGTACGCTATCGCCGGCGTGATCGCCAACCTGCACGACGTGGTCATCATTCTCGGCTTCTTCGCGTTCTTTCAGTGGGAGTTCTCGCTGTCGGTGCTCGCAGCGGTGCTGGCGGTGCTCGGTTACTCGGTGAACGAATCCGTGGTTATCTTCGACCGGATTCGCGAAACCTTCCGCCGCGAACGCAAGATGACCGTGATCGAAGTCATCAACCACGCTATCACGAGCACGATGTCGCGGACCATCATCACCCACGGTTGTACGCAGATGATGGTGCTGTCGATGTTCCTGTTCGGCGGCCCGACGCTGCACTACTTCGCGTTGGCGCTGACGGTCGGTATTCTGTTCGGTATCTACTCGTCGGTGTTCGTCGCGGCGGCGCTGGCCATGTGGTTCGGCGTGAAGCGCGAAGACCTGGTGAAGGACTCGAAGGAACGCCACGATCCGAACGACCCGAACGCGGGTGCGCAGGTTTAAGGTCTCAAGCGCTACAGTCTCCGGTCTTCCGGTCTGACGCAGCCACAAACACAAAGGCCGGTTCAGTCGAACCGGCCTTTGTCGTTTACCGCCACCTGGAGCCTGCCTCTTGTCAGCCAGCCTCTTGTCAGGCTTGTCAGCCTGCCTCTTCTCACCTTGTCAGCTAAACCCCAGCTTGCGCCGCGCCGCGAACAGCGCCGCGAGGCTCACCGCTGCGGCAAACATCATGTAGAAACTCGGCGCCAATTTCGAGCCGGTCGCGCTGATCAGCCACGTGATAATGAACGGGCCAAAGCCGCCAAAGAGCGTCACCGCGATGTTGTACGAGAGGGACATGCCGGTCGTACGCGTCTGCACCGGAAATATCTCCGAGAGCAAGCCGGGCAACGCGCCGAAATAGCCGGTCATCAAAAAGCCAAGTACCACTTGCACGGCAATCAACGTACCGACGTTCGGATGAGCGACGAGGAAAGCAAACGCGGGATAGATCAGCACCAGCAGCAACGCGGCCGAAACGAGCATGATGCGCGTGCGCCCAAGCTGGTCCGACAGATGGCCGACCAGCGGCGAAAACAGCAACTGGATCGCCCCGGTCAGGGCAATCGCAGCAAACGTCACCGAAGGCGCGAGCCCAAGTTGCTTGACGCCGTAGGTTGGCATGAACAGCACAAGATACGTTGAAACGGTACCCAGCACCACCGCGCCGATGGCGATCAGCAGGCGCGTCTTCTGACTTGCGAAGGTATCGCGCAGCGGCGTGGCAGTGGTCTTGGCGGCAAGGAACTCGGGCGTCTCGTCGAGCCGGGTACGGATGTACCAGGCCGCCGGACCGATCAGCAGGCCAAACACGAATGGCACGCGCCAGCCCCATGCAGCCAGTTGTCCCGCCGTCAGCTCGCTAGTCAGCAGGACGCCAAAGCTCGCGGCCAGCAACGTCGTCAGGCCCTGGCTGGCGATCTGCCAGCTGGCGAAGAAGCCGCGCCGTCCGGGTACATGCTCGGCGAGAAACGCCGTGGCACTGCCGAACTCACCGCCTGCGGAAAAGCCTTGCATCAAACGCGCTGCGACGAGGATCAAGGGCGCCGCAAGCCCGATGGTCCGATAAGTAGGCAGAATTGCGATGACCAGCGTGCCGGCCATCATCAGCACGATCGACAGGGTGAGCGCCGCCTTGCGCCCGGCCCTGTCAGCGTATGCGCCCAACACGATCGCGCCGAGCGGTCGCATGAAGAACGACACCCCGAACGTGCCGAGCGTCAGCAGCAAGGACACCGTATCGTCGCCGGCGGGGAAAAACAGCTTCGCGATCAGGACCGCGAAGAAGCCGTAGACCACCAGGTCGAACCATTCCAGCGCGTTGCCAATCGACGCGGCCACCACGATGCGCCATGTTCCGGCGGGGCTCGCCACCAGTCCTGCAGACGTCGTTGCATTCATGCAGATCTCCGTTGCGCGAAATAGTGTGGACGACTGTTTCCGTCTTTTCTGAAGAACGTGGCCCCGCGTGCGAGAGCCATAAAAAAGCCGCTTCGTCGCGAGGCGATCGAAGCGGCTTTACTCAAGCGCCAAAGCGTCCGGCGGCGGGCATGTGCGGCTCGCGTCCGGGCTGCCGAATCACGGCGACTGCTTGATCCCTTCAGCCTGGATATGCAGCTTGGTATCCATGTTGAAGCCATATTTGGTGCCGAAGTCCATGCCGTAGTCCGCGCGGTCGAAATGGGCGCTTGCTTCCACGCCGCATACCTCGCGCTTGAGTACCGGATGCTGCATGCACTTGAACGATTCGATCGTCAGATTCAGCGGCTTGGTCACGCCATGCATCGTCAGAGTGCCGACTACTTCAACCGGCTTGTCGCCGTCAAACTTGATGTCGGTGCCCTTGTAGGTGACCGTCGGATATTTCGTGACGTCGAAGAAGGCGTCGGACTCCAGATGCTCGTCGAGCTTGGTGTTGCCGGTCTCGACCGAAGCGGGGTCGACCGTCACGTCGATCGTGCCGGTCTTCGCTGCGCGGTCGAGCGTCACTGTGCCCGTACTTTTGGTGAACTTGCCGCGCCACACCGACAGGCCACCGAAGTGATCCGCCTCGAAGCTCGGATACGTGTGGGTCGGGTCGAGCTGATAGGTATCGGCCGCAAAAGCGCCCCAGGAAACGGAGGTAGCCAGAGCGCCAGCGGCGATCAGCAGGGATGTCTTCAAGTCATGCTCCTTACATAAACACGCTGTGCTTGTCACGCGACGCAGTCGCCCGACCACCTGACATAGGCTGCGCAACCCGCGCACGCCCAGGCGGGATTAGGGCTTATCACTGGTTTACGGCATTGCGCCGCCTTACTTCAGCGCCGCAACGATATGAAACTTGATCGTGACGTCGTCGGCCACCACCGAAGTGTCCTTCCACTCCCCCGTACCGATATCGAACTGCGTGCGTTTGATCGGCAGGTCACCATCAAAAACCTGCATCGCGCCTTGCTGCGTCATCGTTACCGGCACAACGACGGTCTGCGATTTGCCCTTGATGGTCAGTTTGCCGGTCACCTTGAACTGGTTGTTGCCCGCCGGCGCAATCGCGCTCGAAACGAACGTGGCCTGCGGGAACGTCTTCGCATCGAACCAGTCTTTGCCGCGCACCTGATCGTTGTAGCTCTCGTCGCCCAGATCATAACTGCCCACGTCGACGGCGAACTGCGCGCTGCCCTCGGCGGCCTTCGCCGGGTCGAATTTCACCTGCGCGCTGAACTTGTTGAACTTGCCTTCCACCGGCACGTTCATCTGTTTCGAAGTTGCCGTAATGGTGCTTTTGGCGAGGTCCACCTGGGCGAACGCGCTGCCAGCGGCAGTGAGGGACGCCGCCGCAAACGCCGCCAGCATATAGCGGTAGAACGAAACCTTCATGTTTTTCCTTATTTGATGAAAGGGATCATGCGCGACAGCAGCCCGTCGCGGTCCATCCATTGATGCTTGAGGGCCGCCGCGACATGCAGCACGAACAGCACGAGCAGGGTGTAGTTGAGCGTGATGTGAATGTTCTTCAGCACGACCTTGAGCACCGGATCAGGCGCGATCAACCGTGGCAGCGGCACCAGCCCCAGATACACGACCGGCACATTGGCTGCGGAGCTATACAGATAGCCGGACACGGGGATCGCAACCATCAGCACGTAAAGCAGGACATGTACCAGTTGAGCCGCCACCCGTTGCCACGCCGCCATCCGGCGCGGCAAGGGCGGCGCGCCGTGAGTCGCACGCCACAGGATGCGCAGCACCACCAGTCCAAACACGGTCACGCCGATCCACTTATGCCAGGAAAAGTAGCGTAGCTTGGTCGGCGTGAAGCCTGGGATATCGGTCATGGCCCAACCCAGCGCGAAACCGCAGATGATCAGCAGCGCGATCAGCCAATGCAGCGCGATGGCCGTTCCCGTGTATGAATCCCGAGCGCCGAAGGAAGGTTTGGATGCCATAAAAGGTCAACGCAAGCTGAGAGATTAACGGTGTGCAGGGGCTGATTATTCCCCCGGCGGTGATAACTACATCCGGTCCGGTGTGTGCCGGCCGGCCACCCGTAACGCACGCCAAGGCCGCCATGCTACCGCAAGCCGAAAAAGCCAGCAGGCGATTCCGCAGCACGTGCCCAGCGTTCAAACGCAGCATCGATAGAACATTGAACAATTAGGGCCGGAAAATGTCCGACGCCTGTAGAATCGCCGCCCAGCAACTGCCGGGGCACGCCTCGCGCGCAGACCAGGCCGCTGCGCGTTACCTTGCGGCCGTAACGCCCAAGGTGGGGCGCGTTTGGTACTATTGCTCCAGGCTTTCGCCCCGTGCTTGTCGTGCAAGCCTGCGTTGCACGTTCCCGCTCACGTCATTTTGCCCTTCTGCCGTATGGACCATGACAACCTGATCGCGTGCCACGAGTGCGATACGCTGTTCACCAAGCCAAAACTGATCGGCAGCCGTCTGGTCGCGCGTTGTCCGCGCTGCGGCGCCACGCTCTATCGCGGCATGATGCGCCGGCTGGACATCATCAGCTCAATGACTCTCGCGGCACTGTTCACTTTCCTGATCGCCCAAGGTTATCCAATCATCGAACTGGATGCGAATGGCATCACTTCGCAGACCACCTTGTTTGGCGCACTCGTCGCGCTATGGAACGAGGATATGCAGATTGTCGCGGTCATGGTGTTCTGCGCGACCACGCTGTTTCCGCTCACCGAGCTCGTCGCCCTGCTCTATGTGCTCATTCCGATCCGCTCCGGCTACGTGCCCAAGGGCTTTAACCAGGTGCTGCGCGCCATCCAGTTCGTGCGTCCGTGGGGTATGGTCGAAGTGTTCATGCTCGGCGTGCTGATCACCATCGTGAAGATGGTGAGTCTCGCGCGGGTCATCCCGGAAGCCGCGCTGTTCGCATTCGGCGCGCTCACGCTGATGTCCATGGTGGTAGTCATGTTCGACCCGCGCACCCTGTGGGACCTCGCCGACGAGTTGAATGCCCGGCGCGCGCGTCCCATCCCGCGCACCTCGGCCG
>NZ_JBAURZ010000356.1:0-15756 GCF_049581445.1 Paraburkholderia sp. | reverse complement strand
GCACTGCGGCGCGACGTTCACCATCACCTTGCCGACAGCGGCGAAGCCGCTCGGCGAACCGGTCGCGCCGGCGCCCGTGGCGGGACGCCCTGACAGCATGCTGACGATTCTGCTGATCGAGGACCATGTCGATACCGCTGACGTGATGGCGCAACTGATTCGCGGCATGGGTCACGAGGTGACGGTGGCGGGCCGGGTGGACGACGCGCTCGCGGCAACGCAGTCAACGACCTACGATCTGATCGTCAGTGACGTGGGCCTGCCGGATGGCACGGGGCTCGACTTCATCAAGGCATTTCGCGAACACTCCGGCGCGCCGGCTGTGGCCTTGACGGGCTTCGGCACGGATGAAGATGTGCGCCGTTGCCTGGCTGCGGGATTCACCTCGCATTTGACCAAGCCGGTCAATTTCCTCCAGCTCGAACAGTTGATTGAAAACGCGGCGAACGTCAAGGCGGAGAAGGCTCAAGGACCGGATTCCGCGTAGTGCGAAGTATTGGCTGAATCCGCCACGCAGAATGCGCCGCAATGAGATCGTCCTATGTGTGCTGCTGGAAAACCGGGTCTCGCCTCGCCGTTGTAACCCGCTTCAACAAAAAGGCCTGCTAACGACGTATTGCGTAGCAGGCCTTTCTGTTTTCTGTTCAAGCTGCGAGACTGACGACTCAGCGTGGCGTGCTCTTTAATGAATCGCGGATCTCACGCAGGAGCAACACGTCTTCCGGTGTCGGTGGGGGCGGCGGAGCTTCAGCCGGCGCCGGCTTCCGCAGATTGTTGATGAACTTCACCATCAGGAAAATGATAAACGCGAGGATCAGGAAGTTGATCAGCACGGTGATGAACGAACCATAACCGAACACCGCAACGCCCGCGGTTTGCAGGTCTTTGTATGACTCAGGACTGCCTTTGAAGTTGGCGGGGATGTCGCCTAGACGGACAAACTTGTTGGAGAAGTCGAGGCCGCCGGTAGCGAGGCCGACCACCGGCATGATCAGGTCTTTGACGATGGAATTGACAATGGTGGAGAACGCGCCGCCAATAATCACACCGACCGCGAGATCCATCACATTGCCCTTTAGGGCAAATTCCTTGAATTCCTGGACCATACTCATAAGGGAGTCCTCCGTGAAGTCGATGGCGCCATGATAGCCAACGTCAGGAGTCAAGGGTAGTGCTTTTGGGGCCATGGCCCGACATGGAAACTATGACCCGAGTGCGCGGGCCCGTTCGATATGGGCGGCAAAGCTGACCGGATCGATGTTCGTGCCGCACAGCAGGACTCCCACACGCTTGCCCTGCAAGGTCTCACGCAATGGGCCGAGCAACGCAGCGGTCGCCGCCGCGCAGGCCGGCTCAACAGCGAGCTTCAGTTGCATGAAGAGCGTCAGCATGGCCGCGCGCATCTGATTGTCGGAGACGGTGACAATGCGCTCGATATGGCGTCTGCATAGTTCGTAGCTGTACTGCTCGGTGTGCGGGGCCATCAGCGAATCTGCAATGCTGAACATGTGGCCCATCTTGACCGTGTGATTGGCTGCGAAGCTCTTGCTCATGGCATCTGAACCGTCCGGCTCGACGCCATAGACGCGAATGCGCGGATTGGCGAGGCGCAATGCCGTGGATACACCGGCAGCCAGTCCGCCGCCGCCGATCGGCACGATTACAGCGTCGAGATCCGGCGTTTGCGTGGCCCATTCGTAGCCAAGCGTTGAGGTGCCCAGCACCGTGCGGTAGCCGTTGAAAGGATGCACGAAGTAACGGCCTTCTTCGGCCTCGATGCGCCGGACCATCTCAAAGGCTTCCGCGTTGCCGTCCGCCACCACGATCTCTGCGCCGTATTGGCGGCACAACGCGACGCGTGCTGGATTGGCCGAGCGGAACAGCACGACCTTCACGCCAACGCCAAGACGCATGGCGGCGTATGCGACTGCCACCGCATGATTACCGCCCGACACACAGGTGACGCCCGCATAACGCTGTGCTTCGTCAAGCGCCAGCAGATTGGTGAACGCGCCGCGCGCCTTGAAGCTGCCGCTTGCTTGCAGCAGCTCGAACTTGAAGTTCACCACCATGCCTTCGAGCGACGGGAAGTCGAGCTTGTCGAACACCGGCGTTCGGGCCACCCACGGGGCCAGCGCAAAATGTTGAGCGGCGATGTCGTCGAGCGTCGGAATCGGCTCGCCGTCGATGGTGTGGTCAGTATGCTGCGGCGTGGCGGTGGACATGGTGTGGGGAGAGCAAATCCTTTATAGCTTGGAGTCAGACAGGCCGGGGCAGTTCATTGCAATTGCGGACATTAAGCTAGTCCAATTTCGATTCAATCGGATCCGCTTCGGACCCGGTTGGCTTCAGTAGGGGCCTCACTGCGAGCTTCACTGAGCGTGTGCATCCAATGACATGCTGTGAATGAACTTGCCGAGAAAACGCTCGCATGCCACCAACTGGTCGAGCGAGACAAATTCGTTGGCCTTATGGGCCTGTTCGATGTTGCCCGGTCCGCACACAATGCTCGGAATGCCCGCCAGCGAGAACAGACCCGCCTCCGTGCCATAGGCCACCTTGCGCTTGTCCTGGTCGGCGGTCAGCGCGCGCACGAGTTGCGTGATCGCAGCCTGCTCTGACGAATCGAGCCCAGGCGCTGCGGCGATCTTCGAGAACTCGATGGCAGCGCTCGCGTGCTCGCGCAGCATCTTGGGCAGCAGCGTTTCGTGTGCGTAATGCTCGATGCGCGCGAAGATGGGATCGGGATCGAGCGTGGGCAGATTGCGGAATTCGAACTGGAAGCGGCATTCGGCCGGCACCGTATTGATGGCGTTGCCACCTTCGATGGTGCTGGTCTGCGCGGTGGTGAACGGCACGTCGTAGAGTTCGTCGAACGGACCTTGCTCGCGGAACTGGTCGGCCATTTCACGGATATAGCAGATCAGGCGCGCGGCGTATTCGATCGCGTTCAGCCCCTTAGGCGTCAGCGACGAATGCGCGGCGTGGCCACGCACACAGCACTGATACGCGTTGATGCCCTTGTGAGCGATGATCGGACGCATGCTGGTCGGCTCGCCGACGATGCAACCATCCGGCTTGATGCCGCGTTTGAGCAAATCTGCGAGCAAAAGCGGTGCGCCGACGCAGCCCACTTCCTCGTCAAACGACAGCGCGAGATGGATCGGCTTGGCGAGCTTCGTGCGCTGCATCTGCGGCACGAGCGTCAGTGCGGCACCGATGAAACCTTTCATATCGCAGGTGCCGCGGCCAAAAAGCTGATCGCCGCGTACTTCAGGCTTGAACGGATCGCTGTCCCATTTCTGACCGTCGACCGGTACGACATCCGTGTGGCCGGAGAGCACGATTCCGCCATTGGTTTCGCCGTCGTGCGCAGGAATGGTGGCGAACAGGTTGGCCCATTTGCCGCTTTCGTCGTGAGTGAGCGTGGCTTCGATGCCGAGATTGCGCAGTTCGTCGCGGACGGTTTCGATCAGGCCGAGATTCGGATTGCGGCTGACCGTATCCATCGATACGAGGCGTGTGATCCAGGGAAGCGAAGCGGGAGAAGAAGCGGCGGCGTTGGCAGCGGTTGAGGCGTTTGAAGCGTTTGAATGTGCGGGACGCGCTGTGTCAGCGACGTGGGACATGACAAGACTCCAGCTTTTGAGTCTTCCGATCATACCCAAAAAGCGCTGACGGGCCAAAGCATCCTTATGCCGGATGTGTACGTTGCGCAGCGCAGCAAAAAGGGGCGGACAATGCCGCCCCTCACTCAAACGAAGCTTGCGCAAACAAAACAGCGCTAGCGTGCGCTGGCCGCAGCCGTGCCGCGGGTCGGCGTGCCGAGTGCGCGTAGCGTCTCTTTCACTGTAGCCACGCGCACCGCCAGATCCGGGCTGCGGGTCTCGATGCGCAGCTTGTCCTGGCCCGCCAGTTTGATGTGCTTATGCTTCTGCACCATCTCGATGATGCGCATGGCGTCAACCGGCGGATTGGGGATGAATTGCAGACCAATGACCGTTTCACCAGCGTCGATTTTCGAAATCCCCAGCGGTTTCGCCACGAGCCGCAGCCGATGTGTTTCCACTAGCGCATGCGCTTGCGGCGGCAGCTTGCCAAAGCGGTCGATCAACTCTTCCTGAATGCCGTCGATTGAATCACTGTGTTCACAATTTGCGAGGCGTTTGTAGAGCGACAACCGCTCCTGCACGTCGGCGCAGTAATCGGCCGGCAAAATGGCCGGGGCGTGCAGGTTGATTTCGGTGGTGGCCGCGAGCGGCGACGTGAGATCTGGTTCCTTGCCTTCCTTGAGCGCCTTTACGGCATCGTTCAACATGTCGGTGTAAAGCTGGAAACCGATCTCCTGGATTTCACCCGATTGCTTGTCGCCGAGCACTTCGCCCGTGCCACGAATTTCAAGGTCGTGCATGGCCAGATAGAAGCCCGAGCCGAGTTCTTCCATCTGCTGGATCGCTTCGAGGCGGCGTTGTGCCTGCTTGGTCAACCCCTGCGGATCGTGTACCAGCAGATACGAGTAGGCCTGGTGATGCGAGCGGCCCACCCGTCCGCGCAACTGGTGCAACTGCGCGAGGCCGAACTTGTCGGACCGGTGAATCAGGATCGTATTCGCGGTCGGCACGTCGATGCCGGTTTCGATAATCGTCGTACAGAGCAGCACGTTGGCGCGTTGTGCGACGAAATCGCGCATCACGCGTTCGAGTTCGCGCTCGTGCATCTGACCGTGCGCGACCGCAATGCGCGCCTCCGGCACCAAGGATTCGAGCATCTGCCGCCGGTTCTCGATGGTCTCCACTTCGTTGTGCAGGAAGTACACTTGGCCGCCGCGCTTCAACTCGCGCAGCATGGCTTCGCGAATCACACCGTCTTCTTCACGACGCACGAAGGTCTTGATGGCGAGGCGCTTCTGCGGCGCGGTCGCGATGACCGAGAAGTCGCGCAAACCTTCGAGCGCCATGCCGAGCGTGCGGGGGATTGGCGTAGCGGTGAGCGTCAGCACGTCCACTTCGGCGCGCAGCGCTTTCAGCGCCTCTTTCTGACGGACTCCGAAACGGTGTTCTTCGTCGATGACGACAAGACCGAGCCGTTTGAACTGCACATCCGAAGACAGCAGCTTGTGCGTGCCGATTACGATATCAACGGTGCCTTCGTTGATTTGCTGGATTGCCGCGTTGACTTCCTTGGTCGACTTGAAGCGCGACAGTTCGGCAATGCGCACGGGCCAGTCGGAGAAGCGGTCTGTGAAGGTTTGCGTATGCTGTTCGGCGAGCAGCGTGGTGGGCGAGAGCAGGGCCACCTGCTTGCCGCCCATCACCGCGATAAACGCCGCGCGCAGGGCAACTTCGGTCTTGCCGAAGCCCACGTCGCCACACACGAGGCGGTCCATTGGCTTGCCGCTTGTCATGTCGCCAATCACGGCGGCGATGGCTGCAGCCTGGTCGGGCGTTTCCTCAAAGCCGAAGCTTTCCGCAAATTTCACGTAATCGCGCGGGTCGAGTGCGAAGGCGTGGCCTTCGCGCGCGGCGCGGCGTGCGTACAGGTTCAGCAACTCGGCGGCGGTGTCGCGAATCTGCTGCGCGGCCTTGCGCTTGGCTTTTTCCCATTGACCCGATCCCAGCGAGTGCAGCGGCGCGCTTTCAGGATCAGCGCCGCTATAGCGCGATATGACATGCAACTGCGCGACGGGAACATACAGTTTGCTTTCGCCGGCGTATTCGAGGTGCAGGAACTCGGTTTCGCCTTCGCCGAGGTCCATCGTCACGAGGCCCATATAACGGCCGATGCCATGTTGCGAATGCACGACCGGATCGCCGACCTTGAGCTCGGACAGATCGCGCACCATCGAATCGACGTTGCTCGCCTGTTCCTGACGGCGGCGTCCCGCGCGGCGTGCCAGTGGGCCGTAGAGCTCAGTTTCGGTCAGGATGGCGATGCCTTCGGCGGGCACCGCAAAGCCGCTGGACAACGGCGACACGCCGAGCGTGAAGCGGGCGTCACTCCGCAACCAGTCATTGAAGCTGTCGCTCGATGACGGCTTCAGATGGTTGTCGGCCAGCAGTTGAAGCAGCGTCTCACGCCGGCCCGCCGATTCGGCGGCAAACAGCACGCGGTTCGGCGTGGTGTCGAGATACAGACGCAGCGCCGCGACCGGGTCGTCGGCGTGACGATCGATGGCGAGATTCGGCAGCGGCGTCGCCCAGGCGCCGCCCGCGTTGCCGGGCAGCACGAGACGCGCGAAAGGCTTGGCGAGCGTGAAGAAGTCCTCGTCCGACAGGAACAGGCGCTGCGGCTCGAGGATTGGCCGGTCGCGGTCGTGCGACAGGAAGTTATGGCGCTGCTTGGTATCGTTCGTGAAGCGCCGGATTGCCGCATCCAGATCGCCGACAAAGGCCAGTTGCGCGCGCTCCGGCAGATAGTGGAACAGCGTTGCGGTCTCTTCGAAGAAGAGCGGCAGGTAGTATTCGATACCGGCCGACGGCACGCCGTTGCCGATGTCCTTGTAGATCGATGCGCGGCTCGGGTCGCCCTCGAACACTTCACGCCAGCGGCTGCGAAAGGCCGTGCGGGCGGCTTCATCGAAGGGGAATTCGCGCCCTGGCAAGAGACGCACGTCCTTCACGGGGTATAGACTGCGCTGCGTGTCGGGGTCGAAGGCGCGGATCGAATCGACCTGGTCGTCGAACAGATCGATCCGGTAAGGCAACGGCGAACCCATCGGAAACAGGTCGAGGAGCGAGCCGCGTACGCAATATTCACCCGGACGCACGACCTGGCTGACATGTTCGTAGCCGGCAAGAGTCAATTGCGCTCTGAGTTTGGCTTCGTCGAGGCGTTCGCCCTGCGAGAAGGAGAACGTGTACGCCGCCATGAAGGACGCGGGCGGCATCCGGTACAGTGCCGTGGTGGCGGGCACCAGCAGGATGTCGCAGCGGCCTTCGCCGAGATCGTGCAGGGTGGCGAGACGCTCGGAGACCAGATCCTGGTGCGGCGAGAAAGTATCGTAAGGCAGTGTTTCCCAGTCGGGCAGCAGGCGCACACGGGCTTGCGGCGCGAAGAAGCTGATTTCCTGCGCAAGGCGCTGAGCGTCGACTGCACTGGCGCAGACGACCGCCAGCAGCGGCACCTGCTCGTGGTAGGCGAGGTGATAGCGGGCGATCAGCAGGGCATCTGACGAACCATGCGTACCGTCGAAGGCAAAACGCTGGCCAGCCTTGACTAGCGCGACTGGCGGGGAGGACTGCGATGATGCGGCGATGTCTGGCATAAAGGGGGAGGCGGCCGTTGGGTCACACGTGAGCCGCAAGTTTACGCGTGTCATGGCGTGTATGCGAAGCACCTATTATAAAATCCGTCCTTTACTTTGACCTCGCGGCGTCCGCACCAGTGACTTCACGTCTTTTTGCTCTGATTCCGAGCGCAGGCACCGGCAGCCGATCCGGCGCCTCCATGCCCAAGCAATACCGCACCGTGGCCGGTCGCGACCTTTTGCATTTTTCCCTTGCCGCGTTTGACGCTTGCAGCGAATTCACCCAGACGCTGCTGGTGATTGCGCCGGATGACCAGCACTTCGACGCCCGTCGCTTTGGCGGCCTGCGCTTTGCGGTGCGACGCTGTGGCGGGGCTTCGCGGCAGGCGTCGGTGCTTAACGGGCTGCATGCGCTGAGCGAATTTGGCGCTCATGACGACGACTGGGTGCTGGTCCACGATGCCGCGCGGCCGGGCATTACGCCCTCGCTGATCCGCGCGTTGACGGGTGCGCTGAAGAACGACGAAGTGGGCGGGATCATGGCGCTGCCGGTGGCGGATACCTTAAAGCGAATTGCACCGGACAGCGGCGGGCGGATTGCCAGAACCGAGCAGCGCGACGGCTTGTGGCAGGCGCAGACGCCGCAGATGTTTCGCATTGGCATGTTGCGCGAGGCGATTCTGAGTGCGCAGCAGGCGGGTCATGATTTGACGGACGAGGCGAGTGCGATTGAATGGCTGGGGCATGTGCCTTTGCTGGTGCAAGGCAGCCTGCGCAATTTCAAGGTCACGTATCCGGAAGATTTCGATCTGGCTGAGGCGATTCTCAGCCGGCCGGCGGTTTCCTGAAGTGTTTTATCGTTATTAACCGGACTTCAAGCTATGGATTTCAGAATCGGACAGGGGTATGACGTGCATCAGCTCGTACCGGGGCGGCCGCTTATTATCGGCGGCGTGACGGTGCCTTATGAGCGCGGGTTGCTGGGGCATTCGGATGCGGATGTGTTGTTGCATGCCATTACGGATGCGCTGTTTGGCGCTGCCGCGCTGGGGGATATTGGGCGGCATTTTTCCGATGCTGATCCGAAGTTCTCCGGGGTGGATAGCCGTGTTTTATTGCGCGAGTGCGCGGCTCGGGTGAAGCGGGCTGGGTTTTCTATTGGCAATGTGGATAGTACGGTGATTGCGCAGGCGCCTAAGCTTTCGCCTCATATTGAAGCGATGCGGGTGAATATTGCTGAGGATTTGCAGCTGGCGCTGGATCGGGTTAATGTGAAGGCTAAGACTAATGAGAAGTTGGGGTATCTTGGTCGAGCTGAAGGGATTGAGGCGCAGGCCGCGGTTTTGTTGATTCGGAGTTAATGGTTTATTTTTGCCTGCGGCGCTTGCTTTTTGGCCTTTTCTTTTTGTTCTGATTGGTCTATTAATGTTGGGTGTTGGACTGTTGGATTGGTTTCTTGGCCTTTCCTTGATTTCTTATTGGTTTATTAGCGATGCCCCTGTGCGGGGCGGCACTCACTTTCTTTGCGGCCGCAAAGAAAGTAAGCAAAGAAAGCGGCTCAAACCGCCAGCCCGTAGGTGTCCGCCTCGCCAGTGAACCGGTATTGGTCCGAGACGAGATCTGCCCTCGCACCATCCGCGCTAGTGACAAGGCAGTCATCCGTTCCAGCGTTGCGCTGCGCGCTCCGCCGTCGGGCAAAACTTCTTCTTCTGCAAATTCTGTCGGAATCCTCAGTATTTCGCCAAGCGCCGGACGGGCGGCGGTGTGAAGCGGTCCCACGGCGAGTTTGCAACACAACTGACGGGCATTTCCCGTCGTTAGCGAGTCGGATGGGCGGAGCGCAGGATATTCGCCATCTTCGCGAGTGGACGGCGCGAATGTGCTACCTGCACCGCGCTTTCCCACGCAAACCGATCCGCGATGCACGTAGTGCGGAGTGGGGTGGATGAGTGCTGTGTCACGAACGCAGGCATCGCGAGAGACGATCTCGTTTCGGACCAATGCCACTTCACTGGCGAGGTGGACACCTACAGGCTGGCGGTGTGAGCCGCTTTCTTTGCTTACTTTCTTTGCGGCCGCAAAGAAAGTGAGTGCTGCCCCGCACAGGGGCATCGCTAATAAACCAATAAGAAATCAAGGAAAGGCCAAGAAACCGATCCAACAGCCCAACGGGCAAAACTAATAGACCAACAAGAAAACAAGAAAATGCCAACGCCGTAAAGAAAATTACAAATGAAAAACCCAAACAGACCAATAAGAAAAATCAAGAAAAGGCCAAAAAACAAAAGCGCCACATGAGAACCCCCACGCAGCGCCCCGCACTAAAAGTAAAGCGCAAAAAACTCACTTACCTTCAGCAGAAACGACCAACGCGACAGCGTTAATAACCGCCGCAACGCGGCCAACATCCCGGAGTTGAGTAGAACTCATCCCCTCAGCGACCAGCGTTTCAAAGTGCGATTTAACACAAAAATGGCACTTCCCAATAATAGAAGCCGCCAACGCATACATCTCAAAGCGCCGCTTATCCACACCACCATGCGACGCATAAGCATTCATCCGCAAACCCGCCGGCTGCGACTTAAGATCAGCGCTATCCGTCATCTCAACATACGGATACCAGACGTTATTCATCCCCATCAACGCAGCAGCCGTCAGCGCGCCGTTGACTTCCTCCGGGGACAGCACCCCCGCATTGCGAATCGTATCCACCAGCACCGCGCTCTTGGCAGCAAAAGCCGCCGCCAGCGCCACGCCCACCGCATCCGTGCCCTCCAGCGATGAGCGTGCAATCGTGCCGTCCAGATTTAAACGAATATCCTTCGCGTAATCGGGAACAAGCGCTTTAATCGAAGACAAGAATTCCATTGATATCTCCTATCAGGGTGTCGATAAAAAAGCCCGCCGGCTCTTTCAAGCTTAGCGGGCTTCCGACTGCAATGCTTACAGCGTTGCGCCGCCAACCGCACGGTTGCAGGCGCACAGTTCGTCCGTTTGCAGGCCGTCCAGAATACGCAGCACTTCTTCCGGGTTACGGCCAACGTTCAGGTTGTTCACCGAAACGTGCTGGATCGTGTTGTCCGGGTCGACTACGAACGTCGCGCGCAGGGCCACGCCCGCTTCCTTGTCGCGCACGCCGAGCTGGTCGATCAGCTCGCCCTTCACGTCGCCGAACGCGTAGTGGTTCAGCTTGCTCAGGTCCTTGTGTTCACGGCGCCATGCCAGCTTCACGAATTCGTTGTCGACGCTGCCGCCCAGCAAGATTGCATCGCGCTCGGCGAAATCATTGGCCAGCTTGCCGAATTCGACGATTTCCGTCGGGCACACAAACGTGAAATCCTTCGGGTAGAAGTAAATGATCTTCCACTTGCCCGGGAACGACTGTTCGGTGATTTCCTCGAACGCCGACACGCCATTTTCTTCATGGTTGTTGAAGCCCGGCTTGGCTGCGGTGACGGTGAAAGCTTCGAGTTTGTCGCCAACGGTTTTCATGCGGAATACTCCAGAAGGTTGCCAATGGGTTGAAAAACAATTTGTTCAAGCTACCTGCTCGCTGTAACGCTCGCGTTACACGAAAACAAGTATAACTCTATTGATGTATCGCATCAATAGTTTTTAACTAATAAGGCGGATAGTTTTTCTTCACTGCGCCGATAGTGTGCGTATGTATCAACATTCGCACCGGTTTGGAGAATAATTCGTTGCGCTCCGGACTTTATCCTTGAGCGGTGACTTACTCCCTGTGAGACTGGACTGCGCGGGCTACCTTAAGTTTCCCGAGCGCTTTAAGTTGCGTAAGCGCTTTTATTGCCTCAAGCGCCACGGGCCAGCGGAAACTCGATCGTCACTTCGAGCCCCGGACCTGGTGTGCGGTTGCGCAACCGCAGGCCACCACGGTAACGGCCCACGAGGCGCTGCACGATGGCCATGCCAAGGCCCGTTCCGTTCGCCTGGGTACGTGCGGTATCGACCCGGTAGAACGGCCGGGTCACCAGCGCCAACTGGTCCTCTGGAATGCCCGGGCCTTCGTCGACCACCGACAGTTCAACACGCGAATGCGACACGCGTGTTTCCAGAATCACGTGCGGAATGCCATCGCCTTCGCTCAGCCCATACTTGCGCGCATTTTCGAGCAGGTTGCCGATCACCCGCCGCATGTCGGTTTCATCCGCCTCAATGACTGCCGACGGCGCCAGGCGCGTGATCAGCCTCATGCCGTCTTCCGACGACATGCGCGCAGCCAGTTCTCCTGCGATCACGGAAAGGTCCACAGGTTCCGGGACTCTTTGCACCGGCCGTGCGTAATCGAGGAAACGGCCGATGATCATGTCCATCTGTTCGATGTCGTCGACCATCGCATCCTTGGTGGTCTGATCCGATGGACTCATTTCGGTTTCGAGCCGCAGACGCGCGAGCGGCGTGCGCAGATCGTGCGAAATACCGGCCAGCATCAGCGCGCGGTCCGCTTCGAGCTGCTCGAGGTCCTGCACCATCTGGTTGAAGCTGCGATTGGTTTCGGCCGCCACGCCCATGCCGCGCTCCGGCAACGGCTCAGGGGACTGGCCCGAGCCGACCTTGCGCGCGGCCATCGCCAGCCGGGCGAACGGCCGGTTCACGAGACTGGTGATGAAGGCCGCGCCGAACAGCGACAGCGCCAGCGCGAACACCCCCCAGCCGGCCCATTGCAGGCCGGTGGCGTTATCGAGCTGATCGCGGTCGAGCGCGACCCAATAATCGTCATCGTCGATCTTGAAGCTGATCCATACGCCGGGAATGTCGTTGACGCTCTGCGCGATGACGGTATCGTCACCCAGGCGCCCGCGGATGTCATGCTCGATCAGCCGGTTGAGCGACTCGTCCGGCTGGAGTTTGTACTTGTCGGTGGTTTCGCGCGGATACACGCGCACCCCTTCATTGCTCTCCAGATCTTGCAGCAATGCGCGGCGTAGATCGGGATCGGAATAGAGGAGTGCGGTGCGCGTGAGCTTGACGATGGCGACGAGCTGCAACGCCACGCGCTGCGCGCGCGGCTCGCGTTCGATCACCCGGAAGCTCTGGAACCACGCAGCGAGACTGACCGCGATCAACAGCGCGATCAACAGAAAGGTCCGCCAGAAAAGGCCGCCGAACGCGAGCGTCAGGAGGCGCCGGTCGATCCGCATGGGCCCTTCTTATCTGAAAACAACAACGGAAAGCGCGATCAAACTCAGGCTGCGCCGTCGGGAATGAACACGTACCCAAGGCCCCAGACGGTCTGGATAAAACGCGGGCTGCCCGGATCCGGTTCGATCAGCTTGCGCAGTCGCGAAATCTGCACGTCGAGGCTGCGGTCGAACACTTCGTATTCACGGCCGCGCGCCAGTTCCATCAGCTTTTCACGTGAGAGCGGCTGACGCGGATGACGGGCGAACACCTTCAGCACGGAGAACTCGCCGGTGGTCAGCGGGATTTCCTGCCCGGCCTTGGTCAAGGTGCGGGTGGCCAGGTTGAGCGCGAATTCGCCGAATTCGAAAACCTCTGTGGTCTCGGACGGCGCACCCGGCAGTTCCGACGGCGACTGACGGCGCAGCACCGCATGGATGCGGGCGACCAGTTCGCGCGGGTTGAACGGCTTGGGCAGATAGTCGTCAGCGCCCATTTCGAGGCCGACGATACGGTCCACATCTTCACCCTTGGCCGTGAGCATGATGATCGGCGTGCGGTCGTTGCTGCCGCGCAGGCGGCGGCAGATCGACAGGCCGTCCTCGCCGGGCAGCATCAGGTCGAGCACCAGCAGGTCGAAGCGTTCACGCACCCAGAGCTTGTTCATTGACGGCGCGTTTTCGGCGACGTAGACGTTGAAGCCCTGTTCGCCAAGGTAGCGGCGCAGCAGATCGCGCAGACGCGGATCGTCATCGACGACGAGGATTTTCGAAGGGTTTTTGGTTTCCATGGTCGGCATCTTAGCGCGATTACAAAGTGATGCTAGTTTGCATCAATTCGGGGGTTACAGTCGGTTACAAAATTTACCCGCAGTGTGGCACGACGTAAAGCGGGCACGCGTAGACTCCTTTACTGAATGCGGCTGTTCGGTGGATACTTCACACGACTAAAAATTCTCGCACCCGGCACCACTCCGGGGTTTGTACACGCATTTAGGGTAGCCGGTTGCCGGACCACGAAGGGAACAAGATGAAGGGAGGGGTTTGGCCGAATGTGCGCCTAAGCGTGATTGCGCTGGCTGTTGCCGGCACACTCGCGGCCACATTGGGCCCTACGCTCGCCCATGCCCAGTCCTTTGATGACCGGGCATCGTCACCTCGCGTGCCGCGCTTCCGCGGACTTAAATCGTCCCGTCAACCGCATAATCCCGTCGTGGACCACCCTGCATCAGATGTCATGATGCGCACCGCAGTTCCCCCCGATCTCGATCAACGCCGTCGCGACGGTCATATGACACCCGAAGAACGTCGTCTGTTGCGTCAGCATATCGAAGACGCAGTCCGCGAGTTGTACAAGCGTTAGGCGCATTCGCTGGCCGTGTCAAGTGACGTGCGGGCCGCCTTCTGATTTTGCGCTGTCATCAAGCTGCCGTCAGCGATTCATCGCGCGCAGCAAATCACGTGAAAAATTTCGTTGCACTTCCCTGGTCAACTTTTCGGTTCAATCTGCCGTTGAGTCGGCACAAGGGTAAAGCGCATGCATTCGCGGATGCCTTCCCGGTGCCGTCACGGACGATTGACGATGAAGCTGCCGTTCACCCTCACGCGAGGTAGTCAGGCTTCGCTGCTGCTGATTGCGATTGCGCTCCCGCTTGCCTGGAGTATGCCGGCCGGCGCCACGCAGGATGCGGCGCGGCGGCAGGTACACGATACGCCCGCCGCGACAGTGGATGATCCAGCGCAGAACCTTCTCGATGCGGATGACGCCCGTTTTTTCCTGAGCCGGGTCGGCTTCGCGCCGGATAACGCCGAGGTGGCGCAGTACGTCGGTCTGACGCGCGAGCAGGCGGTCGACAAAGTGCTGGCGGCGACGCACACCGAAGCCGTCACGCCGATGCCCGCATGGGTACTGGAACCCATCCCGACACGCGACGAGCGCAAAGCGTGGACCGTCGATCAGCGCCAGGCCGAGCAACGTCTGCGAAACCAGCGTTACGACGAATTACGCGCGTGGTGGGTGCGCGAAATGGCGACGACACCTTCGCCGCTGACCGAGCGCATGACGCTCTTCTGGCACAACCATTTCACCTCGGGACAAGACAAGGTCGGGTATCCGCAACTGATGGCGCAGCAGAACATCCTGCTGCGGCGCGAGGCGTTGGGCAACTTCGGCGACTTGCTGCACGCCGTGGCCAAAGACCCGGCGATGCTGCAGTACCTCGACGGTGCGGGCAATCGCAAGGGCAAGCCCAACGAGAACTTCGCGCGCGAAGTGATGGAACTCTTCACATTAGGTGAAGGGCACTACTCGCAACGCGATGTTTCGGAGGCTGCGCGCGCCTATACCGGCTGGAGCCTGGACCCGGACACCCAGGCTTACGTATGGCGCACCAACCAGCATGACGACGGCGCCAAGACGGTACTCGGCGAGAGCGGCAGGTTCGACGGCGATCAGGTGCTCGACATCCTGCTTGCGCAGCCGGAGACGGCGACCTTCGTTACCACCAAGCTGTGGCGCGAGTTTGTCTCCGATACGCCAGCCCCTACCCAGATAGCACCGATTGCCGCGCGCTTCCGAGCCAGTCATTACGACATAAAGATCGCGCTGCGCGGTCTCTTTCTAAGCGACGCATTCTGGGATGAGGCGAATCGCGGCACGCTAGCGAAGTCGCCAGCGGAGTTTGTGGTCGGCACACTGCGCGAGTTCGACATCAGCTATGACAACACGGCACCGTTTACCGGCGAGATGCGCACGCTGGGCGAGAACCTGTTTTATCCGCCCAACGTGAAGGGTTGGCCCGGCGGCGAGGACTGGATCAACAGCACGACGCTGCTGGCGCGCAAGCAGTTTGTCGAACAGCTTTTCCGCGCCACCGAAGCTGCCGCGCCACGCCACCCGCCGTCCGGTATGAGCGATAACCCGCAAAACCCAGCAATGCTGCGTCGCGCGATGGCGCGAGCGGGGCAGGGCGGAGTACGCTTCGATATCGACGGTTGGCTCGCGCAGTACCACACGGCGCCGACAGCGAAGCCCGGGCTATCCGTGGAGTTGCAGTTGCAGCACGCGGTGCTGCCGCTCACGCCGGTCGACGCGATCGAAACGGATTCGAGCGGCAGCGCGTATCTGGAAGCGCTGTTGATGGACCCAGCTTTTCAGTTGAAGTGACGTGAAGCGCGTCGTATTGGGACGGTCGCCGGCGATACTGAGTGTTGGCGTAACGCGCGCAGCCATCAACACAAAAGCCATAAAAGCCACAAGAGCCAGGAGAGGTGCAGCATGAAACGGCGCGATTTTCTTTCGATGGCCGGCGCGGCAGGCGCCTCGCTCTGGCTGCCGAGCGCGTTCGCCGCGCAGGCCGCACCCAACCC
>NZ_JBAURZ010000355.1:0-7999 GCF_049581445.1 Paraburkholderia sp. | reverse complement strand
GCGGGCGACCACTTTGCCTCGCCGCACCACCGCAAGCCGCGCGGCGCGCAGGCGAATGGCTTCCACCGGATCGCGCGCATCGAGCACCACGCAGTTCGCCTCGCAGCCTGGCGCGATCCCATAGCCTTCGAGTCCAAGGATGCGCGCTGCATTCACCGTCACCGCATCGAAACACGCGTGCATCGCGTCGATGCCGGTCATCTGCGCGACGTGCAGCCCCATATGTGCCACTTCGAGCATGTCGCCCGAGCCGAGACTGTACCAGGGGTCCATCACGCAGTCGTGACCGAACGCGACATTGATGCCCGCCGCCATCATTTCCGGCACGCGCGTCATGCCGCGCCGCTTCGGATACGTATCGCTGCGGCCCTGTAGCGTGATGTTGATCAACGGATTGGCGATCGCCGCCACCCCCGACTCGCGCATCAACGGCAGCAGTTTGCTGACGTAATAGTTATCCATCGAATGCATCGAGGTCAGGTGCGAACCTGTGACCCGTCCCTGCAAGCCGAGCCGGTGCGTTTGCGCCGCGAGGGTTTCGATATGACGCGAGAGCGGGTCATCGGACTCGTCGCAGTGCATGTCGACGCGCAAGCCCTGCTCCGCCGCAAACTCGCACAGGATTCGTACCGACTCCGCACCATCGGCCATCGTGCGCTCGAAATGCGGAATGCCGCCCACTACGTCCACACCCATCGCTATCGCGCGCTTGAGGTTGTCGAAGGCGCCTGGACTACGCAACACCCCGTCTTGCGGGAATGCGACCAGTTGCAGATCCAGATAGGGAGCGACGCGCCGCTTGACTTCGAGCAAGGCTTCGACGGCGAGCAGACGAGGATCGCAGACGTCGACATGGCTGCGGATGGCGAGCAGCCCGCGCGCCACCGCCCAATCGCAATACTGCAGCGCCCGCTCGATCAACGCTTCCTGCGTCAGGTCCGGCTTGAGCTCGCCCCACAACGCAATGCCTTCGAGCAAGGTGCCGGACGCGTTCACGCGCGGCAAGCCGTACGACAAGGTGGCGTCCATGTGGAAATGCGGATCCACAAACGGCGGCGTGACGAGGCACCCGGCGGCGTCGATTTCCTCCGCTGCGTTCGCCGCGAGCCGCGGCTCGACGGCCAAAATGCGGCCGGACTCGATGCCGATATCGACCAGATCCTGATGCGTTGACACGCTACGCGGCAAACGGGCACGGCGGATGATCAAGTCCATATATCGCTCCTTTGACTGACTCCGATTCTATCGGCGTCAGAAAGCGCGTGGGGAGTGTTCGCGTCGTCCTCGAACAGCGCGAACTGGCCGGTCTGCGAGGCGTCGTCCTCTTCGAGCCGCACGCCTACACCCAGCAGACGCACCGGCTGGTTGCGACGCGCAAAACCCTTTTCCAGCAGCGCGAGCAGCGTCGGCACATGGGTGACTTCGCCGACGCACTCGACCGTCGTGCGCTGAAAGTCGGCAAAGCGGATCTTCACGAACAGCTTGCGCACGGCCGCAGCGGCTTCGGCCCGTGCAATGCGTACATCGAGTTGTTCCGCCAGGCGGAGCAGTTCTGTTGCGCATTCATCCAGCGTGCGCAGGTCCGTCACATAGGTCGTTTCGACGCTCACCGACTTGCGCTCCTGGTCGGCCCGCACGGGCCGTTCGTCGATGCCGCGCGAGAGTTCGTACAAGCGCTTGCCAAACACACCGAACTGGCGGTGCAGATCCATCAGCGGCCACTCGCGCAACTGCGCGCAGGTGGTGAGCCCGAGCTTTTCGAGCTTTGCAGCGGTCACCTTGCCGACACCAAAAATCTTGCGCACCGGCAGCGCGGCCACAAACGCATCCACCTCATGCGGACGCACTACGTAAAGACCGTCCGGCTTGTTCCAGTCCGACGCGATCTTCGCGACAAACTTGCTCGGCGCCACGCCCGCGGATACCGTCACGCCCACTGTCGCGCGAATGCGCTCACGAATCTCGTTTGCCATCAGCGTGGCGCTGCCTTTACAACGGTCCGTGCGGGTGACGTCGAGAAAGGCCTCGTCGAGCGACAGCGGCTCAACCTCTGCCGTGTAATCGCGGTAGATGGCCATGATCTGGCGCGAGGCGGTGCGGTACTTCTCCATGGACGGCGGCAAGATCAGCAACTCCGGACATTTGCGCATGGCAAGCGCCGACGACATGGCCGAATGCACACCGAAACGCCGCGCCTCGTAATTGCAGGTGGCGATCACGCCGCGATGGTCGGGGCGGCCGCCCACCGCCAATGGCCGGCCGCGCAGCGTTGGGTCGTCGCGCATTTCAACCGACGCATAAAAACAGTCGCAGTCGCAATGGATGATCTTGCGGACAGACGACGCGGATGGCACAGCCGACGATGCAGGAGGGACGATCGGGTTCAAGATGCTAATACTGTACAAAAATACAGTGTTTTTATCAAGGCACGGAGACGCGAAGACGGCAGGCAATGGTTGGGCACGCGGGTTGCGCGGGTAGGGTTCCACTCTTCAGGAGGCGATTATGATCCCCACCAATCCAGCCAAGCAGTCCCAGTCCCAGTTCCAGTCCCCGCCAGCCGACCAGGGCGCGGGTATCGTTGGCATCGGCGTGGGCGACGGCCCGGGTCCCGACGTCATGGCCGCAGCCACACTCGACGGCAATAAGGTGGTCACCATCGACGGCGAGCATGTCGGCAAAATCTCCGACATCATGCTTGACGTGCGCACAGGCCGGATTGCCTATGCCGTGTTATCGGAAGGTGGATTTCTCGGCGTGGGAACGACCCTTCACGCAATACCGTGGGGTGCGTTGACGCTCAATGTAGACGAGAAAATTTTCCTCGTTGAGCTGATGGCTGAGCAGATCAAAACCGCCCCTGGTTTCGACAGGGATCATTGGCCCGCAATGGCAGACCCGCTCTGGGCGTCGTCGGTGCATGATTACTATCACCGCAAGCCTTACTGGACTTCCACTCACGATGTCGTCGAAGCACGGCAGAGCGAGCTCTGATAGGTCTGACCCAGGCTTGCCTGGAACGGCGGCGGTGGGCTATCTAAACCGCGTTACCGCTCACGCCCGCCGAAATACCGATGCAGCAATGCCGTGGCGCTGCCCCCATGCAGCACCACGGACAACACGATGGTCGCCAGAACAATAGGGATGATGGGCGCAAGCACGGGCCCCCTCACCTGCTCCAGCCCGTAGAGCAGATAATAGAACGCACCGACGCCGCGAATCCCCAGCCAGCCGCTCAGCAGACGCTGGTGCAGGTTAAGCCCGGAGCCCAGCAGAGAAATCATGACGCCAACAGGACGGGCAACGAACAGCAGAACCAATACTGGCCAGATAACGGACCAATGCAGCAGTTCGCGCCAATGCAAGGAGACCACACTGCCGATGATCAGCATCAGCGCGAGTTCCACCAGCCGCTCGATCTCAACCGAAAACGCCATCATGGATTCGGCCATGTAGGCGTGAGCAAGGTCGGGGTCCTTGGCGGCCTCGTCACTCGCGCCGCGTTGCACCGACTTCAGCGCGTCATTGGGAACCTGCTCGCCAGTCGCCTTGAATTCCTGTCTGCGCACCGCGACGCCCGCCGCGAACACGGCGATGAAGGCGTATCCATGTACCAGCAGCGCTGCCCCATAACTGAGCGCCATCAATCCGAGAGCAAAGAAACCTTCGAGCCCCAGCGCCTCTTCGTGCCGCGTGCGCAGATGCGTGGCAATCACGACGATGCCGGTACCCAGCAGCCAGCCAATCAGCAGCGCGCTAACGATGCCCCACACCACCGTGGCCCCGAACGTCCAGCCGTTCGTGCTGCCGAAAGTCGGTACACCACATATCCAGAGCGCGGCAATGGCGAACGGATACGCGGCGCCGTCGTTGAGGCCGCCCTCGGCCGATAGCGAGAAACGCAGCGGCTCATCGTCGCCCGCCTCCAGGACCCGCAATTCATTGGCGAGGACAGGGTCGGTCGGCGCGAGTGCTGCCGCCAGCATCAATGCCGGACCGGCGGCGAGTCCCACTCCCCAGCGTGCCGCCGCATACATCAGCGCGATGGTCACCAGCATTGCGGGTCCTGCGAGACGCAATGGCAGCCGCCACAGCGGATCGCTCAACGGCACCCTCAGGTACATGCCGATCGCGAACAGCGAGATCAGCAGCCCCGTTTCAGTGATGCCGCGCAACATGCGCAACTGCTCGTCAAGATTGGGCGTGAACAGATGGGCGAACGCAGGACCCATCGCGATACCCACGGCCAGGTAGACCATCGCCCCGGTTAGCGGCAGCCGTGCCATCAGGCGCGTTGAAGCCGCCATCGACACCAGCAGCACGCCCACCACGATAGACACGGTTGCTTCAAGCGTCATTCAGTTGCCTGCTTATGTTTTAGCTGTGTCGAAGGCTGGCAAGCAATGGGTGTGCCTTGGCGCGGAGGCTGGCGGGGCGAATGGCCTCGCAGGCGCTTCTGGCAGAGGACGCCGGTCGGTCGCATAGTCCCGCCAGGTTTGCTGAGCAACGGCCGCCGAGCGCCTATACTCGCCGCTAAGGCATGCGCGCGCCATCCTAAGTGGACCTTTAAAACAGGACGCGCGCCTTCATCCCGCAACTCAGGACAGGCAGATGAAAACGATTGGTGTGATTGGCGGCATGAGTTGGGAGTCGTCTGCCGAGTATTACCGGCTGCTCAACCGTCACGCCAAACGGCGGCTAGGCGGTCACCACAATGCGCGCAGTCTGCTGCTGACGGTCGACTTCGCGGCAGTGGAAGCGAGCCAGCGCGCCGGCGACTGGACCGCCCTCGGCGCGCAGATGGCCGATGCAGCACGTCATCTCGAAGCCGGCGGCGCGGACCTCGTGATTCTTGCGACCAACACGATGCACCGGGTCTGCGAGTCGATCGAACAGGCCATCACGATTCCATTTCTGCACATTGCCGATCCAACCGGCGGCGCCCTGCGTGCAGCGGGAATCAAACGCGTCGCCCTGCTCGGTACACGCTACACCATGGAGCACACGTTTTACACCGGGCGGCTGCGCGAGCGTTATGCGCTCGATACCTTGATCCCCAACGAAGACGATCGCGCCGACGTTCATCGCATCATCTACGACGAACTGTGTCATGGCGTAATAGAAGACGAATCGCGGCGCACCTATCAGCGCGTGATCGAAGAACTCGCCTCACGCGGTGCGCAGGCGGTGATACTCGGATGCACGGAAATCACCCTGCTGATCAAGCCCGAAGATTCGGTGCTGCCGGTGTTCGATACGACGGCCTTGCATGCGCAGGCCGCCGTCGACTGGGCGATCGAACGTGAGCATCAGGCCACAGCGGCGATGTGATGCCGCTGTGCCCTTCACCTTCAGTGCCGCTGTTCAGGCCTCGACGTCAGCGAGACTGAACAGTTCGGTCTGGTCGTTGTACGAGAAGACCTCGCCATAGCGGCCCCAGTTGATCACGGCATCAAGCGTATTTTGCGCTGCGCTGTCGGTGAGGAAGTCTTCCAGCTCCTGTTCGAAACGCACACGCGGCGCCCGATGGCCCGGACGCTCGTCGAGCACCTTCTTGATTCGCGCGGCAAGCGGCACGTGACGCAGCAGATGCTCGGCGAACATCGTCTTGCGTTCCTGGGTGCCGAGTTCTGCAAACACACGGGCCGGCGGCGTCAACACAATGTCGCCTTCACGGACTTCCGCGAAGCTTAGATGTTGCAGCACTTCGGCCACCGGAAAGAGATCGTCCACTTCGAGATGCAGCGAACGGGCAATTTCCGGCATGTCGGCGCGGCCGTGGTACGGCGCGGCAGAGAGCGTTTCGATCAGACCGGCGATCAGGTTGGTGGAAACCTCCGGCAGTTGGCTGCCCAGTTCCAGTCCCTTCCTGGTCGACTCGTCGGTCTGACGCGCAGTCATCTTGGCGTAGATCTCGTCCACCAGACGGCGGAACGCCGGGTCCAGCCGGTTGCGCGGATGGTTGAACGGCACCTTGATCTCGGCGATCACCCTGCCCGGATTCGACGACAGCACCAAAATCCGGTCGCACATGAACACCGCTTCCTCGATGTTGTGCGTGACGATCAGTACCGACTTGATCGGCATACGCCCTTGCGTCCACAGATCCAGCAGGTCGGTACGCAGCGTTTCGGCGGTCAGCACGTCGAGCGCGGAAAACGGTTCGTCCATCAGCAGCAGCGTCGGGTCGACCACTAGCGCGCGCGCAAAGCCCACGCGCTGCCGCATACCGCCGGACAGCTCGCGCGGATAAGCGTTTTCAAAACCGTCCAGACCGATCAGGTCGATGGCCGCGAGCGCGCGTTCGCGCCGCTCGCGCGCGCCCACGCCCTGCGCTTCGAGACCGGCTTCCACGTTCTGCAGCACGGTGAGCCACGGGAACAGCGCGAAGGTCTGGAACACCATCGCCACACCCTTGGCGGGGCCTTTGAGCGGCTTGCCGAGGTACGAGACGTCGCCATCGGTCGGCTCGATCAGGCCGGCGATGATGCGCAGGAGCGTCGACTTGCCCGAGCCCGAACGGCCCAGCATGCCGACGATCTCCCCTTCACGCAACGCCAGGTTGACGCCATCGAGCACCAGCAATTCAGGTTGATTCTTGTCAAAGCCGCGAGTCACGTCTTTGACGCGCAAGATTTCTTCACCGAGGCGCACCGCCGTGGAGGGAGCACCAGGAGCCATCATGGTCGGCCCGTCGGCCGATACAAACTTTAGATTTAGCATCGTGTTTACTCTCAATCGAGCCGAAGCTTTGATTCGGCATAGGCGTACATCGGACGCCACAGCAGGCGGTTGAACATCGTCACGAACAGGGACATCACAGCTATACCGAGAATGATCTTCGGGAAGTCGCCCGCGGCGGTTGTCTGCGCGATATACGCGCCCAGACCGTGGGCCACGACCTTGGTATCGCCCCACTGGACGAACTCGGCCACGATGCTTGCATTCCACGCGCCGCCCGAAGCGGTGATCGCGCCCGTAACGTAGTACGGGAAAATGCCCGGCAGCATCGCCTTGCGCCACCACTGCCAGCCGCGGATGCCGAAGTTCTTCGAGACCTCGCGATAGTCGTTCGGATAGGCGCTCGCCCCCGCGATCACGTTAAACAGGATGTACCACTGCGTGCCGAGCACGATGAGCGGCGAGAGCCAGATATCCGGGTTCAGGTGAAACCGCACGATCACGATCACGAACACCGGAAACAGCAGGTTGGCCGGAAACGCAGCGAGGAACTGCGCGACTGGCTGGATCTTTTCGGCCAATGCCGGACGCAGCCCGATCAGCACGCCAAGCGGCACCCAGATGATCGAAGAAATCGCGATCAGTAAGGCCACTCGCAGCAGCGTGATCAGGCCCAGCACGAACACGTGCCCCACTTCATCGAGCGTGACGCCGGTACGCACATAAGCCACGACGCGGTAGACCACATACACCGTGAGGAGAATCACCAGAATCCCCCAAACGATATCGGCCATGCGCGATGAGGCCCGGCTACGCGGCAGGCTGAACTTGATACCGCTAAAGCCCGGCACACGCATCGGCACGCGCGCGGTTTTGGCAAACAGCACGCCCAACGGCCCGAGGCTACGGTGAATCAAACGGGTGCGGCGCACCAGGTCGAGCAGCCAGGACTCGGGGGCATCGCCAGAGCTGGTGTTCTCCATGCGGAACTTGTCCGCCCATGCGACCAGCGGACGGAACAGCAACTGGTCGTACGCAATGATCACCACCGTCATGGCGAGAATCACCCAGCCAATCGCCTGCATGTTCTTGTCAGTGATGGCCTGCGCCAGATACGCGCCAATGCCCGGGAGCGTGATCGTGTTGTTGCCCACCGTGATCGCTTCAGACGCCACCACGAAGAACCAGCCACCCGACATCGACATCATCATGTTCCAGATGAGGCCCGGCATCGAGAACGGCACCTCGAGCTTCCAGAACCGCTGCCACGACGTAAGGTGAAAGCCGCGCGAGACTTCATCCAGATCGCGCGGCACCG
>NZ_JBAURZ010000354.1:0-8735 GCF_049581445.1 Paraburkholderia sp. | reverse complement strand
GCGCCGGGCTGATCGGCGACGGCGGCGCTATCCGAGGCCGAGGGCGGCCCTGACAAGCCACGGCCGCGCTGGGACATCTCAAGATTGGTGACCTGCTGCTCTAGCGAGTTGATCTGTTTCTGCTGCTCGTCGACCACACGCATCAGCATGTTCAGCCGATCGTCGACGGATTGATTGGCAAGCGCCTGGGCGCCTGCCGCCTGAGAGAGTGCGAACAGCATGACGGCGACTGGAATCGCCGCCAGTGCCGTGCGCGGCACTCCGGTGCGTGAAGCATTATTCATTTTGTATTCCCCCGGTATTCCGACGGCGCACCACCATTCTCCAAAGGCAGCGCGCTGTCCAATCAGTGCTTCGTTTGCTCCTTCTGCTTCTGGCGGGTGGCGGCCCGCTTTGTATCCCCTTATCTTCTTGAGCTGGCGCTGTTTTGCAGGGCTTGTAGAACGCCAAGCTGCCGAACCATCGCAGCGGACATCTGTTGCGTCTGCAACTGCAAATGCAACTGGTTGGCGACTTGCTGGTTATTGCCTGCTATCTGAAGCAACTGTGCGATCTGTGCGTTACTCGGTGCGATGGTTTGCGTCGCCAGTCCCGCCGGCGTTTGCAGCGCAACCGTCACACCGTTGCTGCCGAACGTGATGCCGGCTTTGACGGAGCCGGTCGAATTGGATGCCGCCGCGGATGGCGAACCATTGCCGCCTGCAACGACGACGGGCGTATTGGTGAAGTCGATCGTCGTCGAGTTGCTGCCCACGTTGCTATTACCGGCTACTTGCGAGACCTGCGAGACGCCATTTACCGAGACGTTCTGTCCGCCGCTCACGGTGGCGTTGGGGTTAGCGCCGGTGTTCCCCGCACCTGCGCTACCGTTATTGCCCGGCGTGTTGCTGGTGACCTGAGCGAGCGTATTGACCGCCGCTGCAATCTGCCCAGCCGCGTTTTGCGTCGCGGTGAGTGTGCCTTGCGCAAGGGCAGTCACTCCGTTCGGCAATTGCCATTGAGACAGCAGGTTCAGTACGAACCCGGAAATCATCGTTCCGCCGGCGTATTTGCCGGTCTGTTGTTCGAGTACGTCATCGTCAACGGGCTGCACCTTGAGCGTTTGGGGTGCAAGATCGTGAGTCGATAAAAATTCGGGCACCGGTGGCAAGCCGGCGATGTCAGCGGCAAAAGCGCCGCTGTTGAGGCCGCACATCGTGGCGCACAACGCGAGGCCCAATTGTGAGAGGTGGCGTTTCATGTTTGGGTCAGAATAGTTCTGCCTTGATCAAGCCGTACTCCACAAAAGGAGTCGCCGCTGTCCCGGTGGCCAGCGCGTTTGCGCGCAGCTTGAGGGCTAGCGACTCGTTGTCTTGCAACAGTGGTGAATCCTCCCTGAAGGGTTTGCCGAGCACCGCGAACACGAGGCCATTCCAACTTTTCGCGAAGTCGCTTTCCATCACGATGCGATTGCCGAGGGCCGGGTCCGCAATGAAAATGCGGCCGTCCGCGGCATGCTTCACGATGACGAAGTGTTCGTAACCGTTGATGTTCATCAGGACCATGACGGGAATCTGCAGGTGATACAGCGCATCCGTGTTGACGCGAAAGCCCCGCCCGCGCAGCCCGATGGTCTCGACGAACTTCTTCATGTCGAGCATCGAGAAGCCGTTCTTGACGACCACTTCCGGTGTCGAGAACACCATCATGCGGCGGATCAGTTCGGTCTCCGGGATGTCGATGCCGTAGCCGAATTTGAGTAGCGTCGCGAGTGCGGCCGCACCGCAGCTATAGTCGTATTGCTGGCTGACGATGTGGTTGTAACGGATGTCTTTCATCGAGTGCAGCGTCTTGGTCAACGGCACACCCGCCAGATTAGTTGTATTGATGGTCGACTGTGCGTGGCCTGGCCCACACACAGTGCAACACGCCAACGCTAGGGCGAACCGTAGCGCCGGGACACGCTCGAACCCGGACATGCTGGTCTCCTGCCTCATTCGCGCCGGCAGCTACAATGGCCGCCGGCGCGTCCCACCCTGATTGCTTTTTTACTTGCCGCTATTCAATGCTGCAATTGCGAGGCCGTTGTGCTGCAGGTTGCCTGCGCCGCCGGCGATGTTCACGCCGATGTTGCCTTGCGAGCCTTGCAGCGCGTTGTTACCCAGCATCGCGGTACCCTGGAATTGCCCAGTAACCGACATCGTGGCGCTTTGCGTGTTGTCGTCCGTGGCGACCATTGCTGTCGTCAGTGCGTTACCCGGTGTCGTGGTTGTCACTGCACCGGCAAGGCTGTTGTTCTGCACGTTGCCGATACCCGATGCCACGTTCACCCCAACGTTGCCCGACACGTTTTGCAGCGAGCTGTCGCCGATCGACGCATTCAGGTTGAAGTTGTTGATCTTCGCGCTGCCTGCCGACGATTGCATGTTGAACACCTGGGCATTGCCGAACACGTTGCCCACATCCACGGAAGCGAGCGACACGTCGTTGCTCTGAGCGTTGTCGATGCCTTCGCCGATGTTGATACCCAGGTTGCCCGATACACCCGAAGCAGCACCCGTACCGGTGGTGGCGTTCAGCGTGCCAGCGGCTTGCGTGTTGATCACTTGCGTGACGCTGCCGGTCACCATTTCATTGGTGGTGTTCAGCGAGTCATTCACGCTGTAGCCCCAGGCATGGGTCGAGCCCGAAGCCGTCGAGTAGGACGAGGAGCCCGATTGCGTGTCGGTCTTCGTCGACGACGAGTTGTGGGCATACGTATCGGTCGAGGTCTTCGCCTTGTAGCCCGAGCCGCTGTCCTGCGCCGAAGCACCCCAGCTTTGCGAACCGTCCGCATACGCGCTGTTGGCATTGGTCGTCGAGAGCGAGCCGTTGAGTGTGCTCACCGAGCCCGACGAATGCGTGCCGTTGGACGCGTTGTTCTTGTCATACGAGGCGCTAGCCGTCGCGGCGGTGCCTTCCGATCCGGACAGCGTGACGCTCGCGCTGCCATTGCCCGGGTGGCCGTGGTGCGAGTCGCTTGCCGAGAGGGTCACATAGCCGCCTGCGCTTTGCGAAGCGGACCCGGTCGCGTTGCCCGATTTGCCGCTGGTGTTGCTGTAGCTGCTGTTATCCGTTTTGGTCAGACCAGCGGAAATCGTGCTGTCATGGGCGCTGCCGTTGTCGCTCGCGGCGTGATAGGCGCTGCTTTCGCTAGCGGAACCCTGGTTGCCGTACGCATAGCCGCTCGATGAGCTCTTCGTGGTGGTTGAGTTCGCCACGTCGGAGTTCGACGAAGTATGCGTCGAGGTGCCTTGCGAAGCGGTGCCGTAGGCGCTGTAGTTATACGTGCTGTTGGTGCCCGTACCCGTCACGCTATGCATGCTGTTGTCGTACGAGGTCGTGACCTTGCCTACCGAATAACTTTGTGCCTGCGGATCCAGCGAAGCGTGCACATTGACGCTCTGGTTGTTGTTGATGACGGCGCCGGCGCTGCTGGACACGTCGATGCAGCCAAACAGCGTGACCCATCCTTCAAGGCCGACCTGTTCACCCACGAGAGTCGCATTGAAGATGTACGGGTCTTTCGGCGACGCGAATGCGCTGCCCGAAGCTGCGATGAGAACGGCTGCTGCAATGAGAGTGCGCTTCATGATTTCGCTCCGATACTTGTGTTGTCAGTTAAAAAAAGTGCCCGCCGGGGGACGGAGCACAAAACTGTTTGCCGTAGCGTTACCGGCGCCGGCTGCCTGGTTGATCTGAACAATCCCGCTGACGTTCTTGAAGGCTTCGTTTGAAATGTTGGCCTCCCGTACGCTATTAACCCCGATCGATTGACCCAGACCGCCGTTTTTCGCGGCCGTCGCGGATAGCTCCCCATCCGAGACGGTCTCGACTCCAACCGCCGCAGTACCAATCTGGGTACTGTTGCGCTGAAGATTCCCTGCGCCCGCAGACTGGTTCACCAGAACCGCTCCGGACGTGTTGGAAAATGCATTGCCCTGAATTGACGCGCTGGCATTGGTGACTCTCGCGGCGCCTGATGCGCTCTGTGTGCTGGCGTTGTCGTTGCCGATGACGCCGCCTGTCGTGATCGTCAACTGGTTAGCCTGCGCGTTGCTGAGGCCGGCCGCCTCGTTCACCGTGAGCGCGCCGGTCGTTCCGGTCGCGACGCCGCTTGAAATCGTCGCCGTGGCGCCGACGGTTGGTATCGACTGCGCGTACGCGCCGCAATTTGCGAAGCTGGTCACGCCGATTACGATGCAGGCGGCGGCGTAGCTCCAGCGAGCCTGGAAGGGCGCATTACGCGTGATGTTCCCGGTGCGATTGCGAGCGGCGTTCATTTCATGCCTCCGAGTGCGCCGCCGAGCGCCGACGACAGCGGCGCGAGCGTGCCCACCACCGACGAGGAAATCGTGCCGCCCACGCCCGCCGCCGGTTGGCCGATGCCGCCGGAGTTCAGCGCGATGTTGTTGCCGGTCGCCTTGCCGCTCAGAATTTGCGTGACCGCCTGCAGACCTGTGCCGCTCAGGGCGCTATTGCCACCGACTCCGGTCGAACCACGGGCGTTGGTCAGATCGCTGTCGGTGACGAGCGTGGCCATGGCCGGATCGAAGGAGTTGGCCGGGAAGGTAGTGGCCCGCACTGACACCGGGTCCTGACTGGTCGGCACCGCGACGAACGCATCGCGTGGCGTGATCTGACGTTCGACGATGAGGTCGCCCGGATTCACCACTTGCTGGGCGGCGGCGTGCAGCGCCAGGCCGCTGGCCAGCACGCCGAGCAACACACGCATCGGTGCGGCGAGGCGGTGGCCGGTACGCGGCATCCAGGTTGAAGTGGTCATGTCAGTTCCTTACTGCGAGCGCGTGGGTTGAGTGGGCGTGATGTGCGGCGGCTTATTTACTTGCGCTGGTAGGCGGCAACGTTGCCCTGCGCGTTGGCCGCGGCGTCCAGCGGAATCGGCATCGGCGAAGGAGGGGCGATTTCGTCCCACAGCGTCACGCCATTGCCGCCGTTGCCCGCGCTACGCATCAGTTGTGGCGTGGCCGCAACCATCAACATGCCGCTGAAGCCGCCGCGCTGACGCGACAGCACCTGGTCATCGAGCGAGAAATCGTTCGGCGATGTGGCATCGGTGGGCACGCTCCGTGCTACATCGGCGAGGTCGCTACCGGAAGCGCCCGGGTTCGCGGTGCTGGCCGCGTCTTGGGCCTTCGGCGTGGCTGTTACGGTCGCGAAAGCGTCATTGGCCGGGCTTGTTACGGCGACAGAGTGTTGCGTGCTGACGGAATTCGAGTCGCCGGATGCCTGCGCGTTGGCGCTCTGGGGCAGCGCCACCAGAGCGAGGGCACCGCACAGCGCGGCGCACATCGGTAAATGGTGCAGGGCAATGCGGAAAACGAGTCGCATGGTGTGTCTCCTTGGTGCATGGCATTTAGCGAAACGTGTGCCATGCGCCCAAATCCATTGATGCGACAGGACTGCGGAGGAGGGGTGAGATGGTTTTTATTGAAAATGAGGCAAAAACGTTTCAGCCCTGAAACGGGTGGCAGGAAATACCGGTAATTGATAATTAGCGCCGGTACGCGAAAGCTCAGGGTTCATCCCTGGCAAACGCGTGTGGAAACGTTTTATTCAAAATGCGTAGACTTGCGAATCGCCCGCCCAGCCTTGTGTGGCGGTGAAGGGACGGATTAAATTTGCATATTTGTTTTCGAAGCGACGCGCGTATAGTAAGCTCTCGAAAACAGAGTCACATTTAAAAAAGCCCGACGCTGGGCCGTCTGAATCACACACGCCGCTTTTCGGGGATCAGCTGTCCGCACGGAATGGAATGGCCGTTCGGTTTTTGCCAAAATGCGAAACCCGGGCTGAGTCAGCGCGCTTAAAACGTGTTCAGGCGCGTGCCGTCATCCTTAACGTTCGTTGACGAGAGGATCAGAATAATGGAATCCGCAACGCGGCAACTGATTTATGTTTCGCGTGACCCCAGTGTGGAACTGAACACCCGGTTTCACCAGCGGGGTTGGAACGTTGAAGTCGTGGGTTCAGCGCGCGATGTACGCCGCGCCGTTCGTGCCGGTATGGCAGCGGGCGGCTTGCTCGATCTTTCGAGCCATTTCCAGCCACATGAGATTGCCGCGTTCGAATCGTGTCTAACGATGCCGAATGTCGGATGGGTCGCCGCGACCATGCCCGGTCAGTTGCAGGACGCTGCATTGCGCCGTCTGGTGCGCGACTATTGTTTCGATTACGTCACTGTGCCTTACTCGGGCGACCGGATTGTCGATTCGGTTGGTCACGCGTACGGCATGATCTCCCTTGGCGAACCCGCCTCGAACGACGGCACCCCAGGCGGCACCGAAGGCGAAATGGTCGGTTCGTGCGACGCGATGCTCGCGCTATTCCGCTCCATCCGCAAAGTCGCCATGACCGATGCGCCCGTGTTCATTTCCGGCGAATCCGGTACCGGCAAGGAACTCACCGCGGTCGCGATTCATGAGCGTTCGTCACGCCGTAGCGCTCCATTTGTGCCGATTAACTGCGGCGCGATTCCTCCGCATCTGCTGCAATCTGAATTGTTCGGTTATGAGCGCGGCGCATTTACTGGCGCGAATCAGCGCAAGATCGGCCGGGTCGAAGCGGCGAATGGCGGGACGTTATTTCTCGATGAAATCGGCGACCTCCCGCTCGAAAGCCAGGCGAGTCTGCTGCGGTTTCTGCAGGAACGCAAGGTGGAGCGGCTCGGTGGCCACGGGTCGGTCGATGTCGATGTGCGCATCATCTCGGCCACCCACGTCGACATGAACGCGGCGATGATCGAAGGGCGTTTCCGTTCGGATCTATATCACCGCCTGTGCGTGCTGCAAATCGACGAACCGCCGTTGCGTGCGCGTGGTAAGGATATCGAACTACTCGCGCGCCACATGCTGGAACGTTTCAGAAAAGATGCAAGCCGCCGCCTGCGTGGTTTCGCGCCGGATGCGATCGCCGCGCTGCACAATTACAGCTGGCCCGGTAACGTCCGCGAGCTGATCAACCGGGTACGGCGCGCCATTGTGATGTCGGAGGGCCGCGCGATCACCGCGCGCGACCTGGAACTCGCGGAATACGTCGAGATTGTGCCGGTGTCGCTCGCGCAGGCGCGTGAGGCGGCCGAGCGGCAGGCGATCGAACTGGCGTTGCTGCGTCACCGCGGACGCCTCGGCGATGCCGCCCAGGAACTTGGCATTTCACGTGTCACGTTGTACCGCTTGTTGTGTGCGCATGGCATGCGCCACATGGAAGGCGAGCACATCGTACCGCATGGCGAACCGGCCTCCGTGCCTCATATCTGAGGCGCCTGAAAACAGCGTTCAAGAGGGCGCAAAAAAATAGCGCTAAATAGCGTTGAAGAGCTGCGGTGCGACGCTCGTCGCCCGCGCTTGCTAAAATCGGGTTTTCCGCGATAACACCCAGGCCAGCCACCTAACTGGCGCCGCGCCGAAGGAACCCGAATGAAACAATACCTCGACCTCGTCCGCTCGATCCTCGATACCGGCACGTGGCAGGAAAACCGCACTGGCATCCGGACCATCAGCATGCCGGGCGCGATGCTGCGCTTCGATCTGCAGCAGGGTTTCCCCGCTGTCACCACCAAGAAACTCGCGTTCAAATCGGCGATTGGCGAACTGGTCGGCTTTCTGCGCGCGTCACGCAGCGCCGCGGACTTTCGCGATCTAGGTTGCAAGGTATGGGACGCCAACGCCAATCAGAATCCGCAGTGGCTGGCTAACCCCTATCGTGAAGGGCCCGACGACCTCGGCGACGTGTACGGGGTGCAGTGGCGCAAGTGGCCGGCCTACAAGGTGCTCGACGCGTCGGCTGGCGCGCAGATCGCGGATGCCACGGGGCGTGGCTATCAGGTGATCACCGAATTCGACGAAGACGGTGAACGCAAGGTGCTGCTGTATAAGGCAATCGACCAGTTGCGGCAGTGCCTGGACACCATCATGCAGAACCCGGCCGACCGGCGCATCCTGTTTCATGCGTGGAATCCGGCTGTGCTCGAGGAAATCGCACTGCCCGCGTGCCACCTGCTGTACCAGTTCTTGCCGAATGCAGCGCGCCGTGAGATTTCGCTGTGCCTTTATATCCGCAGCAACGACGTGGGTCTTGGCACGCCGTTCAACCTGACCGAAGGCGCGGCATTGCTGCATCTCGTGGGGCGGTTGACGGGCTACTCACCGCGCTGGTTCACCTACTTCATCGGCGACGCGCACATCTACGAGAACCAGCTCGATATGCTGCAGCAACAAATCACGCGCGAGCCCTATGAAAGTCCGCGTCTCGAGATTGCTGCGCGGGTACCCGACTATGCGCAAACCGGTGTTTACGAACCGGAGTGGCTCGAGAAAATCGAGCCTGCGGATTTCTCGCTAGCCGGCTATCGTCATCACGAACCGTTGACCGCGCCCATGGCAGTTTGAGGCCTTTAAGGCGGCTGACCGGACAACTGCTGCGGGGCGAGACAAACGCTCAAGGCAACAAGGCAAGAAAAAGCCCACGCGGTAGAGAGGCGTGGGCTTGGACTATCAATTAACCCCACGTTTCCCGGAACGTGGGGTTTTGTTTTTTCAGGCTCGATCCGGGTCCCTTTAGCGCCAGGCCAAGGTGGCGCTTACCCCTTGCGATGCTCGTCGTGGCCGTTGCTCGAATGCTGCTCCTGATGCGGCTGCGGCTGCGGACGCGGCTGTTGTTGGGCCTGTTGCGCCGGGTGAGGCTCCGGGTGCGGC
>NZ_JBAURZ010000353.1:0-5316 GCF_049581445.1 Paraburkholderia sp. | reverse complement strand
ACCTTGATTCGCGCGTCGCAGGAACGAGACGGCGCGGAGCGGCAAGGTGCCCTCGACAAGGGTGTCAATGCCTGGCGCGAAGCGTTGAGCGCGGCGCGCGAGCGCCGTTCGCCGCCGCGCGCATATGGCTGGGCGTTGACGATCTGCGCGGGCATTACGGTGGTGGCGAATCAGTTGTTCGATCATATCGATCCTACCAACCTGGTCATGCTCTACCTGCTCGGCGTGATTTTCAGCGCAGTAAAGTTGGGACGCGGGCCGGGTGTGGTCCAGTCGTTTGTCAGTGTGGCGGCGTTCGATTTCTTCTTCGTGCCGCCGTACATGTCGTTCTCTGTCTCGGATACGCAGTATCTGCTGACCTTCTTCAGCATGTTGCTCACCTCGCTCGTGATCAGCCATCTGACCTCGAGCCTGCGGCGCGAAGCGAGCGTCGCGCGGCGTCGTGAACAGCGCACCGGCGCAATGTATGCGATGGCGCGTGAACTGGCTGCGGCATTGACGATGGAGCAGATCGTCGGGATTGGCAGCCGTCACGTCAGCGAGGTGTTTGGCGCGCGCGTGGCGATCCTGTTGCCGGACAGCGTGGATCAGGTGAAGCAGAAGATCGAAGACCCGGATGCGGCCGTCACGCTGGAAGGCAGCGCGCTCGATATCGATGTGGGGCAGTGGGTCTACGATCAGCAGAAGCCGGCGGGCCACGGCACCGACACGCTGCCCGCAGCGACCGCACTGTATATGCCGCTGAAGGCGCCGATGCGAACCCGTGGCGTGCTCGCAGTGGTGATGCGCGACGAGCGCGAACTCGATGTGCCCGAGCAGCAGCGCATGCTTGATGCGTTTGCCGCGCAGATTGCGCTGGCGCTGGAGCGGGTGCACTACGTCGATATTGCGCGCGATGCGCTCGTCAACATGGAATCGGAGCGCCTGCGCAATTCGTTGCTGTCCGCCATTTCGCACGATCTGCGCACGCCGCTCACGACGATCGTCGGCTTTTCGTCGATGCTCGCGCAGAGTCGGGAAGGGCACGCAGTACCACAGCCTGGCGACGACCTTGTCGAGGCGATCCACGAAGAGTCGCTGCGCATGACCGGCATCGTTACGAATCTGCTGGATATGGCGCGCCTGCAGGCGGGCGGCTTGCAACTGAACCGTCAATGGTCGCTACTGGAAGAGACGGTGGGTGCGGCGTTGCGTGCGTGCAAACGTGTGCTGGTGGATCATCCGGTGCAGGTGAAATTGGCTGCCGATTTGCCGCTGCTGCAACTGGACGCCGTGCTGATGGAGCGTCTGTTCTCGAACCTGTTCGAGAATGCGGCCAAGTACACCCCCGCCGATACGCCGCTCGTGATCGGCGCGCAGCAGATCGATGAGGATGGCAAACCATTCGTGCGCGTCACCATTGACGATACCGGCCCCGGTTTGCCCACGGGGATGGAAGCGCGCGTGTTCGAGAAATTCACCCGCGGCGAGAAGGAGTCGGCCAAGCCTGGCATCGGACTCGGTCTCGCGATTTGCCGGGCGATTGTCGACGCGCACGGCGGAACGATCGGCGCGGTCAATCGGGTCGCTGCGGATGGTCACGTCGAAGGCGCCCGCTTCTGGTTCACGTTGCCGGTGGAAACACCGCCGCCTGCACCGCAAGCGCTGGAAGACGAGGACGAGTCGGAGGAGATGAGCGAGGAGGGCGCTGGTGTTCACGGTGAGTATTCCGAGGCGGACCTCGCTAGCGGCCAGGGTTCAGAAGCGGCTTCCACAACTCCCTCGTCAGGCCCACATGGTGATACCGTTGCGCTGCCGGCCGTTGGCAGCGTAGTGGCCACCACCGTCGCCGCCACCGATGCCGTGGGCGTACCGCAAAAGTCGTCATCCTCTGATAGCAATGCCAAGCCGCCGGGCGCGCTGCAAACGCCCCGCGCCTTGGAACCTGAGCAGTATGGAGAACGGTCGCGCGAGTCATCCGGCGATCTGTTCCCAGAGCTGTCAACCAAGCAGACTTCGAAGCCCACTCATGAGTGACCCCAGCATCACCGTTGTCCTGATTGAAGACGAAAAGCAGATTCGCCGTTTCGTGCGTGCCTCACTGGAAGCGGAAGGTATCGTGGTACATGACGCCGAGACAGGCAAACAGGGTCTCGTCGAAGCAGCGACGCGCAAGCCGGACCTCGTGATCGTCGACCTGGGACTGCCCGACACCGACGGCCTCGACGTGATCCGCGAATTGCGCGGCTGGAGCGAGTTGCCGGTGATCGTCCTGTCGGCGCGCACCCAGGAGACCGAGAAGGTCGCCGCGCTGGACGCCGGTGCCGACGACTACCTGACCAAGCCGTTCGGCGTTTCGGAGTTGCTGGCGCGCATTCGGGCGCTTATGCGCCGGCGCAACCAGGGCGGCGCGAACGAATCGCCACAGGTGCATTTTGGTGCCGTGACGGTCGATCTGGCATTGCGCCAGGTGACGCGCGAAGGCGCCGCCATCCATCTGACGCCGATCGAATACCGCCTGCTCGCCACGCTCGTGCGCCACGCGGGTCGCGTGCTGACGCATCGTCAGTTGCTGCGCGACGTGTGGGGCCCATCTCATGTGGAGAGCCATCACTACCTGCGCATCTACATGGCGCACCTGCGCCAAAAGCTGGAGCGGGACCCGGCGCAACCCGAGCACATCGTCACTGAGACGGGGGTGGGTTACCGGCTGGTGGGCGCGGCTTGAAAGGCGTCAAACGGCAGCCCGCGCCTGCGCCCCAGTTCAGTCTTGATATAATTACAGTCCGTAAGGACGACCTTGCGCATTCGCTTTCAACGGGGACGGCCCCATTTCATCAATGGAGTTGTCTCATGTCCTGGATTCTTCTTCTAATTGCCGGTCTGCTCGAAGTCGCGTGGGCAGCCGGTCTCAAGACTTCCGAAGGCTTCACCCGGCTGTGGCCGTCCGTATTTACGGTGGTGACGGCCCTTGGCAGTTTCGTCCTGCTCGCCATGGCCATGCGTCAGTTGCCGCTCGGTACGGCTTATGCGGTGTGGACCGGAATTGGCGCGGTTGGCGCGTTTATTTTTGGCATCGTCATCTTGGGCGAGGCGCTGAGCGCGGCGCGTGTGGCAAGCGCGGCACTGATCGTGATCGGGCTGATTGGGCTGAAACTCTCTTCGGGACATTGACTCGCACACTGTTGCTGGGGCGGCTGCATCGCCCGTCCGATATGGGCTAGCCGCTATTTCTTCCAGTTGATCCGTTAAGGGCCCGTGGGGCCTCGCTCGGGTCATGACGCGGCCGCACCCGAGGCCATTCCCGCCGGAAAATGCAGTCCGCTCTGCGGTCTGCGAATTAACGTGGCTATAATGAAGTCGATTCCAATGAACCTATCCCGCGTCCGGCTTGGCGCGGGTCTGGCAGCTTCGCTGCAACGGGCTCCCGCTGCGGACTGAAGCGCCCGGCACGCGCAGCGCGCCTGGAGGCGGCCATGCTTGAACCAATTTCGCTTGCGGCGGGCCTGTCCTGGGGCAGCGGCCTGCGCCTCTATCTCACGGTGCTGCTGGCCGGCGTGTTTGCGCGCCTCGGCCTTGTCCACTTGCCCGATACCTTGTCCGCACTGTCCTCGCCGTGGGTGATCGGCGTGGCGGCCGTGCTGACCGTCGCCGAGTTTCTGGCCGACAAGATTCCCGCGTTCGACTCCCTGTGGGACGCGATTCACACCTTTATCCGCATTCCGGCCGGCGCCGTGCTGGCTGCCGGCGCGCTCGGCCATGCCGATCCCGCACTGCTGACAGTCGCCGCGCTTGCAGGCGGCACGCTCGCCGGCACCGCCCATCTGGCAAAGGCGGGCACGCGGGCGCTGATCAATCTGTCACCTGAGCCAGTATCGAATGTCGTGACGTCCACCGCTGAGGATGGGCTCGTGTTCGGCGGCATCCTGCTCGCGCTGTTCGTCCCGGTGCTGTTTCTGCTCCTGATGGTGGGCTTTCTGATGCTGGCAGCCTGGGCGCTGCCGCGTCTTTGGCGCGGCGTGCAGGGCGGTTTTCGCGGCATGGCGACGCATATGGTGTCGCGTCTCGTCAGGAGCCGGCACGATTGAGCGCTTCGAGGCCGGTCTCGTCGGCGCGTGGGGCGCCAAGGCGTCGGTTTGGCGTCGCCGATCTGTTACGCCAGGCCGTGCGCATGACCGAGCGCGACTGGCGCGCCGGTGAACTTACGATGTTGTTGCTCGCGCTCGTGCTGGCGGTTGCCGCGCTATCGAGCGTAGGGTTTCTCGCCGATCGTTTGCATCAAGGGCTCGAACGCGATGCACGGCGCATGATCGGCGCGGATTTCATCGTACGGGCCGACCATCCTGTCGATCCCGAGTTCAGCAACCAGGCCAAATCGCTTGGCCTACAGATGGCGACCACGGCCATTTTCCCCAGCATGATCAGCTCGACCGGCGCTCAGCCGGTGTCGCGCCTCGCTGCGTTGAAGGCGGTATCGGCGGCGTATCCGCTGCGTGGCGCGCTGCGGATCACGAGCGCACCCGGCGCACCTGATCATCCGGCGCAGGGGATTCCGGCTCCAGGCACTGTGTGGGTCGATCAGGCGCTGCTCGATGCGTTGAAAATCCATATCGGCGACACGGTGCGGGTGGGAAATCGCAACTTCACGGTTGCGGCGATCATCACTCGTGAACTGGATCGCGGTTTCGGCTTCGTCAATTTCTCGCCGCGCCTGATGTTGCGCGGCGACGAAGTGGCGTCGACTGGCTTGATCGTGTTTGGCAGCCGCGTCACGTATCGCCTGCTGGTTGCAGGCGCCACTGGGCCGGTAGGGAAGTTCGCGGCGTGGGCGCATGAACGTGTGGACGGCGGCAAGATGCGCGGCGTCGCGCTCGAATCGCTGCACGATGGTCAGCCGCAGGTCCGCGAGACGCTGGATCGCGCGGGCCATTTTCTGACTCTCGTGTCATTGCTTACCGCCATGCTGGCGGCGGTTGCTATTGCCATGGCCGCGCATCGCTACATGCGTCGCCATCTCGATGGGTGCGCGGCCATGCGCTGTCTTGGCGTGAGCCAACGTACGCTGCGTTCGCTGTTTTTTCTGGAGTTTCTCGGGCTCGGGCTGATCGGCGGGGCAGTCGGTGTGCTGCTGGGGTACGCAGGACATCTGGCGTTGCTGACATGGCTCGGCAGCCTGATCGATGTCGTGCTGCCGCGTCCTACCGCCTGGCCGGCGCTCGAAGGGATCGCCGCCGGTCTCGTGCTGCTGCTCGGCTTCGCATTGCCGCCGTTACTGCCGCTCACCCGTGTGCCTCCGGTGCGGGTCTTGCGCCGCGAGTGGGGCGAGGAAGCGCGCAC
>NZ_JBAURZ010000352.1:0-18274 GCF_049581445.1 Paraburkholderia sp. | reverse complement strand
CTGTTACCGGGGGTGATGAAGCGGCGCTTTCATGCGCGTGTGCCACTGGCGATGGGCGTGTTCTCTGCATCGATCATGGGCGGCGGCGGACTGGGCGCGAGCCTTAGTCCACGGATCGCCACACTCGCCGGAAGCTGGCATGCCGGACTGGCGATATGGGCGGTGCCCGCGCTGCTCGCTTTAATGGGCTGGCTTGCGCTGAACCGCCGGACCCCAGCGAGCGCGCCCGAGGCAAGTGGCACGATGCACGCCGCGGCCACGGCGCCCATGTGGCGCATGCGTCGCGCATGGGCATTGGGCATCTATTTTGGTCTTGTCAACGGTGGCTATACGAGCCTGGTGGCGTGGCTGCCGGCCTACTATCAGCAGCATGGCGCTAGCATCGCCCAGAGCGGTTCGCTGCTCGCGACGATGACCGTCTTTCAGGCTGCTTCCGCGCTCTTGCTGCCGCTCGCCGCTGCATCATTTCGCGATCGCAGGCTATGGCTAGTGTTGGGTCTAGCCGCGCAATTGCTGGGCATCGTGGGGCTGACCCTGTGGCCGCTGGCCGCGCCGCTGTTGTGGGTAGCGGCTGCCGGTGCTGGACTAGGCGGCACCTTTTCGGTCACGCTCGTCACTGCACTCGATCATTCCGAGCACCCGGGCACGGCCGCCAGGCTTGCCGCTTTTACCCAAGGTGTGGGCTTTATCATCGCGGCGTTCGCGCCGATCGTCGCCGGACTCTTGCGCGATGCAACCGGCACCTTCACAGGCGCATGGGGCATGCTGGCCATTAGCATCTGCGCGATGATCGTGCTGACCGTGGTGTTCTCGCCGCGCAGTTATGCGCGGGCGATAGGGCCGTCGGATGCGGGCGCGGCGTTATTGCCAGTCAAGGACTGAGACGGGAGTGACGGGAGCGGATATCGGCTGCGTGGTGCAGGCTCATTGAGAGGCTCGAGTTCGTGACCAGCGCGCCGGGTCCTTCGGATGGACACAATCGGGTCGACTTGTGCGTCGCACCAGCTCCCCCATTGTGTATAAAATAGCCGCGACGGGCTGCCCTACGGCCAATCTAATCATTTGCAGAAAGAGGCTTTTCTGGATGGATTCCCGCTCCAATAGCCGCCACGGAAGCCGCCGAAACAGTCGCCACGCGAGCCGTCGGCCGGTTCTTTCCGCATAGGCCGATTGCCGAGCGAGCCCGTTTTAAAGGCATGATGGATTGCCCCGCACTGAAACCTAACGTTGCCCCCAATGCCGTTGCCCCCACGCAAACCATGCTGCGCGTATTGCTCGTAACCGATACCGACAAGCCCATCGGCGATCTGCGTGACGCCCTTGCGCGGCTCGGCTACGACATGCTGACCGTCACCGCCACCTCGCAGGCGTTGCACAGCATGGTGCAGAGCGAACGGCCCGACGTTGTCATCATCGACACGGAATCGCCGTCGCGCGACACGCTCGAACAGCTGGCGGTGATGCATGCCACGGCGCCGCGTCCGGTGCTCATGTTCAGCAACGACGCCAATCAGCAGTTGATTCGTGATGCAGTGAACGCTGGCGTCACGGCGTATCTGGTCGAAGGGCTCGCCACTGAGCGGCTCGCCCCTATTCTGGAAGTGGCGCTTGCCCGTTTTGCGCAAGAGTCCCAACTGCGCGAGCGCCTCGCCCAAGTCGAAAACGAACTGGCCGAACGCAAGCTGATCGACCGGGCCAAACGTCTGCTAATGGACCAGCAGAAGATGACCGAACACGCCGCTTATGCGACGCTGCGCAAGCGTGCGATGAACCAGGGCGTCAAGCTCGCCGAAGTCGCGCGCCAGATCGTCGCGAGCGCGGACTTGCCCAAATAGAGCGTGGCTCATGAACCAACCTCCCTCGCCTAACTCAGCTTCCACTTCCGCGCCGTTGGAGAAAACTCATCTGCGGCTCGGTTTTGTGTCGCTTTCCGACGCGGCGCCGCTAGTAGCGGCAAAACTGCTCGAGTTCGGCCATGCACACGGCCTGACGCTCGAACTGTCGCGCGAGCCATCGTGGGCGGCCCTGCGCGACAAGCTGCTATCCGGCGACCTCGATGCGGCGCACACACTGTACGGTCTCGCCTATGGCGTGCAACTGGGTATTGGCGGCCCGCAAACGGATATGGCCGTGCTGATGGTGCTCAACCGCAATGGCCAGGCCATTACGCTGTCGAACCGCCTGGCCGATGCGCTCGCCGATCAGGGCACGCTGCTCAAGGCACTCGCCACGCTCGTGCGCAAGCCGGTGTTTGCACAGACCTTTCCGACTGGCACGCACGCCATGTGGCTCTACTACTGGCTGGCGTCGCAAGGCGTGCACCCTTTGCGCGACATCGAAAGCGTCGTGATTCCGCCGCCGCAGATGGTGGCCGCGCTCGCAGAAGACCGGCTCGACGGCCTATGCGTCGGCGAACCGTGGAATGCCGCGGCCGAAGCACGCGGTGTCGGCCGCACAATCGCCTACAGCAGTGAAATCTGGCCCGATCATCCGGAGAAAGTGCTGGCCTGCCGCCGCGATTTTGCGAGCCGCCATCCTCAGACCGCGCAGGCGCTGGTGCAGACTATGCTCGAGGCGTGCCGCTGGCTGGACGGCGCAGGCCATCGCAATGATATTGCACGGTGGCTGGTGCGACCCGAATACATCGGGATTGATGAGGCTTTGATCGCGAAACGGCTCGGAAGCGATAGCACGTCGCTGGAGTCAAGCCGCCTGCCCGTGCGTTTCTTTGAAAACGGTACTGTCAATTATCCGTGGCCCGATGACGGTGTCTGGTTCCTTACGCAATACGAACGGTGGCGCATGATCGGGCATCGCGACGACTATCGCGAGATCGCGGCCGCCGTCAATCAGACTGAGTTGTATCGGGAGGCCGCTAAAAACATCGGCATTGCGATTCCTGACGAGAGAACCCCGCAGGTCTTTGTCGATGGTCGGGTATGGGATGGCAGCGATCCTGATGCGTATGTTCAGGGCTTCGACATCCGCGCTTAGGCTGGCAATCAACGTAAAGCTTACGCTTACGCGTTTTCCAACAATGTGGGCGACGAGCAGACCGGCCGGCATCAGCTCATTCGCTCCCGTACAAATGCCACCAATCGGCACGCCCTGATGCACGCCACGTGCTGAACGTCGGCGGAAACAGGCTCGTCGTTTTTCTCAAAGGTGAGAGGCGCGTTTCTACAAGAAAGGGCAGTCGCTTAGCACCGCATCGCGCTTGATGATCTGCATACCTTATTTATTTCGGCACCCGCTGTTAACATCCGTTGCCGCCGCCCCAATCTACCTGCGAGCAGCGGCGATGCGATTACGGTTTAGCCACCACCATTACCGCCATGAAACAGCGTCAGTTTGTTCGACACGGACGTCACGCCTGAAACGCCCTGCGCAACCTGAGTGGCCTGGTCGATCTGGTCACTGGATTTCACCGTTCCGGACAAGACCACTGCGCCGCCGCGCGCTTTGACGAATACGCCCGATACATCGAAACCTTGCGCCTTGGACAACGCCTTCCGCACGGCTCGCCCAAGCGACTTGTCTGCCGGGGTGGCCTTTTTGCTCATAGGCGCTGCAGGAGCGGCGCCGGACATGGCGTCGCTCGCCTGAGCGTATGAGTACAACGGTGTCGCCATAGCGGCGGTCAGACATAAAGCGCTTAATATTCCGACGGTTTTTTTCATGTCGCTCTCCGGTTCGGCAGTGCGCAAAGCAAATGGGCCCGGCATTCGATATGCCGAGCCCATTCAATCTAATTCATCGAGCCGCAAAGCGCAAAGCCAAAACGAAGCCCAAGGACGCCCATTCGCCGCCTGCCGTGTCAAACCGCGAGTTCAACCTCAACGGTGGCGGTGGTCGGGACGCTACGCCGAACGGCCGGGGCGGATTCCGGCGCCGTGGTCGGCAGGCACTTCCGCTCGACCTCTTCCTGTCCCGAGAACAACGGACAGCGACCGAACATTTCTGCCACCCAGTCGACAAACACGCGCACGGTGGGCGACAGGTGGCGGTTATGCGGATACACAGCGGAAATCGGCATCGGCTGGGGCTTCCAGTCCGACAGCACCTCCACCAGTTCGCCCGAGCGCAAATGCGGCAGTGCCATAAAACGCGGCGCCTGCAGCATCCCGACGCCTTTCAGACCGCTCGCCACATACGCTTCGGCATCGTTGACGGCGATCTTGCCGCGCATCTTCACCTCGACCGTCTGCTGGTCGACCACGAAGCTCCAATCCACCACCCGTCCGGTGCGGCCGAGGAAATAATTGACCGCAACGTGATCCTGCAAGTCGTCGATGCTCTGCGGCGTGCCGTGTTGCTCCAGGTAGAGCGGACTTGCCACCGTCATGCGCTGAAACACCCCAATGCGCCGTGCGACAAGGCTCGAATCCTGCAACGTACCAATCCGGATCACGCAATCCACGCCGTCTTGGATCAGATCCACCGGCCTGTCGCCGAAGCCGACCATCAGATCGATATCCGGGTAGCGCTCGTGAAACTCGTCGATTTTCGGCATCACCACCAGTTTGCCAAGCGCGCTGGGCATATCCACCCTAAGCTTGCCGCGCGGCGCGCGCTGCGCCTGCGACAACGAACTCTCGGTCTCCTCGATATCCGCCAGAATCCGCACGCAGCGCTCGTAATACGCCGCGCCGTCCGCCGTGAGACTCAGGCGGCGTGTGGTGCGCTGCAAAAGGCGCACCTTCAGATGCGCCTCGAGGTTCTGGATGATGGTCGTGACCGACGCACGCGGCAAATCCAGCGTTTCCGCAGCACGCGTAAAGCTGTTCGTCTCGACAACCCGCGTAAATACCTTCATTCCTTGCAGCCGGTCCATATCCCGATTCCTTTGAAATCCTGCTTGCGCCTCGATATCGCGTCCGGATGAGGAAGTCCCGGATGGCGAACGGCTGCATCACGTATCCGCCAATACCCCAAACCAATACGACTGTCCGTATTAAAATGTAAGCACAGGGAGAAGTCAAGGATCTCCCGGCTGTCAATACGGTCTTGTACGCCCATTCATCTGCAGATTAAATTGCATTCGTTGACGCAGGAATATGGACGCCCGTACAATTTGATCACCATGCCCAGACCCTCTCACCGCGGAAAAATCCTTACCGAAGGCCTAAAAGTGGTCCACGAGCGGGGCTATGCGGGCGCCAGCGTGCGCGATATCGTGCAAGCCGCCGGCGTCCCGCAAGGGTCGTTTACGAACCACTTCGCGTCGAAGGAGGCGTTCGGGCTGGAGATTCTCGACCTCTACTTCTCCAATGGCACGGACGTGCTGCGCAATACCCTGCGCAATGACGCCATCGCGCCGCTCGATCGGCTTGGCGCCTATATCGACTGGAATATGGAGCGCATCGGTCAGAACGACACGCGAAACGGCTGTCTGCTGGGCAAATTCGCGCTAGAGGCGAGCGATCACAGCGAACCCATTCGGCATCGCATCGTCGAGATTTTTGCGGAAATCCAGAAGAGTCTGGAGTATTGCCTGAGCGCTGCGGTCAAAGCCGGCGAACTGCCGCCCGACTTCGATTGCAATGACGTGGCGGGTTTTATCGTTGCCTCTCTGCAAGGCGCATTCTTGTTGTCCAAGGCACAACGCAATCCGCAACCGGTGGCGCGCTTCAAACATTTGCTGTTTTCCAGAATTCTGCGGTAGCGATGCTTGTGGCGGCGCACGCGCGCACGCGCTCACGACTCCGATGCTTCCGTTCGTATCCCTAAGCGGGTGATCGCTCTATTACATCGCATCACGCGATTGTTTGCGGGATAGAAATTATGTAGCCGGCGCACTCGTCTTTATTCGCGACGCTGCGACGGCTACGATGGCTGTGTTCCCCTAGACTCGTAATCCCTACAAGTCCCCTCATACAGGAGCGCATGACATGGGCGATCTGGCAACACCGTCGGCAAAAGCATCGGGCATCTTCAAGCTGGGTGGCGAAGTGGAGATTCATCGGCTGGGCTATGGCGCCATGCGCATCACTGGCCCCGGTATCTGGGGACCGCCGGACGACCCCTCGGAAGCCCTGCGTACGCTGCAAAGCCTGCCCGAGCACGAAGTCAATTTCATCGACACCGCAGACTCCTACGGCCCCGATGTGTCAGAACAACTGATCCGCGAAGCCCTGCACCCCTACTCCGAGGTCATGATTGCCACCAAGGCTGGTCTGCGTCGCGCTGGCCCGGATCGCTGGCAACCGGACGGCAACCCCGAGTACCTGCGCCAACGCGCGCAAAAGAGCCTGCAGAATCTGGGCGTCGAGCAGATCACGCTATGGCAGTTGCACCGTATCGATCCCAATGTGCCAAGCGACGAGCAGTTCGATGCGGTCCGCTCGCTGCAGAACGACGGGGTGATCCGTTTTGCCGGCTTGAGCGAAGTGTCGGTCGAAGACATCAAGGCCGCCTCGAAATTCTTCAAGGTTGCGACGGTGCAGAACCGCTACAACTTCGCCGACCGCGCCAGCGAAGACGTCTTAAACTATTGCGAAGAACACGGCATCGGCTTTATTCCGTGGTATCCGCTTGCAGCGGGCAGCCTGACGCAAACAGACTCCCCACTCGTCAAGATGGCCACCGCACGCGGCGTGAGCGCAAGCCAGATCGCGCTGGCATGGCTGCTCAAACGCAGCCCGGTGATGCTGCCGATTCCCGGTACGTCGAACCGGCCGCATCTGCGCGACAACGTTGCGGCCGCAACGATCGAGCTGACCGACGCCGAGTTCGCATCGCTGCAAACGCTCGCCTAACCTGTCAGGAGCCGCCGGTCATGTTGCGCATCGGAATCGTGCTGTATCGAGGCTTCCAGGTCATCAACCTGTCGGTTACGACGGTGTTCGAACTCGCCAACCTGACGGCCGACAAGCCTTTGTATGAAGTCGCGCTGCTCTCCGAACACGGCGGCCCGGTGCAAACTTCAGCCGGCTTCGCCGTCGAGACACAGGCATTCGACGACAGCCGCTTCGATACCGTGCTGGTGGTCGGCGACAACGAGGTGATCGACGTGACGGCGGCCCTGATTGCGTTTTTGCAGCGCGCTGCGCAAACCACGCGGCGCATCGGGTCCACCTGTACCGGCGCGTTCAACCTGGCGCAAGCAGGCCTGCTCGACGGGCGCCGCGCCACTACCCATTGGCTTTTCGCGCCGCGTCTGCGGCGCGATTACCCGGCGGTGAACGTGGAGGAAGACCGGATCTTTATCGTCGACGGGCCCGTGTGGACATCAGCGGGTATGACAGCGTGTATCGATCTGGCGCTCGCCCTGGTTGAAAAGGATGTGGGTGCAGAGGTCGCGCGGAGCGTGGCGAAGAAGCTGGTGGTGTATCACCGTCGCAGTGGCGGTCAATCGCAGTTTTCGGCGCTGCTCGAGCTTGAGCCGCGCTCCGATCGCATCCAGTCTGCGCTCGCGTTCGCGAAACAGAATCTGGCGGCCGAGTTGTCGGTTGAGCAGTTGGCCGAAGCGGCCCATTTGAGCCCGCGTCAGTTTAGCCGCGCGTTTCGCGCAGAGACCGGGCAATCGCCTGCGAAGGCGGTAGAGCATCTGCGCATCGAGGCCGCACGTTTAATGCTCGAATCCGGTCTGCATCCCATCGAAATCGTTGCTCGCGATACCGGCTTTGGCGATCGGGAAAGAATGCGGCGGGCGTTTCTGCGTGCCTTTGGGCAACCGCCGCAGGTGATTCGCCGCGCTTCGCGCGGCGGTGCGCCGACGCAGGCTTGATCGCGGCTTGCCGGCGCTTGTAAAACAAGCGCGTTTTACCTGACCAGCCGCGGGCTCAGGGCTAGGAAGACCGCGACGATTGCGGCAAGCCCACGACGAACATCCCACCTTGAAAACGCTGGGCCGGATCATCGAGTTCGTTGGTCGGAGCCTGCACCGGAAAGCGCCCTTCAAACTGGGCCGAACTATCCTGCGGGCGATAACCGAGGTAGGACGCCTTGGCGTTATCCCACCACAGCACGCGATTATTCGACACACCGTAGACGATGGCGTGTCCGACGCGATTCGTGAACAGCGAGCAGCGCACCAGTTCGATAAAGTCGCGATAGCTCAGGTAAGTCACGAGCATGCGCGGATTCTTCGGTTCCTCAAACGACGAGCCGATTCGCAAACACACGGTTTCGAGGCCGAAGCGATCGAAGTAGTAGCGTGACAGCGATTCGCCAAAGCATTTCGTCACGCCATACAGGCTATCCGGACGCAGCGGCGAATCCGCATCGAGCACGCTCGTGGTCGGATGAAAACCGACCGCATGGTTGGAACTCGCAAACAGCACACGCTTGACGCCATGCTTCTGCGCCGCCGCGTACAGGTTGTACACGCCGAGAATATTAGCTTGCAGCAGATCGTCGAAGGGTGCATCGACGGAAATGCCGCCCAGATGCACCACTGCGTCCACCCCTTCAAGCAGCGCATCGACACCGGCGCGGTCAGCGAGATCCAGCACCACGTGTTCTTCATGCGCGGCCGCTTCACCGAGCGGCGTGATATCGGACAGGCGCACCACGTCGGCCCATTGCGCCAGCGCGCCGCGCAATTGCCGGCCAAGATTGCCCGCCGCGCCCGTCAACAGAATCCGCCGGAACGGTTTGGCTGATTGCTTATCGGTTTGCTCTTCCCTGCTCATCCTGTCCTTTCTCCGTTTCTACTACCGCCGTCCGGCTGGCGGTTGCCAACCGGCGACACCCCACTTTAAGCGCGCGCCGCGTCGGCAACGTGCGTCACTGCGTCGGCCGCACGTTGTTGCGGTTCAGCCGGCTCCTTGAGCACACACCACACCACCACCGCTCCGATCAGATCGAAGCAGGCGAGCGCGACGAACAGAGGATCATAGCCGACCACGGCCACCACCACGCCCACCGCCAGCGAAAACAGCGTCGCACCTGCGTAACCCGCCATGCCGGTCAGCCCGGTGGCCGTGGCCACATCGCTCTTGCCGAACACATCCGAAGCGAGCGTATACAACGCGCCGGAAAGCGTCTGATGCGCGAAGCCGCCAATACAAAAGAGCGCAATGGCGACATACGGGCTCGTGGCCAGTCCAATGCACGCCGGTCCGATCATGCACAGCGAACCGGTGACCACGACCAGCTTGCGCGAAGTGATCAGCGAAGTTTTAAAGCGTTTCTGATACCACGGCGCGAGATAGCCGCCCAGCACGCAACCGATATCAGCGGCGAGAAACGGCAGCCACGCGAACATGGCGATTTCCTTCAGGTTCATATGACGCACGCTCACCAGATAGAGCGGAATCCAGAAGTTGAAGGTCTGCCAGGCGGGCTCGGCGAGAAAGCGCGGAATCGCGATGCCCCAGAAGGCACGGCGCTTGACAATGGCGCGCCACGACGGCCGGGCTGCGGTTGAGGTTTTATGCCTGGATTCCTGGCCTGCCAGAATGTAGTCGCGTTCCGTATCGGATAAACGCGGCTGGTCTTTCGGCGCGCGGTACAGCAGGAGCCACAGCACGCTCCAGATCAGGCCGAGCACGCCGATCGAAACGAACGCCATGCGCCAGTTGCCATGCAGGACCCACCAGACCACGAGCGGCGGTGCGATCACCGCGCCAATCGACGAGCCGATATTGAACCAGCCGGTCGCAATCGAACGCTCCTTGGCAGGAAACCATTCGGAGGTGGCCTTCAGGCCGGACGGAATGCCGGCCGCTTCAGTGAGCCCCAGCATGCCGCGAAACACCGCTAGCGAGATCCAGCCATTGGCAGTGCCATGCAGCATGCAGGCGCCGGACCACGCGATGGCGAAAAGCGCGAAGCCGATTTTGGTGCCGACCACGTCGAGCACGTAGCCCGCGACGGGCTGCATCACCATGTAAGCGGCCTGGAACGACGCGACGATATACGAGTACTGCGCCGTCGAGATGCTCAACAGCCGGTTCATCTCAGGCGCCGCGACGGCGAGCGAATTACGCGCGATGTAGTTGACGATCAGGCCGGACGTGACGAGTCCGATCATCCACCAGCGCATGCCTCTTACCTTGCCCATTTGCTCCTCCAGTTTGCCGCCGTCTCCTGGCGCGCAGTGTCTTGCGGTGCGCACGGCGCTCGTCTTTTGCGCAGACGGCCGTGTTGGATCTCACCATGGACGCCAAGATAATCAACCGGTGGAATAGTTGTCAAGCAACATTACAGGTGGTATTTATGGAGCCTTGTCATGATTGAATGCGTTAGGTAGTTTTGGCGACTTTACGCGCAATTTATCTGCATATAGCGTCACAATGTGATGACTAGTCGTTTACCCTAGTTTTAGATTTTGCCATACAACCTGACCCTAACGGATGCAAAAAGACGCTCCAAAGAACAAAAGCAATTGGGTCCTCAAGGCGTGTAAATATCAGCTCATGATTTGAGTCGATTAGGCGTTCAATCGCCTCACAGTCAGCTATACTTATTCGACTCAAAATGCGAGTCGAATAGAACCCACAATCGCCTCTACGCTCATTCAACACCATGCCACCGACTCCAACACTCATCTGGCAAGCCCCAACGTGGCCACGGATGCACTACGACGCCGTTCGCGTCGGTGGCGAACTCGCCCGTGCGCACAGAGTTCAGGGCATCGTTGAAGGCAAGCTGGCGGGTCTAGGCTTCGAACAGCGCCTCGAACTCGCCGCCGAGGCCTGGAGCCAGGATGCCGTTGCGACGGCCGCCATCGAGGGCGAACGCATCGACCTCACCGCAGTGCGCTCGTCCGTGGCACGGCGTTTAGGTGTCGGGAATCAGGATGGCCCCAATGCGCCCCGAAGCGTCGAAGGCCTGCTCGATATCATGGATGACGCGGTGCGGCAAAGAGAAGCCCAGCTCACACACGAGCGTTTGTGTGCCTGGCAAGCGGCGCTCTTTCCTACCGGCTATTCAGGGATGGTCAAAATTCTTGTCGGGGCCTACCGCGAGCATGCCGAGCCGATGCAAATCGTCAGCGGGCACGTCGGGCGCGAAAGAGTCCACTACGAGGCCCCGTCATCGGCTCGCGTCCCGGCCGAAATGCAGACGTTCCTGGACTGGTTCAACGCTACGACCGAGCACGACAGTCTGGTCAAAGCGGCACTCGCACACCTTTGGTTCGAAACGATCCATCCTTTTGAGGATGGGAATGGTCGCATCGGTCGAGTTCTCATTGACCTTGTGCTGGCACGCGACAGCGGCGAGGTCAGCCGCCTGATTCGAACCTCACAGCGCTTGCTTGAAAAACGACGCGACTATTACGAGCAACTGGAGCGCGCCCAACATGGCGAGCTAGACGTGACCGAATGGGTTCTGTGGTTCGTGGAACAGGTGCGGGTGTCCTGCGAAGAGGCGTCCAGTGCCGTGGACGCCGCGCTGGGTAAAGCCCTATTCTGGATGAACCATCAGGACAAAGTACTCACGACTCGACAACGCAAAGTCGTCAACCTTCTGCTCGATGCCGGTCCCAAGGGATTCGATGGGGGCATGAGCACCAAAAAGTACGAGAGCATTGGCAGCACTTCGCGGGCCACGGCCTCGCGTGAACTCATCGAACTCGAGGACTTGGGGCTACTGCGCAAGGTCGGTGCAGGCCGCTCGACCCACTATTACCTGAACATCTCAGGGTGGGGGCCGGCGGACACTGCTCTCGCCGGGACGCCCTCTCACGATGGCTGACTTGCAAGAAAAAGCCCCTTGAATACGCGTTCCAAGGGGCTTCATGCAGCGTTCAGATAACTCAGAAATTGAAATTGTCGATATTGCTGGAATCGAACGTCGTCGGCGGTCCAAGAATGATTTCGCCCTTCGGTCCGATCGTGCGCTTGCCCAGCTTGCCGGCATCGAACGACTCGCCTTCCTTGCCCGTAATCGTGCCCGAGGCCAGTGCCGCTGCTGCATATGCAGCCAGATAACCAAGCTGGTTCGGATCCCACAACTGGAACGCCTTCACCGTGCCGTTCTTGACGAACGCGCGCATCTGGTTCGGCGTGCCGAGGCCCGTCACATCAACCTTGCCCTTGCTCGACGACGACGAGATATAACGCGCGGCCGCGGCAATACCCACCGTGGTCGGCGCAATGATCGCCTTCAGGTTCGGATACGCTTGCAGCAAGCCTTGGGTCTCGACAAACGACTTCTGGTCATCGTCATTGCCGTAGGCAATTTTCACCAGCTTCATCTTCGAGTACTCAGGCTTCTTCAGCTCTTCCTGCATCCACTTGATCCAGGTGTTCTGGTTCGTGGCGTTCGGTGTTGCCGACAGAATTGCAAACTCGCCCTCACCGCCCATCAGCTTCGCCACCAGTTGAATCTGGCCGCGGCCAATGCCTTCCGCATTCGCCTGGTTCACGAACAGTTGACGACCGTCAGGCGCCGTATCCGAGTCGAAGGTCACCACCTTGATGTTCTGCGACATGGCCTTTTTCAGGTAAGGCACCACCGCATTCGCATCATTGGCGGCAATCACGATTGCATCCTGATGCTGCGTGATCATCGTATTGATGTACTGCACCTGCGACGACGCGCCCGCATCCGACGGGCCCACCACCTTGCCGATGCCGCCAAACTCCTTGATCGCGGTCATACCGCCGTCGTCGGCGATCACCTCATACGGGTTATTGATCTGCTTCGGGATGAACGCGATTTTCAGGCCGCTTTTGATATCGGCTGCGCTCGCGGCGCAACTGATGCCGAGCAGCGCAACGCAGAGCGCGGCGGCTCCGGCCTGGCGTAGGGGTTTGAACATGAAGTGTCTCCTGGGTTAGTAGTCGGACGTTAGAACGTCCGGGTTGTTGATATCAGGAACGGCACACGTGCGGGTTTCGCACGGCTAGGATGCAGCAGACTTCGCAATAAAACGCCGGTCGCGCATCGCGCGCCAGCGGGCCACCAGATTCGGAATCAGCACCGAGGCCAGCAACAGCACACCTGTGACGATGGTGAGCGTTTCGCTCGACACGTCATCCAGTGTCAGCGCATTTTTCAGCACACCGATGATCAGCAGCGACAACAACACGCCAATCATCGAACCGCGCCCGCCGAAGATGCTCACGCCGCCAAACAGCACCGCTGCAATCACCGACAGTTCGAAGCCTTCACCGTTGTCGCCCCGTGCGCTGGTGAAGCGCAGCGTATAGACCACGCCGGCCAGCGCGCTCATTACGCCGGACAGGACGAACAGACGCAGACGGATCTTCGCCACTTCGATGCCGGAGAACGTGGCGGCGGTCGGGTTGGCGCCAATCGCATACAGACTGCGGCCGAACGCGGTGGCCTGCAACAGCACGGTAAACACCACCGCAGCGACGATCACGATCACAAACGGCAGCGGAATGAATGTCGGTCCGAGATTGTTCATGCCGAAAGCCGTATAGCCCGCCGGAAAATCGGCCACCGCCTGATCGCCGAGCAGCACATAGGCGAGCCCGCGAAATAGCGCCAGGGTGCCGATTGTCACCGCCAGCGAAGGCAGATTCAGCTTGACGATCACCAGGCCGTTCAGCAGACCGGCGAGCGCGCCCACTACCAGTACCAGCACGATCACCAGCGGCATCGGCAAGCCCATATGCCAAAGCACGCCCATCAATGCACTCGATGCACCGAGCACCGAGGCCACCGACAAATCGATTTCGGCGGCCACGATAATCATGGTCATCGGCAGCGCCATCAACGCGATTTCCGTCATGTCGGCGAGGACGTTGGTGATATTCCCACCGGTCAGAAACACCGGCGAAAGCACGCGGCCCAGCACCAACGACAACACCAGCACGATCACCAGCAAGAATTCCCAGCGCATCGGCGTTTCGCGCTTGCGGGTCAGCAAGGCGGAATCGGGTTTAGCCATGATCGCGTTTCCTCATCATGCGTTTAGCAACGGAGCGGGCCAGCAGCGTGTCGGCCGCGATGGCGGCGACGATCAATGCGCCCTGAATAGCCTGCTCCCAGAATGGCGACACGCGCAGCACGACGAGCGCGATGCTGATCACCCCTAGCACCAGCGCACCGAGCGTCGCGCCGAGAATGGTCCCGACACCGCCCGTAATCGCCACACTGCCCACCACCGCCGCCGCGACCACCTGCAGTTCGATACCTTTAGCCGTGCTGGCATCCACGGTCCCGAAGCGCGCGAGCCACAACGCGCCTGCAAACCCCGCAATCGCGCCGGACAGCAAAAAGCCCGACATCACGCGCCGCTCCACGTTCACCCCGGCAAGGCGCGCGGCTTCAGGATTCGAGCCGATCGCGTAATGCTCGCGGCCGGCGCGAAACTGCTTCAAATAGAACGCGAGACCGAGCAGCACCACGAGTGCGATCAATGCCAGGTTTGGGATGCCAAAGATGACGCCGGTCGCCAGCTTCGAATAGGCGTCCGGCAAACTGGTGGCGTTGATCTGCCCGCCATGCACCCAGGCGTAATCCGCGCCACGGAAGATATACAGCGTCGACAGCGTGGCAACGAGCGATGGCACGCGTCCCACAGCCACCAGCAGTGCATTGATGCCGCCCGCCACAAGTCCAATCGCAAGCCCCGCGAACAGCGCCACAATCACCGGCATATGCGGAAAGGCAACGTACAGACTGCCGACTGCATAGGCGCTGATCCCGACCGTCGAGCCCACCGACAGATCGATATGGCGCATCAAAATCACCACCGTCATGCCGGCCGTCAGCAAGCTGATGATCGATACGTTGAGCAGCACGTCACGCAGGTTTTGCAGATTCAGAAACGCGGGCCGTGCGAGGCCCGTGCCGACGATCAGCAGTATCAGCACGACAAACAGCGTCGTTTCACGGCTTTTCGCAATCGTCGACACCAGGCCGCCGGACTTCGCGGACGTGCCGCCAGCGACGGGTGGCTGCACCGGCGCTGGATGGGGATGAGTATGAGATTGGCGCATCATGCGGCATGCCCTAGTGAGGTCACGGGCTGGCCGAGCGCGGCGCCCATGATGCGTTCTTCGTTGGCATCCGCGCGTGAAATATCGGCGCTGATGCGGCCTTCATGCATGACCAGAACCCGGTCGGCCATGCCGAGCACTTCCGGCAGTTCGCTCGAGATCATCAGCACCGCCATGCCGCCCGTGACGAGTTCGGCCAGCGCGCTATACACCTCCGCCTTGGCGCCAACGTCGATACCGCGCGTCGGTTCGTCGATGATCAGCACTTTCGGATCCGTGGCGAGCCATTTGCCGAGCACGACCTTTTGCTGATTGCCGCCCGAGAGCGTGCCGACCGGCGCATTCGGGTCGCCGGCCTTCAGGCGCAAACGGGTGCCCCACTGCGACGCCAGTTGCGTTTCGCTGCGCGCGGAGATGAGACCGTGTTTGACGAGACGCCCGAGCACGGTCATCGACGCATTGCGGGCAATGCTCAGTTCGAGCGCGAGTCCCTGCTGGCGACGGTCTTCGGGAACCAGCGCGAGACCTGCCCGCACCGCCGTCGCCGGTTTTCCCGTGGCGAGTTGCTTGCCATTGATCCAGACTTCGCCCGCATCCAGTGGATCGATACCGAAGATGGCACGCGCCACTTCGCTGCGCCCTGCACCGACAAGACCCGCCAGCGCGACGATTTCACCCGCGCGCACTTCGAAGGAAATATCCTTGAACACGCCAATGCGCGTCAGACCACGCACCGCGAGGCGCACTTCGCCCGGCACGACATCCGCTTTCGGATAGAAGGTTTCCAGATCCCGCCCGACCATCTTCGCCACAATCGACGCGGTGGTCATCTCCGCGGTCGGCGCATCGAACACTTTTGCGCCATCGCGCATGATGGTGACGTGCTGCGTCAGCGCGAATACTTCGTCGAGACGGTGGGTAATAAAGAGGATCGCCACGTCGCGCTCGCGCAGTTTGCGCACGATCGCAAAGAGCCGCTCCACTTCGGTCAGCGAGAGCGCGGCAGTCGGCTCGTCCATGATCAGCACATTCGCGTTCAGCGACAGTGCCTTGGCAATTTCAATCACCTGCTGGTCGGCAATCGAAAGCCCACGCACCAGTTGATCCGCTTGCAGATCCACGCCCAGCGACGCCAGCAGGCCGTCGACCTCGCTGCGCATCGCGTCGTAACGGATGCGGCCGACACGATCCACCGGCTGCCGTCCCATGAAGATGTTCTCGGCAATCGACAGATCGAAGAACAGCGTCGGTTCCTGATAGATCACCGCCAGACCGGCGTCGCGCGCCTCGGCGGGCGTCGCAAAGGTGCGGGCCACGCCGTCGACCAGAAGCTCGCCCGAATCCGGCTGATGCACGCCGGCGAGAATCTTGACGAGGGTCGATTTGCCCGCGCCGTTTTCGCCGAGCAGTGCATGCACCTCGCCCGGGCGTAACGAGAGATCGCCATCCGATAACGCGCGAACCCTGCCAAACGATTTGCTCGCATGCCGCAGTTCCAGCCGGGGCGCAGCGGTTGTCTGTTCCTGCACTGCCTGTCTCCTACATCGTGCGGCGTCGTCACGTCATCATCGCGCCGCGATTCATCGGGGATGCTGCACCGGCGCCTCGTGGGCCCCGGCTTCCTCAGTTCAGCTTCCTCAACTTGGTTCTTTCAACTCAGTTTGCTCAGATCCTGTAGACACGTTCCGCGTTACGGCGAAACAGCGCGTCATTTTCGGCGGTGCTGGCATCGGCGACGATCGACGCGTACGCATGCCAAAGCTTTTCATACGAACCAAACTGGCGGTCGACCGGGAAGTTCGAAGCGAACATCGCGCGCTCGACGCCGAATGTATCGATTGTCTCCAGCACATATGGACGCAGGCTTTCCACAGTCCATTGATGATCGAACATCGCCAGACCGCTGATCTTCACCGACACGTTCGCGCAGCCAGCCAGCAGGCGCATGCCGTCGCGCCAGGCACGGTAGCCGGCCACGCTGCTGCGATCCACGAACATACCCGCGTGATTGACAATGAACGGCGTATCAGGATGGGCGCGGGCCAGCGCTGCCGCCTCTTCCATCTGCGACGGGTAAAGCTGCATGTCGAACGACATGTCGTGGCGGCGCAGCAGCGCGAAATGCTCGCGCCACGTCGCATCACGCATCAGATGCCGGCCGATATAGTCGTACAGCTTGTTCTCATGCACATTCAGGATTTGCCGCACGCCGCGCGTGTTGGCGAACGACGCATGCCCTTCGAGCACTTCAGGCGCATTCGCCGCCGCGAGGTCTACGCCCGCTACGATGCCATTGGGCATGCCGCGCGCATCTGGCTGATCCGCGATGCCCTGCAACCAGCGCGTTTCTTCCACCGGATCAGCTGGATCGTGATTCGCTTCAACATGCACGACTTTGAGAATCTCGATCTCACCGGCTTCGCCCAGCAGATCGGTGAGCAGATAGTCGTGCTTCAAATCGCGCGCATCGCCGACAAACGACACGCCCGGATTGGCGAGCCACGGATAGTGGTGCGTTTTCAGGTCCCACAGGTGAATATGCGGGTCGACAACTTGCATGGGACAGTCTCCGTCCATTGAATGTCGGTCAGCTCAGCGAATTGAAATGGAACACCGGTTCGAGCGCCTGCTGCAACGGTGTGTGATCCGGCGCAGTCTGCATGATGTCGGCCATGTAATCCCACCATTTGCGCATGACTTCGAGTTCGGGCAAACGGTCCATCGTGTGATCGCTGTTGCGCGAGAGTATGGCAAAGAGATGATTCGTATCCGGGTCGAAAAAGATCCGGTAATCGCGAACGCCCGCGTTGTGCAGTGCGTCAACGAGCTCAGGCCAGATCTCCGTGTGCCGGCGCTCGTATTCTTCGCGCATGCCGGGGTTAAGCACCATGCGGAAAGCGATTGTCTCCATTGCGACCTGTCTCCAAACATAGCCGGCTGTTCGCCGGGGGCGCTCTCTAAGGGAAGCGTGTGGAGCGACTATAATTCCTGGATCGATAGCATTTCAATCCGTTGTTAAGATTGGGTGATCCAGAAACCGGATCGCACCCGCACCGCAACCGAGTCACATCGTTGATCACCATGAGCCAGAACGCAGCAACCGTCGCCCTCGTCAACCGGCTCAAATTCAAGCATCTCGCGCTGCTGGTCGCATTAGACGACGCGCGCAACCTCCACCAGGCCGCCGATGCCGTCAATGTGGCCCAGCCTAGCGCTTCGCGCATGCTGGGCGACATCGAAGAAGCCTTTGGCTTTCTGCTGTTCGAGCGCAACGCACGCGGCATGACACCCACGCCGCTGGGCGTGGTCACCCTCGCCTATGCCCGCCGCGCGCTGGCCGAGTTGACCCGCTTTGCCGCCGACCTCGAGGTCAAGCGCCGCGGCGGTCACGGTCAGCTTACCGTGGG